>JBAXHY010000022.1:0-16658 GCA_037138655.1 bacterium | reverse complement strand
CCAATTAACCGGTGCATGTGATGCCAATAAATTTGTTGACTGTGCATAGTAAATACGGGAATTTGACCTTGTTGAGCAATAGTTTGTACGTGTATATGAAGATTGGGGTCTAATGTTCTAAGCTTTATGTAAGCCGAATGCTGTTTAATGTGTCTTAGTTCTTTTAAAATTAACGACATCGACAATATAGCTAATCCTTTTGTATTAGTAATAGTAACCGGCAAAACTATAAGTGTATTTATTTCTGGCATAGAATACACGGGGCTAGTATGCTTTTTCATAGCACCAGATATTACGTCCCATCTTTTTTTATCAAAACAGATTAATTCAACCGGTCTTTGTTCAAAATCAGAGGGACTCATTTTTTTCATTGCATGTAATATTTTATGCCTAAAAGATTCGCCTTCTACTAGCATTGCTATAGAATATAATTCCAAAACTGATTCACGTTTTAATAAAGATAATTCGCTTCTGTAATGAAGTATTTTTAAGGTCTTGGTCATTTTTGTGGTTAACAGCATCTTTTTTAAAGCAGATTTTTTAATGGACCATACTTCTTGGTCTTTAGCAAAAGGACGCAATTGTTCAGATATAGAAGTTAATATTTCTACAGAACCTGCAGATTCTTTAATTCCCAATACTTTTTTTAATTTATTTTCGTCTTCTAAAACTCTAAGTTTTAGTGCATTATACAATTCTTCGGCAGTCGTATCATTAGGATCAAGGCCAAGTTCGTGAAGTTTTTGATTAACACCTATGCGTATGTCATTAGTAAGACGAATATCCACGCCAGTTTGAAGTGTTGCTTGTTCTAATTTACTAATACGGTTACTAAAAACCGCTTCGTTAATCTGCAATATTTTAGATAGATACTTTGTCACTGCCCACCTCGTTTCACATATACCGTAACACAGAATGACGTTAATGGTAAAGCTAGTGCTTGCATACTATGTTCTACCACTGTTATTCTTAGGTAAATGAATGAGTCACGATTAACACTTACGGAACACAATACAATTAATGAAGCAGTATTACATGCAGGTGCGTCTGACGCTTCTACAATTATGCACGGCGTTTTAGGCGGAGTTGTTGCCGGACACGTTTTACTTAACTCTGAACCAAATTGGGTAGAATTTGGCATGCATACTTTTGCAAGCTCGCTAGATTATATTGACGGTCATTTAAAAGACAAAGCCGTAAAATTAGCTAGTAGTGTTTTACTAACAGAAAACCGATCGCTTAAAAACAAAGCAAACCATCCTAATAAGGAAGAATGGCAAATTCTTAATACTTATGACATTAAAGACAGGCCACAGTTAGACGAAAGAATAGATAAGGCGTATTTTTACGTAGTTATGGCTGCTTTAATAAAAAGAGCTAAAAATAACGGTAACCATGGAACAGTAAAAATGTTAACCGCGAATCTTGGTATAGTATTGGCCAGAGACGGTATAAAAACACACGAAAGATTTGAAGCAGCTAAGCATAATATTTCTACACATGCTACAAAAAGAGGTAAAAATAAAACCAAATGGCAAAGCATAGGTCTAGGTGTATTAACATCACCACTCGCTAAAACAGCAGCCGGTAGAGCAATTGGTGTATCTATTATTAGTTTAAGTACAGGCTTGGGTTTAAACGATCTTAAACATTACAAAAAAGACGTTCATTATTCTAAAATCAGACTAGGAATCTAAGTTACACTAGAAACGTTCTGGATGATACCAGTCGGGTGCGTTTCGTAAGTAGTAATCTATTTCATCGGAAGTTAATAAACCAGCCTGAGCACCTACGTGCTGTACTACGTTCATAGAATTAATCGGTGCCCAAAGCAGTGCTGCTTCTAGGGTTGCACCCTTAGCTAAGGCCGCAACTAACGCACTTGCAAAGCTGTCTCCTGCTCCAGTACGTTCTACAGGAGGTGCTGGATCTGGATAATTAGGTATCTTAAATCTGTTTTCGCCGTCGCTTGCATATGCCCCATCAGGACCGTCTGTAATAACTACAATCTTTGGTCCATAAGCATGCATTCTGTTCATTAAATCATGAATATCATCGTAACTTCCGCCTGTAACAATAACAGCTTCTTCTCTATTAAGAACTAATACTTCTGTTTTTGCGTACAAGTCTTTAAGTCGTTCGACGCCAGCTTCTATTTGGAATGTTCCTGGCTGAAAAGCTAACTTAACGTCAGGATGATCATTTAACCATTCAACGACTTCGTCATGGTAAGGTAATGCATTTTTACTAATACTACTAAAGTAAACCCATTTAGGAATGTCATTAGCCCTGAATCTTGGCCAGTTATATTCGTATTCTTCGTGCTTTATAAGTATTGTACGTTCGTCTTTGTACCATAAAACATAATGATAATTAGAAACTTTATCTTTGTTAACATGTACAAATCTACTGTCTACATTTTTTGTATGAAGTGCGTTAATAATGTCTCTTCCCCAAGAATCAGACCCAACGTTAGATACCAAACCTGCATTTAATCCGAGTTTTGCAAAACTAACAGCTGCGTTAGCTGCGTTGCCCACTGCTTCGATTACCTCGGCATGGTCAAAAGGTACTTTCATACCATATGGCATAGCCAGGATTTTATTACCGTGCTCGTCTTTATAGGTTGTCGCTTGGTCGTCTAACAGCTTTATAAAAGCGTCTGTTACTACATCGCCAATTGCTAGCACGTCTACTTTATGCTCAGTCATGTTAAATTTTTGCCTTTCCAGCACTGTTAAACAATTCAATTTTGGATTCTACTACTTCTTGCACAGCGTCTTCTACCAGTCCCATAAGTTTTACTACTGCATATTCAGATTTATTGTCGTCTAATACTTTAACAAGAGTGTCTCTGTATGCTTTTCGCATATCACTATTGATGTTAATTTTTTGAACACCAACTTTTACTGCTTCTATAAAATAATGTCCTGGAGTTCCGCTACCACCGTGCAAACTTATGTTACAGTCGATCGAGTTACGAATTGTTTTAAGTAGTTCGATGTCTAGTACTTTAGGTGTAGGGTATGTGCCGTGCAAATTACCAATTGCTGCAGCGTAAGTATCTATTCCTGTTGCTTCTACAAATGTCTTGCTGTCTGCTGGTGTGCTAAAAGTTTTTTTAATTTCGTCGTAGTCAATTTCTTCATTATGAACATTACTACTTCCGCCAAAATAGTGAGGCTCACTCTCTACAAGTGCGCCGGTTAATTTTGCCCATTCTACAACTTGCTTTGTTGATTCGATGATTTCTTGTTCTGAAGCGTTGTGATTTGCTTGTGATATATCTATATGTATAAATTCAAATCCTGCTTCTATGCCATCTATAGCATCGGCAACGCTAGGACTATGATCCAGGTTAATGTACATTTCTACACCGTATTCCTGCTTGTAGTTGTCCACCATATCACGGACGTTATCTAGTCCAAGTGCATCTACTTCACCCTTACTAACCTCTACTAAAACTGGGGCGTTTTTAGCCTTAGCTGCTTTTACAACAGCCTTAAGAGTTTCTTGATTGTCTAAGTTAAATGCACCAACAGCAAATTTTTCTGTTCTGGCACGCGCCATTAGTTCACGCGCTTTATAGCAGTTTTCTCTGATTTGTTTTAAAGATAAAGCCACTTAAATTATTCCCACCATTACTATATCTTAAAGTGTACCTGCTTATGGTTACGCTAGCAAGTTATTTATTTTTTACTATTGCATGAGCTTGAATAGCGATGTGTGCGCTAGTAAGCCCAAAGTGGTTCAATAACTCATCTGCTGTGCCGCTTTCGCCAAAACGATCTTTTACGCCCATGCGTTTAAGTGGTACAGGAAATTCTTCGCCTAATGCTTCGGCTACGGCCGAACCAAGACCGCCGTTAATCTGAGCTTCTTCAACTGTTATTACGGCACCCGTTTTGCGAGCGCTTTGTATTAATGTAACTGCATCAAAGGGCTTAATTGTAGACATGTTAATTACTTCTGCGTCAATTCCGTCCAAAAATAGTTGTTCTGCCGCCTGTAAAGCCTGGTATACCATTGTGCCGCAAGCCACTATCGTTACGTCACTTCCTTCGCTAAATACCTGCGCTTTGCCTATTTCGAACGGTGTTTTATCTGTTGTTAATACTGCCGAACTGTCTCTTGCTAATCGAATATAGCCTGGTCTTTTATCTGCAGCTAAGGCTAATGTTGCTTTTTCTGCTTCTACACTGTCACAGGGAACAACAACTACGTTATTTGGAAGACACCTCATTAATGCAATATCTTCTAACATTTGGTGAGTTGCTCCATCTGGACCTGTATATAAACCAGCGTGAGATCCAACTATTTTAACTGGTTGGTTATTTATGCATGCTGTAGTTTTAAACTGTTCCCAATTTCGTCCTGGGCTAAATGCTGCATAGCTACTTGTAAAGGGAATCTTGCCCATTGCAGCTAATCCTGCGGCTACAGTAACAAGGTTTTGTTCTGCTACTCCTACTTCTATGAATCGTTCAGGAAAAGCTTCGGCAAATAGACTTATTTGAGTTGACCCCGTTAAGTCTGCACACAGTGCAACAACTTGGTCGTTAATTTTTCCTGCTTCTAGCAAACCTCTTCCGAATCCTTTACGAATAGGTTCCATTTTTAATTCGCCTGATGTTAAGTCAACTAAATGTAGATTACTCATGTTCGCTCCTAATTTTGCCTTCGAGTGTTCGTAATTGATGCAGAGCCGATTTAGCTTGTTCATTTTTAGGAGGAGCGCCTGCGACGTCTTCTATACCTACCGGTATACCATGCCAATGGTAATCACCTTCCATAAAATCTACGCCTTTTCCGGGGATAGTATGAGCTAAAATCATAACTGGTTTTTCTACAATACTTCTAGCCATTGCAGTAGCGTCAATTATAGAATCTATATCGTTACCGTTAATATCAATAACGTGCCAGCCAAAACTTTCCCATTTTGCGCGTAAATCTTCTAGTGGCATTACATGTTCGGTTGTTCCGTCGATTTGTATATTGTTTCTGTCGGTTATAGCTATCACATTATGTAAATTATATTTTGCTATAAGCATTGCAGCTTCCCACACGTTGCCTTCGTTTTGTTCGCCATCACCCAGCGTGCAATATATCCAACGGTGATAATCTTTGTTAATTTTCATCGCTAAAGCCATTCCAGCTGCCTGTGACAGGCCGCATCCTAATGGTCCACTAGTTGTTTCTATACCTGGTAATCGTTCGCGTTCTGGATGCCCCTGAAGTCGACTTCCAAATTTTCTGAGTGTACTAAGTTCTGCAATTTCAAAATATCCTGCATGTGCAAGCGTAGTATAAAGAACTGGCGCACAGTGTCCGTTGCTTAAAATAAAAATATCTCGCTGATCCCATGTTGGGTCTTTTGGATCGTGTTTCATGATGTCAAAATAAAGAGCAGTAAAAATATCGGCTAAGCCAAGAGGTCCAGCACTATGCCCAGAACCGGCTTTTTCTAAGCTTTTAATAATATCTTCACGAATTTTAGTTGCTATAAGCTCTAAATCTTCAATTGTTCTTTTTTTAAAGGTATAATTTTTGGCCATAATAATTAAGCTTATTGTATCAGTTCTTTTAGTTTACGGTAAGCGTCTTCTGGGTTACTGCTTGAATGTATAAAACCACCAACATTAAATACATTAACTCCTGCGTCTTTAAGCAAAATAATATTAGTGTCATTTATTCCACCATCCCAACCAATTTCAATGTCTGGATTTAGTGACTTAATAGACCTAACTTTTTTTAATAATTCTAAATCTGCAGTTCCACCGTGATGACCCAATTTACCAGAAAAAACCAATACGTGATCTATGACTTTAATAAAATGGTTGAGTTTATCAATGGACGTATCCTGCATTAAGGCTATACCTACTTTTGTTCGATGTTCGTGTAGTTCGTGGACAAAACTACTAACATGGTCTGCTTCGGAATGAACTATTACTAAATTTGGATGATGATTCATAATATCATCTAAAACTTTCATGGGATATTTGTACATCAAATGAATGTCAGCTTTTACCTTTTTAGGCCACCACGATTCGTGCACCGATTGCGACACTGTTGGCGCCAATTGTCCGTCCATAAAGTCAATGTGAATACGATCGGCAAAAGCAGTGATTAAATGTATCTGTTTTTTATATTCTTCAATACTATAAGCCGTAACTGTTGGACAAATTTTATAGTTCATCTAATTCTCTGTTTCTTCGCTTATAGCGGGTTGCTGCAGCGAACGGTGTATTTAAAAATGCATCTATAATGTCACACGCTAAATCCTGATTATTTTGTAATAATTCAGACGGTAGCGCTAGCACGTTACTGTCTTCGTCGTTACGGATATCTATTGCCGCTTTTACGTTCCAACCGAGTCCTGCACGTATACCCTTAAATCTATTTGCAGCCATCATCATCCCTTGTCCACTACCGCAGATTAATATCGCTCTGGGATCTTTATCGTCGCTAGTTTTAATAGCGCTAACAGCCCTGCTAGCAAATATAGGAAAATCGTCGTCTGGATCTAGTTTATTGTCCCCAATATCTAATGCATTTACGTTTCGGTTTTTTAAGTACTTTAATACTACCGCCTTTAGGGCGAATCCGTTATGATCAGATCCTACAAAAACTATCAAGATTGCTTCCTAACTGATTACTAAGCGTGTAGCGTTTTTCCGACATCTGCAACCATTTCTACTAAACGGTTACTGTAACCCCATTCGTTGTCGTACCATACGACCACTTTTACTAAGTTACCAGCAACAACATTAGTCAACAATAAGTCGACAGTGCCTGAATGGCTGTTTCCTACGTAATCACGACTCACAAGTGGTTCATTAGAAACGTCTAATATTCCCTGATAATATGGTTCTGCCGCAACTTTTTTAAATATATCGTTAATTTCTTCTTTGGTTGTGTCGCGCTTTAATAACATTGTTACGTCACTTAAACTAACAACACTAGTAGGAACTCGAACGCTTAGACCGTCAAATTTGCCTTTTAAGCTCGGTATTGTAAGTGCAACAGCAATTGCTGCACCTGTAGTTGTAGGCACGATATTTTCTGCTGCGGCTCTTGCTTCGCGTAGGTCCTTGCCTGGGCCGTCTTGCAAATCTTGGCTTGCAGTGTAGCTATGAACTGTTGTTAGCATGGCTTTTTCTATACCAAATTCACGTTCCATAATATCCATTACGGCTGCAATGCTGTTAGTAGTACAGCTAGCGTTGCTTATAACGTCACCGGCGTCTTTAAGTTCGTCTTCGTTTGCACCAATAACAAGTGTTTTTGTAATTCCATCGTCTTTTGCTGGTGCACTTAGAACGACTTTTTTAGCACCTGCTTGCAAGTGCGCGCTAGCTGCTTCGGTAGTAACAAAACGTCCAGTTGATTCAATTACTACATCTACCTGCAAATTACCCCAGGGCAGTAAAGCTGGATCTTTTTCGGCATATACAGGTACATGAACTCCGTCGACTATTAATGATGTTTCGTCGAACTCGACCTTATGACTAAATTGCCCGTAGTTAGTATCATGTTTTAACAAATGAGCCAGTGTTTTAGTATCTGTTAAATCGTTAATGCCTACTACTTCTACGTCAGATCGTTCTGCCATTATTCTAAAGGCCATGCGACCAATTCGTCCAAAACCATTAATTGCTACTTTAGTTTTCATTTTTCCCCCACTTAAATAGAATATTGTACTTATTTTAGAATACAGAAAATTACCACTCTGCGCAACGCTTATGGTTTATTTTAATAACTTGTAAGTCTGAACATATTTCAGTAGTTCTTTATGTAAGTCATATTTAATTAAATCAATTGCGTCGCTTAGGGTAACCCATTTATACAAATCGTGTTCGTTGCTTAACACAACATTACCTTTAACTGCGTCTGCTAAATAAAACAAAAATACTGCATTAGCTTCACCATTTTCCCAAATACGATGTTCAGTTTTTGAATACACTGCTTTTGTGCCAGTAACTTCAAGACCTGTTTCTTCTTTAATTTCTCGTTCTACACCAAACAACATTTCTTCGCCGTATTCAAATAATCCGCCAGGAAGATCCCATTCAAGTGGCCTACGAGTGTCTTTACTACTTCGGCGCAATATCAACAAATTGCCATCATTATTTTTAACAATGGCTTTTTGGATTATTGTAGTGTTCATAATTTATTTTGAAGCGCTAGCGATAGATGTTTCGATTACTTTTTTTGCTGCAGCTGCGTCGCCCCAGCCCTTATGTTCAAACTTAACACCGGTCCAATCCTTTTTCCAGTCTTTGTAATGAGTATAAAAATGTTCAACTTGTTTTTTAAACTGAGGGCCCAAGTCATCTATTTCTTTGATGTGTGACATTGTAACGTCGTCAGCAGCAACACATACTAATTTTTCGTCACCTTCGCCGTCATCGATCATATAAAATACACCAATTGGTCTACTAGGGACAACAACGCCTTGGGGTACAGATTCGTCAATTACCAATAGTGCATCTAGTGGATCGCCGTCATCGCACAATGTATTAGGAATAAATCCATAGTCAGCAGGATAAGTCATTTGTGTGGCATTTACTCTGTCTAATACAATCATTCCTGATTCTTTATCAAATTCGTACTTGTTTTTACCCTGTCCACGACGGATTTCTATTAACACGTTAACTACTTCTGGTGCATCGTTTCCATGTCCAATTGATAACATTTACTATCTCCTTTTTAAAAGCTTATATATACTATAACAATATGTCATTAGTTTCTCATAGAGGCGCTTCAGGATTAGCATACGAAAACAGTAGTGATTCTATTAACGAAGCCAAAAAATATCAACCTGTTTACATAGAAGTAGACATTCATTGTACTGCTGATAATGTTTTTATAATGCATCATGGTGATATAAAACAAACATATAGCGGATCAAGACGACCAGAGACGTATGCAGAGCTAAAAAAACAAATTCCAAAATTATTAAAATTAGAAGATTTATTAAAACAGGACGATCACGAACACGCTTTTATGTTTGACGTAAAATGCGCCGCAGACATAGACGACCTTATACTTTTTTTACAAAGTCACGGTGTATCTAGTAGCGTAGGTTTTACTAGTCCCCATGAAGAAGCGCTAGTTAAGCTAAAAAAATCATTCCCTAATGCAATTACTCTGATTGCACAAAAGTATCAGGCTGGTCCTATAAGAGCAATCGAACTAGCAAGAGATAAAAATTTTAGTGGAATTAGTCTTAATAAATGGTGGCTTGGCCCTTTACCTTATTTTTTATGTAAATATTACAAAAAACAGATAATGGTATACACAATAGATCATAAATTTTGGCAGTGGTGGGCTCAAACATTATTTTTGGACATTATGCTCTGCACAAATAGGCCTGATCTATACAGAGAAATATTTCCTAAATAAAGTAGTAATTAATCTATTACAATTATGTTTGCCTTCATAGAAGTATGGTAGCTGCAAATATATCTGTACGTTCCTGTAGCAGTAAAAGTATGGGTGTATGTCTTGCCGACTGCTATAGAACCACTGTCAAAATACGCTGGGTTTATTCCTACAGTTGCTACGTTATTAGCTACTTTATCGTCGTTTGTCCAGGTAACAGTGTCGCCTTTTTTAATAGTTATACTTAGGGGCACATAATTAAATCCCTTTATACTAACTTTAACGTTAGCATTAAATGGTTCTATCTTATTAGTATCAACTACAACTTTACTGTCTTTTTGATTTGCTTTAAATATAACTATGCCAATTACTGCAATAACTAATAAAGATACAGCAATAATAATAATTTTATATTTAGAAATTTTCTTTGATACTTTTTTAGAAACTTTTTTCATATATATCCTGTAATTACTTATTATGCTTACTTTCAATTAAGTATACCTAAATTTTGTATTTAATTACAACGTTATTTATGATTTATTTAGCTTCAAGAAATTCTCTGATACTTAGTGCCGCTGAAGCACCTTCGCCAACTGCACTTGCTATTTGCATAGTTGCACCGCTTCTAACATCACCAGCTGCAAAAATTCCCTTAACCGCTGTTTCTAATTTAAGATTTGTTTTAATAAATCCAGCTTTATCAAGTTCGACACCTGTATTTTTTAAGAAATAAGTTACGGGTTTTAGTCCAACAAACACAAAAACACCATCTGTTACATAATCTTTAAGTTTGCCAGTTACTGAATCTTTGCCGACAACTTTTGAAACTTTGCCATCTGTTCCAACTATTTCATCTACGGACACGTTAAAGTGTACGTGTAGTTTATCGTTTTTTTCTACTTCGTGAATAAGAACTTCACTGGCTTTCCAGTGGTCTCCGCGGATTAGTATATCTATGTGGTTAGAAAATCTAGTTAAAAACAGTGCTTCTTGCGCAGCAGAATTGCCTCCTCCTACAACTACCAACCTTTTGTCTCGGTAAAATGCTCCGTCACATGTGGCACAGTTATGCACACCTCTGCCGTAAAATTCGGATTCACCGGGTACATTTAATTTTACCCATTCGCTTCCTGTAGCTATTAATACTGACTTTGCATACATATCGCCGCTAGTTGTTTCTAGTTTTATTAAGTCTTTTTCTTTGGTTACTGTACTAACTTCGCCTAATTCAATAACAGCTCCAAAACGTTCTGCTTGCAAACGAAGATTGTCTGCCAATTGCAAACCTTCTATGCCGTCAGGAAAACCTGGATAATTATCTACCTTGTCTGTAATTGCAGCTAAGCCACCTATGACACCTTTTTCGAATATAAGTGTTTCTATGTCTTCACGTGCTGTATATACTGCTGCAGCCAATGCGGTTGGGCCCGCACCGATCATAATTACTTCATGTATCTTTTTATCATCCACTGTTTTTATCCCTTACTAATTATTCAATATGAAGCTAAAATTTATGCTTTTATTATACCCCTCAGAACTGTAAGTACGTTCCTTACAAGCGAAACTATAGCAAAATAGTAAGCAGTTTAAACAAGCAACGGGGCTAGACGTGATAAGTTGTAACCAATAACAACGTCTTCGCGTTCGTCTTCGTGTTCTACGATTGTAACTGGCACAGTCAATGCTCCGCTTTTAGCAAGAACTTCGGCTTGTCGTTCTGGCTGATCGTCAAGGTTAACTACTTCGTATTTTGCACCCTTACTATCTAAAAAACGTTTAACCATAACACAATAAGCGCATGTAGTGGTTGTAAATACAGTAATTTTTTTAGATTTCATGGTGTTTCCTTTATTTTATTTATTCTTATGCTTCTATTGTATATAGTGCTTAAGTTAATTTCAATACACTATATGTTGTGTTAATAACGTTTATTATTAATCTATAGATATAAGTTCGATATCAAATACTAGATCTGATTTTGCTGGAATTGATGGAGGGCTACCTGCTTCGCCGTATGCTAGTGCATATGGAATAACCAATCGACGCTTGCCACCAACCTTCATACCTGGTACGCCGTCTTGCCATCCTTTAATTACACCGCTAAGTGGGAACGATGCTGGCTTGCCGCCGTCTTTTGAACTTTCGAATATAATGCCATTACTAACTAATGCACCAGTGTAATGTACTGTAACTTTTGCACCAGTAGCAACAGCGTTTCCTGTTCCTTCTACTAGATCAATTTTTTGTAAATCTGTAACCAACTGTTCTTGTGACGTAAAATCTGCTAATTTAGTACCTTTCAATTTACCCTCCTGTGGTGTATTTTGTGGTTGTTCTTGTTGTTGCTTTATTCTTGCTGCATCTGCTGCTTTAATCGCGCTAGTATCTGTTGCACTATTCGATGTATCGGCTGAAGATGTTTGGCTATCCTTTCTTATTTGCCATATAACAAAACCTGTTAATGCTACCGAACTGAAAAAAAATACTCCCGCTAAAGCAAACGCTGCAATACGTTGTCCGGCACGTTCTGACATAATTATAATACCCTCTCTTTATTCACGCGTAATTTGCGTTTTACCTTTGTTATTTAATTATACAACCGCAGTATCACTTGCGCCAAGTAAAAATGACCCAAAGTAAAAATCTTACAACACGTACTGGTGCTATTAAAATATCAGCTATAGTTTGAGGAATTACGTGTAACTGTCTTTTCCATAACTTTGCGCCTTTTATACGCGCCCACTCACCTAATAAAAAGTAATAAGGAAAAGCAATGATTACTAATAATGTGCTAGATAACAATCCAAAAATTAATGTATAGCTTAACGATTCCCAAAATGGATCAGTTAGTGCAAGCGGTATAAGTGCCAAAACACTAGTTAAACTAGTCGTAACTAAAGGCCTAAATCTTGCTTTTAGCGACAATGCCATTGATTCATACACATCTTTACCGTCACGGCGTGCCTGGTTGGCGTAATCTGTTAGTAATATGGTGTTATTCACCGCAATACCAATCAGCGCAAAAAATCCTACCATAACAAAAAAACTTAAAGGGTTGTTTGTAATTTTTAATCCGCCAGCTACTCCAAAAAAGCTAAAAGGAATTGCCGTAAATATTAGTAAAGGCTGAATAAAAGATCCAAATTGAACCACAAGCAGGACATACATAATGAGCAATAAAATCGGAAAAGCTACTAGCATGGATTTAAAAGAATCTTGGTTATTGGATTCGTTACCATAATCATAAACAATCTGTTTTTCATTAATTCCAAATTTACTTAAAGTTTGACTGTTATAACTTTCTACCACTAATTTTTTGGCTGCTCCTACTAAAGCAGATACGTCGTCTTGATCAAAGCCAGACTTTACTTCTACATATCTTTTTCCATTTTCTCTTAATACAGATACACGCTTAGTTACGTCGGTTCTTACTATTTTTGCTTTTGTACCATTATTTCGATTAATTTCTTTGCCTAAAAGATTATCCTTCAAATTATTAGCTAACTTGTAAGCTTTGTCTGAGTCTTCTTCAAAAATTCTAACAGCAAACGGATAATCATCCTTGGCTGGACCAGCATCTACTTGCCTAACTTTTACCTCGGCTGTATCAAAATCTTTAAAAGACTGTTGCAGTTGGCTTACTAGTTCTGGTGACTTAATTATACGATTTTTGTAATCAGTTAATTTAATATATGCAGTAGCCTGAAAAGTGGAACCACTAGATTGGTAATAAACCTGATTTATATTCTTTCCCAGAGTGTCACCAATAATAATATTAGCTTTGTCTATAATTAGTTCTGAGTCTTTTATATTAACTGCATCCTTAAATCTAAAAGCAACACTTAATGAATTTGAATCTTTAGTACTAGGAAATATATCGAACTTAAGTTTATTAAATAAAAGAATACTAGCCAAAAACATTGCTAAGCTAAACAAAACAGCAAAGCCACCATATATTATTCGTTTTTTTGTATTATTTTTTGTGTCTTGTAAGTTTTTAGAAAGCTTGTTAGATGCATAATTTTCTAGCTTAATAATAGGGTTTTTGAATTTTGCTTTTTTATTATTTTGGCTTACTAATAATCTTGATAAATACGGTACCAATGTTAAAGATATTATATAAGATATTAACAAAGCAACAATAATTGTTACAGGCAAAATACGAATAAAGTCGCCTAAAATACCGCTTATAAACAGCATTGGAGCAAATGCTAACATAGTTATTAATGTTCCAGAAAAACTAGCACGCGCTACCTTTTTTATAGCCCCTGCGGCGATGTTTCTTCTGGTATTAGCGCTGTGTTTTGCCGAATCAATAGCTTCTACCATAATTGTCGTATCGTCTACTATTAATCCCAGACTTAAAATCAACCCAAATAGTGTAATTGTATTTAGCGTTATACCAACTGCGTACAAGACTCCAATAGTGGCTAAAATTACAGTAGCCATACTTAGCGCAGTAGCTATTCCTGCCCTAAATGATATAAGCAAACAACTAACTATTATTACAACTAGTAAACCTTCTAGTAAACTTTGTTGAAGGCTAGAAACCTGCGATATTATCCCCTCTGCAAAATCTGCAGTAATAGAAACTTTTAAACCTTTAAATCGTTTGTCTTGTTTTAATTCTTCAATTTTACTACTAACAGAATCGTAAAGTTTAAGCTGATCAGTGTCAGCTTTTGCTTGCAAGCCAATTGTTACAGACGGGTAAAAAATTACAGCACCGCTACCATCCTTTATACCTAATCTATCAAAATGTGTAATTTCTGCTTTATTTAATCCTGTTACAGGATCTTTGCCTTGGTCTATTTGGTTAAACAATATTGCCTTATTTAATCCATCAACACTTTTAAGTTCTTCTGTAACTTTATCTGCTGCTGCGATTAACTCATTTATTGGTAGTTTTTTATCACTAGTAACGTTCACAAGCATATCTGACTGTTCTTGGAATCTGCCTGCATTAATTGCGCTAAATTCCTGAGTCGCACCTTTAGGAAGTAGGCTTTTTTCTGCTAAAAAGTTTTTTACTAATAAGTTTCCGTCATTAGACGATACGCCGTCGTTGTACTTAATAGTAAATAAATACGAAAAATCATTAGATTGAGAATAAACAGCATTA
The DNA here is from genome assembly GCA_037138655.1 of bacterium. Taxonomy (GTDB): domain Bacteria; phylum Patescibacteriota; class Saccharimonadia; order Saccharimonadales; family SZUA-47; genus RFTN01. Next base: position 2,152 of record JBAXHY010000022.1, on the reverse strand, counting down.
ACTTCTGGCAATGATTTAATTGCTTCACTAATAGGCTTGGTAATTTTTGAATCTACAATATTTTTATCGTTTACAAAATATGTACCCTTAATAACGCTTATTGGAATATCTACGTTAGGAAACCCCTGCCGCTGCATTAAAGTCGTATAACTAAGCAAGCCAAATATTACTATTGCCGCCCAAAACAAGGTAGTAAGTTCTACTTTATCAAAAAAATACAGTCCTAACTTTTGTAAGTTTGTTAGTTTTGTATTAGCATGTTCAACTTTAGCTTTCATAAATTTAGTGTATCCAATTAATAATATAAATTATGACGAAATATCGTATTTTTGAAGTTTCTTCTTAGCTGTTTCTGTATCTCCACCTTGTAATTTAAGTAACTGCGAATATATACCGCCAGAAACAGACAGTTCAACAGGTGATCCAATCTCTTCTATTGATCCATTTTTAATTGTAATAATCTGATCTACAGCCGATATAGTACTTAGTCTGTGAGCTATTATTATAGTCGTACGGCCTTTCATTAGTGTTTTAAGTGCTTCTTGCACCATTGATTCGCTTTTACTGTCTAGGCTGCTTGTTGCTTCGTCTAGTACAAGTATTGGCGCATCCTTTAATAAAGCACGGGCAATTGCTATTCGTTGCTTTTGTCCGCCGCTAAGTTTTAGCCCGCGTTCGCCAATTTGTGTGTCATAACCATTTTCTAATTTTTCTATAAATTCATGTGCATTAGCGGCAATTGCAGCTTGTTTTACTTTTTCGTCAGAAATTTTTATATTTGAATACGCTATGTTTTCTTTTATTGTACCGCTAAATAATGCAGGTTCCTGAAAAACTACCCCAACGTTAGCTCTTAGACTAGACTGCGTTACTTTAGAAATATCTTGGTTGTCTATTAATATTTTGCCTGTTCCGGGTTCATAAAATCGTAAAAGTAAGTTAGTAAGAGTTGTCTTACCTTCCCCTGATTCACCTACAAGCGCTATTTTGGTGTTAGGTTTAATGTTGAATGATATTTTATTTAAAACAGTATGATTATTGTCGTAGCCAAATGTTACGTCACTAAATTTGATTTCACCTTTTGTGACTTCTAGGATTTTGGCGTCTGAGCTATCTGTAATTTCTGGAACTATATTCATAATCTCAAAATAATCTTTACTGTCTGCGATTGCCCGCTGTGTGTTTTCTACAAGAAAACTAATAGTAAAAATAGGTATACGTATATTCATTGCGTACAAGATTAACGCTACAGCTTGTCCTGGGCTAAAAGCACCTTGAGCGCCTTTTACGAATATAAAAAGATACACAAACAAAAATATTGCATTTAATATTAAGCGCCTTCTAACGTCCTGTTTATGCCAGTATGCTGACTGTGGCCTTAATATCTTTAAAGCACTATTCATCTGCTTATTAAAAAAGCTAAGCTCTTGTTTTTCTTGTATAAAACTCTTAACCACTTTTACTTGACTTATAGATTCAGCAAATCGTCCGCTTGCTATATCTAGGTGTTCGTTCTTTTGTTTTTGCCAGGCTTGCCATTTACTACTGCTTTTGATGGTCATCCATGTAAATATTGGGTAAAGTGCATATAGCATTAGTGCTACCTGCCAACTGTAGTATGCAACGGCTACTAAACTTAAAATTGTACTAAAAATAAACTGTAAAAAGTTATTGCTCATCATTTGAATAAAACTAGTAACTTGTACAATAGACCTATTCAATCGATTTATAATTTTTCCGGATAGTTCATTGTCAAAGTAATTTTGAGGTAATGACATTAAGTGTTCGTAATATTTGCGACTTAAAATATTTTGTAATTTACCTGCAACTTGATCACCAATGTATCCATTTATATTACCTACAATTGTTTGCATTACATCTAACACAAATATTGCTAACGCCAAATAAACAACAAATCTTACGTTCGATTGTGTTCCTTTTCGCATTTCGTCGATCGCCCATCCACTAAAAAGCGGCGTAAGAATAGTAGTAACAGATAACAGTGTTGTTAATGCACTAATTAAGGCGTAGCTTCTCCAAAGTTCATGGCCTGTTTTAAGTATTCTAAAAATGTGTTTCATTATGTAGCTCCCTTTAGGTATATCGTATCATTATAAGCATTTTAAAAGATAGATACTATACAAAATATAGC
>JBAXHY010000021.1:0-16663 GCA_037138655.1 bacterium | reverse complement strand
GTTCCGTTGTTAGTAGATATTAATAACCAATTAGTGCGGGACTTTAATGTTTCTAACGTACCAACTCACTACTTTATTAACAGAAGAGGGGTGGTTACAAAAGTTATGTCGGGTGTTATGACCGTAGAAGAGATTATGAATAATGTTACAAAATAATACTGTTAAGGGGTAAGTTACATATGTGGTTGCAATTTTTTGAACAAAACGGTCACTTTGCTATAAATATTATTGCTGCACTAGCTTTTTTAGGAGTTAGTTGGTTATATCTAGATGCATGGGTAACAAAGCGAAGTTATAAAGAACTAGCCAAATGGGTTGGATTTGGACTGCTGGGTTTGTCATTTGTAGTACAAGCAACTTCTATTGAGCAATCGGTATTAGGCAGTTCGATATTGGGTAATACTACAGACGGAATAATTTTAGCTTTAAGGCTAGCTGCCTACGTGTCCATAATAGTAAGTCAATTAATCGATCCTTTGCAGGTAGTGCCTAAAAATAAGGGTCTTGAATTAAACAACAAAAAAAGTCAAAAAAAGCATAAATCAGCACACGCAGCAGTTGGTGCAATGTCTGTTTCTAGTAAAGCATTATTGCCTTTAGGTGCTTTAGGAGTAGCATATTTTTACTACAAAAGAGCGACAATCGGCTTAGAACGACATTTAAAACCAATAGCTTACGGTTTTGTATTTATAGCAATATCAGATGCGCTACACATGGTTGGACTATTACGCAATTCTAGCAATCCTGCCGTATTTAACGTCGTTCAAGCATTTGGTTGGATATGGTTGTTAGAACAAGTCGCGCTTCTTATAGGTAGTATTGTAATAGGTAAATGGGTTTGGAGTTATCTTACAAAAAGGTTCTTTAGCCAACTGTACATGATATTTACTACTACAATAGTTGTTATATTTTTATTAGTTAGTGTAAGTTTTACAAGTTTATTACTACGAGAAATTAAAAGTAACGCATTGGTAAACCTAGACACTTCGTCGCACGTATTAAGCTATGCATTAGACGCAAAACAATCAGAAGCAACATCTGGTGCGTCACAAATAGCAGGAAGTAGCGACGTTATAAGCGCTGTTATGTCAAAAGACAGAACAAAACTAGCGAGTTTAACTAAAAGTTATTTAGTAGATAAAAAACAATCAGGTTTAATTATTACATCTGTAGACGGACAAGTAATTTTGCGAGCCGAAGACGTAGAGCGTTGGGGCGATTCATTGTCTGACGATCCATTAGTACGAAGAGCACTTTTGGGTGTTACTAAGTCAGGAATTGCAGACAACACCAACAAGACTTTGTCGGTTCGCAGCGCTGTTCCTATTCGTGATAACGCCGGAGACGTAATTGGCAGTGTATTAACGAGCATAGATCTTGGTTCGGCGTTTGTAGACGGCGTTAAGCAATCAACTGGGCTACAAAGTACTATTTATCTTCGTGATGTGTCTGTAGCTTCTACGTTTTATAATCCAGATGCAAAAACAAGATCGACTGGTGGCAAAATAACAGACACCGCAATTACTCATAAAGTACTAGATTTAGGAGAGCAATTTACGGGCACGGCCAAGCTTCAAAACAAGCAACAACTTGTATCGTTCTTGCCTATAAAAGATGCAGACAACGTAATAATAGGAATGAATATGGTTTCTACGCCGCAAAATACAATACTTAAAACTGCTGGTAGGTCGGTAGAACTTACATTTTTGATTGTAGTTGGGCTAATCTTGCTAAGCGTGATTCCTGTTTATAAAATTTCTAAGAACTTGGCTAAACAAATATAGCGATGAATAACATTTTTAGATTAAGACGCAATAGTCTTCAGCTAAAAATACTATCTATATTTTTTGTAGGCTTTATTGTCTTGTCTTCAGGCCTTACATATTTGTCTATTACTAATAATAGACGACTTAACGTGTTGTATAATGACAGATTAAACGAAAAAACAGCTACATTAAAAAAACTAATAAGAACCGACAGTAAGCTGTCGGAAGCATTAGCTTCTGATTATTCAGTATGGGATGATTCATATAACTATCTAAATGGTAAATATCCGAACTACGCTAAAATAAACTTAACTCAAAATGTGCTGGATACTTTTAATTCGGACGCCATGTGGATGTTTTATAATGACGGACGATTAGCATCAAAAATTAACAGCGCAGAAGATTCTACTGGGGTAATAGATTTTAGTAGTTTGCAAAACAGCATAAAACAAAAATTTTTGTTAAATCCCGAAATTAGTTTTTATGTATCAACAAAAGCGGGAGTTATGCAAATTTATGGATCAACAGTTGTTCCTAGTGACGACGGATTGCATGTTAAAAACTCCCCTGGGTATCTTTTGGTTGGTAAATTAATTAACGATAATATGCTTAGTAGATTTAAAGACAATGAGATGCATCTAGTAAAATTATTAACACCAACACAAATTAAAGGGTATCCGCTTACGTTGCCTGTCAGCGAAGGTACATTGGCTATAAATATAGCTATAGATGGTATTAACGGTGAACGTATTGGATATATATACGCAAATTATTACGCTAGTACCATACAGAAACTTCACGATTCGGATGTATTTTTGCTTTATATAAATTCCGCCACTTTTTTGTCTTTATTTATAGTGATACTATATTTTATTATAGTGCTTATTATTAGACCACTTAACAGTATAGAGAACAGTTTAGAGACTAATGACAAAAAAAATTTAGAAAAATTAATGAAAAAAAATACAGAATTTGGTTATATTGCTAATTTAGTATATAAAACTTTTGAACAGGAGCTAAACTTAAAAAACGAAATCGAAGAAAAGAAAAAGCTTTTTGACAAATTATCTGCCAGTAAAACAGAGATCGAAAGTACCAATAAGGTAATGATTGGCCGCGAGATTAAAATGATAGACCTAAAAAAAGAAATCGAAGTGCTAAAAGCCCAACTCAAGGAAAAATCATGATTGGACGCATAAAGGCATACGTAGGATCTAAGACTAAATTAGCTACTAATACTCTAGAAGTAGAATTTAAATTGGACGATAAAGGTTTAAAATTTGTAGCAGGCCAATATATTAAAGTACGTTTACCTAATTTTGTTGATTCAAACGAATCTAGTATGAGGGAATTTTCTGTTGTTTCTTCGCCGGCTAATCAAGCTAGTTTATCTGTTGCATTTAGAATGGGAGAAAGCAAATTTAAGCAAACGCTGTCTAAATACGAAATAGGAACAGAAGTTGAATTAGAAGGACCGCTGGGTAGCTTTACGCTACCGCATAATCAAGATACGCCAATAGTTTTTATTTGTGGTGGAATAGGAGTAACTCCTTTTTTAAGTATGATTAGGTTTGCAACATCTACTAAAAGTGACCAAAAAATATATTTAATTTATGCCAATAAGTCCGAAAATGACGCTCCTTACCTGAATGAACTAGAACTATTAAGCAAACAAAATAGTAAATTTAGTTACAAACTTTTGTATGGCGTAATTAAGTTAGAAGACATTAATGTTGCTACAAATAGCCATAGCCAGGCTATGTATTATGTATCTGGGTTACCAAAAATGGTGTTAGATGTCAGAGAAATGACAATTAAGTGCGGCATACCCGAGCACATGATAAGGGTAGAAGAATTTACAGGTTACAACAATGCAGATGTAGAATTAGAAATTGTTTCCAAAATAAGTCCACACATGCCTACAGAACCAGAAGATATTAAAATAACAAAAGACATCATACTTTCTGCGCTAGACAAATTTGCTATTGTGTCTATTACAGACACCGAAGGAAATATGACTTATGTAAATGACGAATTTGTTAAAGTTTCTAAGTATACTCAAAAAGAACTTATTGGACAAAATCATCGTATATTAAAGTCCGGATTACATCCTCAAGAATTTTATGACGAAATGTGGAATAAATACTTAGTACAAGGAAAAATTTGGGTAGGTGACATTTGTAACCAAGCCAAAGACGGGTCTATTTATTGGGTTCACGCTACAATCGTCCCTGTATTTAACGAATTTAAAAATATTACAGGATTTATTGGAATTAGATTTGTTATAACAAAAAGAAAACAAGCAGAAGAAAATCTGCTATTAATATCAGACATATTAAAACAAACCAAACAGCCTTGGTTTATGATGAATTTACACGGTAAATTTGTAGACGCCAATCAGGCTGCACTTAATTTGTATGGCTATACTTTAGCAGAATTTAAAACACTCACGTTTTCGGATGTTACTTTAGTGAGTGAAATATCAAACATAAAAAAAGCTATTAAAAGTGCGACAGATAATCAGCAGTCGTTTGAAGGTGAATCTATTGCAGTAAAAAAAGACAATTCACAGGTAGATATATCGTATACAATCAGTACATATTCTAAAACTGGCACTCAAACATTATTTTACGGTTTTATTACAGACATTAGCGAAATTAAAAAACGAGACAAAGAGTTAGAAAATATTAACTTGATGATGATTGGTCGCGAAAATAAAATGATCGAACTAAAAAGTCAAATCGCAAAGCTAATTAGTCAAATGGATAATAAAGGTTCCAATGATGGTCTTTTTTAATAATAATTTACCAAAAATTAGCTTTACTGATTTAATAAATGATCGGTCGTATGACATATCGTACAAGCAAAAAAGGTTAAAATTATTGCGCCGAAGCTTAGTGTTTGGTTCTGTCGCTACTTTAATATTTTTGGCAGTTACAGATATAAATTCGTTAAGTTTAATTCAAGTTGCTATAGCTATAATGATAATATCAGTTTTTTTGATCAGTTTTATAATTAGTTTTTATAGTAATAAATATGATTGGATTTTAAATTTTATTATATCTTCAGTAATATTATCGACTGTAGCATCTTATTACACCGATATGGCAGCAAGATCTATTTTACTTGCACCACTGACTATTTTAGCTTCTTATTTATTGTCCTCTAGGTTTTGCGGCGCAGTATGGACAATAATTTTAAGTGCATTAACTACAGTAGTTTACTTTTTGGACACTTTTAACATTTATAATACAAAACTAGACACGAATCAACTTATTTACGGTGTTGTATCTACTGTTATGTTGTCGGTAATCATGTATTTGTATACCGGAATAACAAATGAAAATAAGCAAATTATTGCAAGCAGAGACAAAGAACTGTCAGATTTAAACCAAAAATTAAAACTTCAACTTTTAAGTAACAAAAACTCCTCAGAAGAATTAGCAAGAACTCTTGAATCTACTCAAGAAAATATTCAATTGTTAACAAACACCAAGCGTGCTGTTTTAAATATTCTAGAAGATACCAACGAACTTCAGCACCAATTAAAATTAGAAAAAGAAGGTGTCGAACAAACAGTCCAAGATCGAACTGTTCAACTAAGCCAGGAACAAGCTAGGTTAAAAGCTTCTATCCATAGCTTAAAGAGTGGGTTTTTAATGACTTTTCAGGACGATCAAAACGCTATATTTAATCCCGCTCTTTGTAAGTTGTTAGGAATTGATATTTTGGACTATAAAAAAAGTAGTTTTAAAACGTCAGTTTTTATAAAACTAGTACAAGAAAAACTAAGTAAATCATTTAACTTGGACAGTGCAATTAAAATAAGCCAAGATAAATCAGAACCGTTCATGGCAGACAATATACTAGTAGGCGATAAATATATTAGTATTTCGGGCGCCCCAATAACCATGGAAGAAAGTAATGCTGCAATTGGTTGTGTGATATTAATGACCGATAAAACATCCGAAAATATGCTAGAACGATCAAAAGATGAGTTTATTTCTATAGCATCACATGAATTAAGGACCCCGCTAACGGCAATCAGAGGCAATGCCAGCATGTTAGCTATGATGTATAACGACAAAATGCCAAACGATGACGCCAGAATGATGTTAGCCGACATTAAAGATTCGTCAGTAAGACTAATCAGTATCGTTAATCAGTTTTTGGATACTTCTAGACTTGAACAAAAAAGAGCGATATTCGACAATAAACCGCTGAGTTTAGAAAAATGTATTTTGTATTGCACTAACGAACTTGGCGGAATGATAAAAGAAAAAGCCCTAACACTTGAGCTGAATATTCCAAAAGACCTACCAAACGTAATGGCAGACGAAATACGTACCCAAGAAATAATAATTAATGTATTAGGAAACGCAATTAAATATACCGACAAAGGTTCTATAACTATAAATGCTCACAAAATAGACGGTTTTGTACAGGTGGATTTTAAGGATACAGGAAAGGGTATAGATCCTAAATTTAGCGATCAGCTGTTTCATAAGTTTCAACAGATTTCAGAAGACATACTTACACGCGACAACAGTCGAAGCACAGGGCTTGGTTTATACATAACCATGTTATTGATAGAACAAATGGGCGGTAAAATATATTTAAGTGAATCTGCACTGGGCAAAGGTTCTACCTTTACGATTACACTACCTATTGCACGTAAATAATAGTATTATAATTAGTAAAGACATAATACATAAACAGGAGATACATAATGGCATCGACAGTACTAATAATAGAAGACGATCAGTTAATCCAAAGAATGTACCAAAAAATGTTTACGTTCGAAAAATTTAACGTAGAAACAGCATCTGACGGAGAAGAAGGCCTAGAAAAAGCACGATCAATGAACCCAAAGCCAACAATTATATTGTTAGACGTTATGATGCCAAAAATGAACGGCATGCAAGTACTAGAAAAATTAAAAGCAGACCCTGACACAAAAGCTATCCCTGTTATTATGCTAACTAATTTAGCTGGCGACAATGATGTAGAAACAGCACTATCTAAGGGTGCAGTAAAATATATAATCAAAAGCGAACACGATCCAAAAGAAGTAGCCGACATGGTTCAAGAAATTATTACTGGCTACACCAGAAACGATATCCCTAGTTAATTTTTATTTACAATTTGTAAATATCTTAGGTGTTTAGTCTAATATTAAGTGTTGAATAACATATTTGACATCTGTTGGTATGGATTTTTTAAAACTATTCATAAGTGTTATGCTATTTAGGAACAAGAGGAGTATTTATGATAGGTATAAAAAATAATAAATTAAGTTTTACGACCGATTATAAGATTATATCTGCAGTATTATTAATAATAATTATTGTTATGACTATTGTATGGAAACCGTGGCAAAGTTCAAGTTCTACGGTTCGAAAAATATCGGTTTCGGGACAAGCAACTATTAAATCTGTTCCTGACGAGTTTGTTCTTTCACCTTATTTTGAATATACAAATGCAGACCGCGCAAAAGCATCTGATGAACTTTCTAAGCAATCAACTTCAATTAACGCTAAATTAAAAGAAATTGGCGTAAAGGACGAACAAATTAAAAGTTCTACTAGCGGTTACGACAGGTTTTATGGATATCCTACTCCTGCAGATAGTTCAGCTAACACATTGCAGTTTCAGCTTACCATTACGCTTAATGACAAAGATGTGGCTCAAAAAGTGCAGGATTATTTATTAACCTTAAAACCTAAGGGTCAAATTAGTCCAGCAGCACAATTTAGCGAATCTAAAAAAAAGGAACTACAAGATCAGTCGCGTACAAAAGCAATAGATGATGCAAAATCTAAAGCTCAAAAATCAGCATCACAGCTAGGTTCAAAATTGGGTGTAGTAATTACAATTTCAGAAGGCAATAGCTACGGTACACCTATTGCATATAGTGGATTAAGCTCGTTAGAATCAAAGACCGATTCGTCGGCCGTTAGCGTTCCTGTTCAGACAGGTCAAAATGACTTTAGCTATGTTGTTAGTGTAGAATATGAATTGAAATAGGTGAATTTTATAAAAAGCACAATTTTATAAAAATTCAGTGTAAATTAGGGGATTTAAGTGGTAATAACCAAGAAAAAAGTTAAAAAAATAGCGCTACTATCTGCAAACGTATTACTAATATTAGGGCTAGGATTTACAAGTGGATTTTATTACTTAAGGTACAGTAACGAAAAAAATAAAAATCTAACTACCGAACAAAGAATAGATAAATACGAAAAAGAAATTAGCAAAACTTTTACGCTACCAAAAGGTGAACGACCTAAAATAGCAGATGTTAATTTAGCAGACGAAACCAAAAAAATAGATAAAGAATTTTTTAAGAGCGTAGAAAATAATGATATATTATTGATCTACGAAAAAGCACCATTAATTGTTGTATATAGACCTTCGACTAAAAAAATAATAAATTCAGGACAAGTTTCGTTTAAACAGCAACTTACAGTGGCAATAATTGGCGCAAAATCCGACAGAAACACGGTGGTATCTGTGCTTAATCAAGCTTTTAGTAAAGATATAGCTAAAGCAACAGAATCTGATCCAAAAAGCCCTTTAGAAGCTGGTAAGACTATAGTTGTTGATCTGACTGGTAAGAACGCCGAACTTGCAACAAAGCTTGCTACAGAGCTTAAGGGCAGTGTTGGTAACGTGCCAGAAGGCCAAGACAAGCCTGGCGATGGCCCTGGTATTGCTATTTACGCAGCACCTTCGGTAACACCTGGTTTATAAGACTGGTAAATCACCGCTCATATCGTAAACATATGTTTCGTCATCTAGTTTTTGCAAATTAAGAACCATTCGCCCCATGAATGACGTGATGTGTTCAGGTTGGCGCAAAGAAAACCCAACATCATCGATATATAGATCTGGCTTATCCAATCTAACTGCAGTGGCGTACGTCAGGGCAAAGTTAGAAAAGCTTAAAATTCCATCTGACACATGTCCTATAACTAAGGTTTTTTCGGCACTATTTTTGTCTACAGGTAAATTACGGAATTTGTTTACCGTTCCAGGCAGCGCTGCGCCTAGTAGCATAGGTATTTTGTTTGAACGCGGACGCCTATTTAAGTCACCGGCAATAACTGAACGTACATGTTTGTTGTAAGCTTTTATACTTAATTCATCAAATTTACCCTTAGTAGAAGCGCTTCTTGGTACCGTAAGGTAAGTTCTGTCGAATGCTTGTTCGAACAATACTCTAGCAGGAATAGTGTTTCCGTCTACCGACACACCTAAAAAATCAACCATTTTGCTAACTATAATTCCCGTGTTAAACGTGTATCCACGTTGTTTTAGCGAATTTGTTATAGCAAGCTGAGAAAGTGCAATATCTATTAATTCTGCATGGTCTGATCCATTAATAACATTTTGCCCCGACGCTAATGTTTCCCCTATTCTAAGTAAACTACTAGTGGATTGTTCTTTGTTGTCCATAAAAGTTTTAAATGGCTTGTATCGTTTATCTATAGCAGATGCTAGCTCGTCACTGTAAGCGGGATCAATTGGGTTTCCTTTTACATAAGAATCCAGCAAAGACTGCCCGGGGTAAGTGTCTTGGTCTATAGGTAATACCGTAAACATACCGTTAGATCTATCGGCGTGTTTTTGGGCAATACCTTGTAATTGATTTTGAATAGCTACTTGTCGTTCTTTTATAATTTCTAACATGTGTTGGCAATTATATCAAATGCAGACAAAAATACTATATGTAGCGTTATGAATCGGTGCTAAACTACTAATACTTAACAACTAAACTAGAAATCCGGTGAAAATCCGGTGCTGTGCCGCAACTGTAAGCTACGCAAGTAGTAAGCCAGATATAGTATTTAAAGTAACTTCTCGCGCAAGAAGAAAATGATAGGCCTTGGCCCTCTTTTTCTGTACGAGAAGGAGGGTATTTTTTTGTCGGTTGATTCAGCAGAACGAATTACACAATTTACAGAATGGCAGACTGCAGAATATGCACTGTCTTTAAACAGGCTACGAAAAGTTGGCGAATTTGCATTGGCCAGTGTAATTAATGGTTTTAACATCGAAGGGCAGATAGCGCAGTTAAGGGCAGAATTTGACACTAGCCTTGCAGAAATGCTTAAAAGCGACCAAGAACACGGCGCCAGCCAAGAAATAACCAGGTACGAAACATACAAAGTTTGCGAAGATGATGTATTAGCGCATGACGGAATGTCGAGCATTATGGGTATGTTAGAAAATGGTTTTAAATTTTCTAGTTTGCTTTCTGAGCAAGACGACAGAATGCTGACGCAAGCTAACCGCGACAAGCAAGATTTGCTAAATGCTAAAGAAGTAGTAGCTATGGTTAATCAAAATAGAAGCTACAACACTAGGGTGGTTGTTAGCCTTTTACCAGAAGAAGCAGTTACGCGTGACGGTGAAGAATATTGGAAGAACTTAGGTTATTTTCCTAAAACCAAGACGGCATTTTTGCAAATGTATCACGCTACATCAAACGGTGATTTGTTAACAGGTACTTTGTCGCTAGATTTTGCAGATAAAAAATCTATGGGTCGTCTTTGGAGCCAATTTGGCTGCGATGTACCTGCAGACGAATCTACCGACAATTGGTTAGGATATGCGCTTACAGGGACTATGACCGAAGATGATGCTGTAATGTTTGTACAAGATATTCGTAACGACCACAATAAATTAATAGGCTACGCTCCAAAAAATATGACTTCTATAGAACAAGTACTTGACGACAATGTCGAAGTTATTAATAGATCGTTTAATGACCTACATTTATCTTTGGCAGACACTTTGGTGCAGTCACAATTAACAGACAATTTAAGGTATTTATTAAATAGGTTTTTAACTTTAGGTAATAAGATTGATGAAAGTTTTAGAACAGGCATTAGTAACGTCTTAAAAAGTACTTATATTACAAATGAAGACGCAAGACTAATTTATAAATTAATTATGTACACAACAGTAGAAATGATCAGAGAATCGCAGGTAAAAAATTCAATTACGCCTGATTATGGCCCACAACCGGACTACATGCATTATATTAAAAATAAAATTACAGTAGATGAATTTTTAAACAACGCAGTCAATACAGCGCTTAAGGGCGTAAAAGAAAAACGTAGTTATGGGGCGTGCGGTACTAAATTTAATTTTAGTTCAGATAATGAGTCAACAAAAAATCCTCAATTAGAATTTGGAGGAAAATCCGAAAAATCAGAAGAAGATAAGTACGGATCTTTAAAGTTTCAGTGTAAAAAAGGCCACTGGAACAAACGTCCAAGAAACAAACTAATACCTAAATGTAAAACTTGTGGCGACAACGTAAAATGTTAAGTATTATACGTATAACATATGGTTAAAATTAATAAAGTTGGTATATACAGCGGCACTTTTGACCCAGTACATACCGGTCATATAGAATTTGCGTTAGCAGCTATTGAGTATGCGAATTTAAAAAAGCTATTTATTTTGCCAGAACACTCCCCACGGTCAAAAAAAATTGTTACAGACTACAACCTAAGATTAAAAATGCTTAAAATAGCAACTATTGGACAAGAGCGTATTAAAGTATTAGACATATCAGACAAACAGTTTTTTGTGCATAGTACATTACCTTTACTGCAGTCCATGAACCCGCGTGACAGCCTTGTGTATATATGTGGTTCCGATGTAGTTAAAACGTTCATGTACCGCTGGGAAGGTCTTAGGGAGCTTCTGTTAACAACAGAAATCATAGTAGGACTGCGAAGTGGTGATTCTAAAACAGAAATTGAGTCAATACTTAAGGATCTGTCTGTAAAAGAAGATGTAGTTATAAATTTTAGTATTATAAAAAGTCCAAAACATCATTTAAGTTCGACTACTATTAGGAACGGTTCAGAAACCATAAAACAACTAAATCCAAAAGTTGCAGATTTTATTACAAAAAATAAACTTTATTCTTGAGTATGTTCCTGAAACGCATAATGACTCTGTAAGTATGCAAGATGTTTTTCGCGGAACTTACGAAACTCACTTTTGTTAAAGCCACTTTTACGAATAAACGCACCTATTTTTTCGCTGCCAATATAATGTGGCATCATTACGTAACTTGCGCCAAGTTCGTATAGCTCGGCTGCTTGTGACACATTGTCGGCGTGCATAATTACTACTGAATGTGGGTTAACTTTATTAATAAGTTCTACCAAAAATTTATTAGTTTCGTGATCTGTGATCGTACTTACAACCATCTTGCTGTGATCTAGGCCTATTTCTTCTAGTAATTCAACATCGGTTGCATCACCATAAACGTAATCTACTTCGGCACTTTCGAGCATATCTATTACTTCTGGATCGTAATCTATTACCACAAAACGTTTTTTTAACGACCTAAAGACTTTTATAAATTCGTGTCCTCCTCGTTGGTATCCAAAAAGTACTAATTCGTAGTGTTTACGAGATTCTTTTTGTTCGTATCTTGCTTTAGCTCTTTCGAATAAACTTAGGTGTCGTTCTAGGCTTGCGTAAAGACTATCAGAATACATGATCATGTAAGTAGAAATAGCAATTGTTACAAGCGCTACCAAAGTTAAGATAGATACAAAATCTTCAGATACTCTACCTTTGGCAAGTGCAATTGTTCCAAGAACTAACGAAAACTCACTTATTTGACCAAGAGTTATAGCCACCTTAAAACTAGTGCGCTTTGTGTAACCTAATATTCCCATAGTAATCATTACGACCACAGGTTTTACGATAATAACTATAAGAGTACTGATTATTACTACTGGTAATGTAACTAATAGGTTGCTAAAGCTTAACTGCGCACCTAGATTAATAAAGAACACTACAACAAAAAAGTCTCTTAATGGACGTAATCTAGAACTAATTTCTTGAGTATAAGGTAGTCCTGCAAGGCTAATACCCGCAAGCAAAGCACCAATTTCTATGCTAAAACCAACAGCCTGAAACAGTGCAGCACATCCAAATCCCCAACCAATTGCAAATAAGAATAAAAATTCTTGACTACCAGCGATTAAATTATGCATTTTTGGAAGAACCTTATTGCCAATAACAAATATCGGAACAGATATAGCGATTCCTTTTCCGGCTAATAACATAAGTTGAATAAGTGAAAAACCCGACTCGGCAACTTGCGAAGTTACAAATAAAAGCGAAACGGTCGCTACAACATCTTGGACAAGTAGTATACCAACTGTAATTTTTCCGTACAAACGAGACTGTTCTTTTTTGTCACTTAGTAGTTTTAAAATAATAATTGTACTACTAAAACTTAATGCAACAGCCAAAAGGACAGCTTCGGTTGTGGTCATTCCTAAAAGCGTTGCGGCAGCCCATCCAAACAATGCGGTAAAACCTATCTGTAAAATACCTCCCAATACAGCTACCTTACCGACTTCTTTTACAACTTTAGGGTTAAGGCCCAGACCAATAATAAAAAGAAGCAGAGCAATACCAATTTTACTAAATATTTGAATGGTTTCTGCAGACTCTACTAATGCAAAAACTGACGGTCCAACAAGTATACCAGTAAGAATATGCCCAATAATAAGAGGCTGGCGAAGTATTCTCATGATAAGACTTACGCCAGTACCAATGGCAATTATGATACTTAATTCTGTAAACACGTCATGCATATAAATAATTTTCTTTGATTATTTTGTATTAGCTCACTTTGTATTTTACAATAAGCATTAGAAAGTTGGTAATTTACAAATGAAAGAAATGTTCCATAAGTTTTCTGCAAGAGTCAGTTCGGCCGCCGGAAGTTCCTATACGTTTTCTATAGCTATGTTAATTGTCTTATTATGGGCTGTAACAGGACCGTTTTTTGGGTATTCAAACACCTGGCAATTAGTAATTAACACAGGTACAACAGTAGTTACATTTTTAATGGTATTTTTGGTTCAAAATACACAAAACAGAGACAGCAAGGCCATGCAACTTAAATTAGACGAACTTATTCGTGCAAGTAAAAGTGCCCGAGACGCATTTGTAGGTCTTGAAGATCTTAACGACGACGAGCTTGCAGCACTAGATCAAGATTTTAGAAAACTGCACGATGCTCAATCGGCTAGTCCTGTAATGAATAAACTCCACAAAAAAATCGCCGACGAACACGCAAGACGCAAGGGCGGTAATTTTGCTAGCCATGCCGCAGGTCAAGCAGTCGACAGTATATTTGGCAATCGTAAAGACTAGATACAGGCATACATTGACAATAGCCATTAGGCTTATGTATAATTAAAAGACTTCTGTAGTTTTGGGAGCAAAACTAGAACGACTCTTTATTAGATGATCGTTCATGATTACAGAAAGATAAAAAAGTAAAAAAATAAAAAGTTCGTTCATTGACTTCATATACCTATATTTAAAGTTGCTCCGAATAGGTCTATATGAAGTTTGGGAGGTGAATATGCCAGTTAAAATTAACATTGTGCCGTCAAGACGGTCACGTGTAGCAGTGCGCGTTCGCGCAGCTGAGTGGAAAGAGTACCTAAGTTACTAAAATAAATAAACCACCCATTAACTATTAAAGTTGGGGTGGTTTATTTATTTATAAAGGTTTGGTTGCTGATTCTGCAGAAGGGGTTGTATTTGCAGTAGCAGGCTGTCCTGTTTTTGCTGCAATTGCTGCATCTATTACTACGCTAAACTTTTCTAAGCTAGCTATAGCGTTGTTGTCTTCTAGTTGTTTTCCATCCAAAAAGAACGTTGGTGTACCAGTGACTTTTAGAGCTTGACCCGTTTGAATATCTGCCTGGATAGTATTACTAGTAGCAGAACTTGCAAAATCTATCTTATATTTAGGAATGTCTAGTCCTAGTTGTGTAGCATAAGCTTCAAAGTCTCGGGAAGTATTTATAGAATCCTTCCAGGTGTTTTGATTTTCGTAAAGTATATTATGCATTTCCCAAAATTTTCCTTGATTGCTTGCTGCTAATGCTGCTCTGTGTGCTGCCATTGCATTTTGGTGAATTTGAGTAAGTGGAAAGTTTACAAACTGAAAAGTAATTTGGTCCTTATATTTTTCTTTTACTTCTTTAAGGATAGGATAAAATCCACCACAACCAGGACACTGAAAATCTGCGTATTCTTTTAGGACTACTCCTGATTTTCCTGCACCAAAAGTATTATTTGTTGGTGAGGCTATTGGCTGCTTGTTATCTTTTTTTAATAAAGCACCACCACCTATAATCATTACACTTAACAGTATTATAATAATCGCTTTCTTCATGAATCTATCCCTCTTTCTTTATATATAGTATAGCGTATAGAACATGCATAAAATACTGGTACAATGAAGTTATGCAATTATTACTTCAGTTATCTTTAATAGTTTTTTTAGTTGGTTTGTTGGTAGTTTGGGTTGGTTTTGCAAGTAGTTTGCTGTTAACAAGCAGATTTGAATTAAAAAAACGCGCTCAAAAAGACGATACCAAGGCTAAAATTATTTATGCTCTGACTTCAGACGGCAGAGAAATTATGGTGGCAATATTAATAGGTTCAATATTTGTAATTAGTCTTATAGTTTTAATACTTAATTCAATGTTTTGGGCATTGTTAGCTACTATTTTAGCGACATTTGTAGTTACTATATTTGGTATATTATTACCTTTTGCATTTGGCGAAAAACTCGGTCTTAACGTTACTGCAGTTATGGCGCCTATAGCAAGCAGAATCCTGATCGTAATGAGTCCAATCACTGGGCCATTAGCAAAAATATTAGACGGAGCAATCGGAAAAAAATCACTTTTGTACAGCAAACAACAATTGCTACATATAATTGACGATCACACTGTATCCCCATATTCAGATATATCTACAGACGAAGCAAGACTTGTAAGGCACAGCCTAGAATTTGGGTCAAAGCAAATTAAAGATGTAATGATCCCAAGAAAAGTAGTAACAATGGTTAGCGCGTCTGACCAAATGGGTCCAATTTTAATGAACGAACTTCACGACAGCGGGCATAGTAGGTTTCCTGTTTATGACGCAAAAAGCCCAGACAGCATAGTTGGTACATTGTATTTGCACGATTTAGTGGGCGACAAAAAAAGCGGATTAGTAAATAAAACTATGAGTTCTAAAGTTTATTTTGTGCACGAAGAACTAGACTTAAATCACGCACTTGATGCTTTTATTAAAACAAAACACCATTTGTTTATAGTAGTAAATAATTTTGAAGAATTTGTAGGTATTTTGACTATAGAAGACGTACTAGAGCAGATATTGGGCAGACAAATAGTAGACGAATTTGATAATTACGAAAATCTGCGCGAAGTTGCAGCGCTACGTGCTAAAAAAGAACGATCTAAAATTCACTCACAAACAGATAAGAATGTGGTAAAATAAGTTTAAATGAAAAGCTTATTACTTTTAGATAATAATATGTGGGCGAGCGAACGCAGGTATTAGTCGGCCTGCATTCGTAATAAAACGCCCAAGTACGACTTAAAGAACGTAAACAACAAAGGAATTATTATGGTACGGACACTTTCTTTAAGGGCAACAGAACATATTGGTAAAGAGATTAATGTAAAAGGCTGGGTTTCTTCTAGGCGAGACCACGGTGGACTTATTTTTGTAGACATTCGCGATCATACTGGCATACTTCAATTAACTGTTCAGCCTGAATCTAAAGATGCATTTGATAAAGCTCAGGAACTAAGAGACGAATTTGTTATATCTGCTACAGGTACAGTCAAAGAACGCCAAGATGATTTAAAAAATCCTAACATAGAAACAGGTTCTATAGAAATTATCGTTAGCGACATTAAGATTTTAAATAAAAGTGACGCCCTACCAATTCAGGTAAGTTCAACACAAACTATTAGCGAAGAGCATAGACTTAAATATCGTTATTTAGACTTACGCCGTCCAAAAATGCA
>JBAXHY010000020.1:0-16683 GCA_037138655.1 bacterium | reverse complement strand
ATTACTTTTCTGATTTCGCTTGTAAGCTTGTCTAGCTCTGGGCCAACTGCGCCCAAAATTAATTCTTGTTTTTTACTGGTTTCTAGTCCGTATCTGGTCTTAATACTATGAGCTTGTTGCTTAGTTAGCCCTAGCTTTTCGGATATAAGATCTGTGATTGCGTCACCACTACAGTTAACCGTGCTTGTTATACGAATAGTTGATCCGTCATATACAGAAAGATCACAAGCTGTAGATCCAAAATCCACTATTAATGAAGTTTCATCATGTTCTTCGGCCTGAATAACCATGCGAGTTACAGCACTAATATTTGATTCAACTAATTCTACTTCTAAGCCTAAAGCTTCAAAAATACCCATGTAAGAATCAATGATAGATTTTGGGCAAGCTGCAAGATGTACTTCTTGTGTTTGGTCATCTATTGCCTTCATCACCTCATAGTCATAGTAAAGGTCTTCTAATGGCAAGGGAATCGACTGACTGGCTTCTAGTTCTACCGCAAGAGCAAGATCTTTTGCGTCCATTATAGGCAAAGTAAGTATGCGGCTAAAACTGTGTGCGTTTGGAAGGCTAACGGCAACTTTTTTTGTAGTTAGTTTACCAACCATTTGGTTTTCTATAAGTTCATGGGCGGCTTTAATTATAATCTCGGGGTCTACAATTATTCCGTTTGCTATTGCTTTAGGATCAAACGATATTGTTCCGTATCCGTCGACTACTGTACCTTTTTTGGTTTTTGTAAGTTGCATTAACTTAATAGATGTTCTGCCAATGTCAAAACCAAAAACAGGCCTGTCTTTGTAAAATAGTTGTTGTTTACCCACCATTATCTATTTTTTATAGTCAACTTTCTTCTTAGACTATATTAGCATAAACGTATTAATATTTACCATTGTATAAATATTAATGCTCGCAAAAATGCTTAAGCTTGGTACAATATAAACAACGGGGAATTATGATAAGTAAAAGCTACAGAACACAACAAGGCTTTACGGTGGTAGAGATGCTGGTGGCTAGTGCTGTGCTTGCGATAATGTCCATAGGATTAGTGACGCTTTACGGATCATTAGTTACTAGTACTAATTTTACTAAAAGAAAAGCCGTTGCAATAACTATTGCAACTAATCAAATGGAATATTTAAAATCATTGCCCTTTGATAGCTTGGCTATATCTGGGGGAGCTATTTACAGCGCAAATCCACTACCAAGCACTACTATAAAAACAATTAACGGCGTAGCATATACAGTAGTTAGTTCAATTAACTATGTCGATGATTCATTTGATGGCTGTGCATCTTACGCAACATTGGCTTTAAAACAAGCATATTGCAGAAACTATCCACCACCTAGTGGCGCTCCTGCAACCGACAGCAATCCTCAAGATTACAAGATTATTCATATATCAGTTACTACAGCTAAGAACTCAAAACTAGCAGAGGTTGATTCACAAGTATCTGCAAGAGTAGCCGAAACAGCCAGTTCTACTGGTGCGCTATATGTTACCGTTATTGACGCAACAGGAAACCCAATAACCGGCGCTAACGTAAATGTCGTTAACGCAACTGTAACGCCCGCCGTTAACGTAAACGACAGCACCGACAGTCTAGGTAACGCGATTTTTTACGGTTTACCGCCCGACACCACAAATTACGATTACACTATTACCGCATCTAAAATTGGGTATTCTACTCTAACGACAATTGTTCCTACAGGTACTTTGCAACCTAACTATTCTAATAAGCAAATTTTTACACAACAATCGTCGGTTTTAACATTAGTACTATTGCCTCAGGGAACGAATAGTCTTTGGGCAGAAGCAGTTAATACGTCTGGCGCTTCAATTTCTGGGCTTAAACTGTATGTTAAGGGCGGCTACAAAAAATATAATAGCGTTACAGATACAAAGTATTACTATGACAATATGTCCCCGTCCGACACTCGTCCAACTACCGACTCTGGCGGCAATGCAGTTTTTACCAATCTAGTGCCCCTAAATTATATATTTTGTGGCGACCTAGGAGCCACAAGTTGTACGGTAGGCGCTACGACGTATTATTTGGTAGCTGCTGTTCCTGACGGTGGAATAAATTCACTCAATCCTATTACTGTACCTACATATTCATCGTCTTCTCCACCTTCTGTGACGTACACATACAATGGCGTTAACTACTTGCAGCACGTTAAGTTAGTATTCTCTACATCTTCAAGTTTTCCAAGAGTCTTTACTGTAACTCCTTCAGATTTAAGTATTGCTGCAGGTGGGTTAAGTACATTCGCTTTTCAGCTTACAGGAGTAAACTTGCCTTGTTCGGCTACAGCATCTAGTTGTACAACTAGCGTCAAACTAGTAAATGGTTCAGATTCACGCACAGCATCTTGTGTAGGTAATTCCAGCGGTCTGCAACTTAGTTGTACTGTAAATATGACAGGTGTAGATACGGGAATGTCGACGTTAACCATAACTTCGGGTGGTAATGTTTTGACTTTGCCAGGAAGTCCTTTTCAGGGTGGTATAAATGTATTACCTTAACAAAAAAACAATAAAAAATAATAAGGGATTTACAATCCTAGAAGTTTTAATTAGTGTATCTTTGCTAAGTATTATTGGATTAACTGCTTATTCTTTTACTACAGAGTCTATTACAAACTTTTTGCACCTAGAAGAAGACGGGCTAAGACTATCTACAATTACAGATGAATCACAGCGTATAGCTAAAGTAGTGCGCGGTGCAACCGACGTATCAACTGCAACTTATACAACACTTAGCATAAATGGCTATTTTTCTCCTGGTGATGCCTATGTTTCTAAGATTGATTATTACAAAAGTTCAGACGGTAAAAGTCTATTAGCAGATGTAACCCCATACAATGTCAATCCGCCAATAGGGTCGCTTGTAACAGCCAGCAAAAAAACTTATACAATTATAGATAATTTTTACACACCAGCTACCGTAAACACATTTACGTATCTTGATTCTGCGGGCGGAATACTTAGTATGCCTATTACAGAACTGCGAACTATATACGGTATTCGTGTAAGTTTATCTGTAAAAACAACCACCAACTCCACTTCGTTTTCTACTATTTCGCTAGACGTATCACTTAGGAACAGAAAGACTAATTTATGAAAAATAAGATAAAAAAACCTCAACAAGGTTTTGCTCTATTATTGCTACTTTCGTCGATAGTAGTATTTGTAATGATATTTACATCAGCATTAATGATAGTAGAAACAAACTTTGATGTTGTAAGTAGAAACGTTAAAAGCCAACAAGCATTTAACGTAGCCGAAGCAGGTATTAATTATTATTTATGGCATCTAAGCCATAGTCCTGCAGATTTTAAAGATGGTCTTACTACTCCTACTACTCCGGATCCATCTTTGGGTTACGGTCCTTATGTGCATAATTATATAGACGATAACGCTGTTATTACTGGTACTTACACTTTATGGATAAAGCCTCAAGGCGGAGGTTCTAGTATTGTAACAGTGCGTTCAATAGGCAATATAACAGGTAGTAAAAGTAGCAGAATGGTAGAAGCTCAAATTGGTTCTCCGTCGTATGCCAGCTATGCAATATCTGCAGATACCGAGATCTGGTTTGGTAATACCGAATCTGCGAATGGGCCAGTACATTCTAATCAAGGAGTAAGAATGGACGGCGCAAGTAACGCCGATATTACGAGTGCAAATACGACGTACACTCCTTCTTTAGCAATAGGTGGTGACGGCAGTAGTCACCCTGGCGTATGGTGTAGTAATTCTGTAACTACTCCTGTAAATTGTGCTACAAGATCAAAAACAAGTTGGCGTTACCCAGTTCCATCATTAGATTTTAACCAAGTTATTGGCAGCTTGTGCACT
Organism: bacterium; assembly: GCA_037138655.1. GTDB lineage: Bacteria > Patescibacteriota > Saccharimonadia > Saccharimonadales > SZUA-47 > RFTN01. The sequence continues at coordinate 12,818 of JBAXHY010000020.1, read as the reverse complement.
ATTAAAAAGAACGCATTTTTAGCTAACAGTTCTACGTCGGCATTAGCGTTGGTCGCTAGTCCTTGTACTCAGACTCCAACTACCTTAACACCAAACTATCTACCACAGCGCAGTACGACAGCTACATATTCTGCTACAAAAGGTTACTTAATTAGTCTAAATAGTGACGGAACTTACGATCTTTTTCAGGTCAACGCAGAAGACGATACAAAAACTCCGTATACATCTGCTCTAACTTTGGTTAGTGTTGCTAATAATGTTAGCGTAGGAAGTTCGCAGGTTATATTTGCCGAAGACAATGTTTGGGTGCGTACTAACGGTTCTTATAGCGGAAGAATAACTATTGCTGCAGGAAGATTAGCTACAACCGTCAACGCCGAAGTTACTATAGTAGATAACATGCTATACGGATCAAAAAGTGGTACAGATGCAATTGGACTAGTGTCAGAAGACGCAGTATTTCTTGCCGCATATGCGGCTCCTAAAACAGGTAATTTTACCTTAGAAGTCGATGCAGCGGTAATAGCACAGGCAGGATCCGTGACATATCCTTTGTATTACAGGGGCACAACTACGTGTACTCAGGGTTGGTCGGGTGCTTCTCAGAAGCTAGTTTTTTACGGCTCTATAGCAACACGGCAAACATGGACTTGGACATGGATAGTAGGTAATAACCCGTGCGGTAATGCAGTAAATGTTTCGGGTACTGGTTATGTGTCGGGAATATTAAACAACTCGACTCAGTACGACTACAATCTTCAGTATACTCCGCCACCTAGTTTTCCGCTTACTAGTAGCTATAACATTCTTGGCTGGCGCGAAGTTTTGTCGGCGCCGTAATCTGGTATTATATTTAACAATATCAAAGCTGCTGTAAGTGTTTTGATTAGCCTAAGTAATAGTGCAGTATTTATATGTAGCTATTGTTAGTCATTGCTTGGCGTTATGAATCTAACGATGCGTTTATTGATTAAGTTACTGTAACGGCTGTTATGTAAGCCATATTTATGTGTAGTTTATATATGAGTTAAACATTAAGCATATATATATTAACTAACTAAAAAACCACCCGTGTGGGTGGTTTTTTAAACTGCTATAAGCAGATTTATTTACTAGTTAAGGCTGTTCTTTGTGAATGAACCTGTAGGGTCTTTTTCTAGGTAAGTCTTAAGCACGTATTTTGTACAAGTTGCACCAACTGTAGTTTGTGCAGTTGCAGATGTACATCCGTATGCTGCATATGCGTATTCGTTTGTGTTTGCAACAGTTGGGTTTGGTGCACTAGCAGCACTAATTGCAAAGCTGTTTACAATGTCTGCACCGTCAGCATCTTTAAGTGCAAATGCGTCCATGCCTGCTAATATAGTTGTACTTAGTACGCCGTCTGGGTAGCCGTTGTTGTTGTTATAATATTCTTCTAGTTTTCCGTGGATCGAGTTAAGGTCTGTTCGACGTTGTACGTCACGAGCCTTAGCTTGCGCGCCTTGGAAGTTATTTAGAACTAATCCAGCTAACACACCTATAATCGCAATAACGATCAAAAGTTCTATGATTGTAAAACCTTGCTGTACTTTTTTAATTGATTTTTGCATTGTTTTGAGCCACCCTTTACTTAAACTTATACTTATAGTTTCTAGTATCTGCCAAAATGCTTATGTTGTCAATGTATTATATTTGGTTAGAAAGATTACTGATTGGTCCAATCACACTCACCGCAATAACTCCTACCATTCCACCCATTACTACAATTAATAATGGTTCCAAAATAGAGCTAAGACCATCTACCGCGGCGTCTACTTCGTCTTCGTAAAATTCAGCTACTTTTAGCAATACACTGTCGGTTTGACCTGTTTCTTCACCTATAGCAAGCATTTGACTAACAATAGGTGGAAAAATCTTACTTTTAGACAACGGTACAGAAAACTGTTCACCATTAGATACATCTTTTGCTGCAGCCATAAGTTCGGCTTCGATTACTTTATTTCCAATTGCTTTAGATGTTATTTCGATAGAGTCTATAACAGATACACCGGCAGTCATAAGGCTTGCAAATATTCTGGCAAATCTGGCAACCGACATTTTTATGACAATTATTTTTATTGCGGGAGCTTTTAATAATAATTGGTCGCGTATTAATTTACCTTTTTCTGTTTGTAGTGATCGTCCTATAAATATACAAAGTCCAACAAATACGGTTATATGTATATACCAAAAAGTCGTAAGAAAATGACTAATTCCAAGCATAGCCTGTGTTAATGGAGGTAGTTTACCGCCAGAAAGATCACCAACAATTTTACCGATTTTTGGTACAACAACTGTCATTAAAGCAATAAATACGGTAAAAGTTATGCCTATCAATACGGTTGGGTAGGTCATGGCACTTTTAAATTTACCACGAATTTTTGCGTCTTTTTCTTGTTGAAGAGCTAATTTTTTAAGAATTTCGTCCAATATACCACCAGCTTCACCGGCTCTGACCATGTTTACATATATAGCAGAGAAAACTTTGGGATGTTTTGCTAAGGAATCCGCAAAAGATGTTCCACTTTCTACGTCCTTGCTTACTTCTTGCATGTGTTTTTTAAAAACAGGATTTTCTGTTTGGCTTTGAAGAGTCGCTAAACTTCTAACTAACGGTACACCGGCATCAATCATAGTGGCAAGTTGTCTGGTAAATATAACAAGATCTTTGGCCTTAACTTTTTTTGCTTTTGTAAAAACATCTAATACATTTGTCTTTTTTACTTCTTTTTTTATAACCAAAGCTTTTAGGCCTTGTCTTGCAAGTATTTGCCCGACTGCGCCTACGCTAGTCGCTTCTACGCTACCTTCATGTCTTTTGCCCGAAGTATCAGTCGCTGTGTATGTAAACATCGCCATAATATTATTCCCTTGTTACTCTTAAAATTTCTTCGATGCTGGTCATTCCTAACATTGCCTTAACAAGTCCATCCAGTTGCATTGTTACCATACCTTCTGTAATAGCTTGTTTTTGAATTTCTTCGCTGGTGCTATTTGCGACAATCATTTTTTGTACAAGTTCTGAGTTTTTAAGTACTTCATATATTCCCATTCTACCTTTGTATCCTGTTTTTTCTTTAGGCAAGTCTTTTTTGGGTCTATAAAACAAAATCTTATCTGTTCGTGGTCGTTCAAATTGTGCTTGTGCAAGCTGAACTTTTTGTAACAAAATATCCCAGTCCTGCTTTGAATTTAAGTGAAAAACTCTCTCTACCTCTTTTTTTTCTGCTGCATCTGGTTCGTACGCTTCGCTGTCTTCGGGGACTAATCTTCGCACCAGTCTTTGACCAATAACGACACGAACAACACTTGCAATAAGAAAAGGCTCAATGCCCATATCTAGTAAACGAGGTAAGCAGGTAGCTGCGTTGTTGGTGTGAAGGGTACTAAAAACTAAGTGTCCTGTAAGTGCTGCTTGTACACCAAGTCCAGCAGTTTCGCTGTCTCTAATCTCTCCGACCATAATTATGTTTGGATCTTGTCTTAGTAGCGCGCGCAGGCCGGCTACGAATGTCATTCCAGCAACTGGGTTTACTTGAGTTTGATTAACGCCTTCGAGTTTATATTCAACAGGGTCTTCGATTGTAGATATATTAACGTCCGGTTTGTTTAAAATATGTAAAACACTGTGCAATGTGGTGCTTTTACCAGATCCGGTAGGGCCTGTTACCAAAATCATTCCGTGTGGTTGTATGCTAGCTTCATTAATGTCTTCTAATGCTTTACCCCAAAAACCAAGTTTTATTAATGCAAGCGGTTCGCTAGATTCGTCCAAAACACGCATAACGACTTTTTCGCCTTCTGAGATTGGTAGTGTAGAAACACGAAAAGCAAAAATTCGGCCATTCATATTAATCTTAAAACGACCGTCCTGAGGCGCCCGACGTTCGTCAATCTTTAAATTACTTAAAATTTTAATACGCGAAACCAGTGCGCTTAATGTACGTTTTGGCAATCTGTTAGCTTCACGCAGCACGCCGTCAATACGGTATCGAATAATAACGTTTTTGTCTCTGGGTTCAATATGAATATCACTTGCACCAGATTTAATGGCGTATTCTATTACCAAATTAACGGTCTGAGCAATAGGGGAATCTTCGGCAATATCTTCTTCGTTTACAGATGCTTCGTCTTCTTCGGCTTCGTCGCTATCTGTAATTACTTTATTGATTTCGCTACCAATATTACCTCGGTACTGATCAAGTGCCGAAAGTATATTAAACTTGGTTGCAATAAATATTTTAATATTTTGGCCGAACAGTTTGTGCAATACATCAATTGCTTGCAGATCGTCGGCGTCATCCATTGCAACTTGTTTTGGTTCGTCTGGTTTGTCGACATTACCAGAAAATATGACCATATTGTATAGTCGAGCAATTTTTTCGGGTATTTGTTTTAGCACTTCACGGTCTAATTCTTTAACGGCTATTTCTACAAAAGGCACTCCAATGCTTTCGGCGTACAGTTTTGTAAGGTCAGATTCCCCAAGTAAATTACCGCGAACAACGATTTCTTGTAGTGGTAATTTTTCTTCGTTTGCTTGTTCTACTAGCGCCTTAAATTTTTCGTCACTTAAAGTTCCGCTTTTTTTAACTAATTCTTCTACTAATTTGTCTGATATACGCATATTTTATTTAATTGTCTTGTGTTGTAAAAAAATTAATCATTCTTCAAATATTCATGATCTAAATTAAGTTAGTATCCTTAGTACTTATGCTAACAGAAATGACGTGCTTTTTACAGCTAAAGTAAAGTAATGCTTGCAAAGTTGCTGCCGCAGCATATACTGACTAGTACTAACCTAAACGATATAATTCGTATAAGAAAAGAGGATTCTATTATGGCAGCAAAAGCTGACTCAAAACCAACTATGAGCAGAAGTGGTAAAAGCGACGATTCTGAGGGCAAGTCAAAAGCCCTTGATCTTGCGATGGAACAGATCGAAAAGCAATTTGGTAAAGGTGCAATTATGCATCTTGACGGCCAGACAAAAATTAATGTAGAAACAATTCCAACAGGAAGTTTAAGCCTAGACATAGCATTGGGCGGCGGCATTCCTAAAGGAAGAATAATTGAAGTTTACGGACCAGAAAGTTCAGGAAAAACAACCCTAACTCTTCATATTGTTGCCGAAGTTCAAAAAAAAGGTGGCGTTGCAGCTTTTATAGACGCAGAACACGCCCTAGATCCTGCATATGCTAAAAGAATTGGAGTAGATACAGAAAAACTACTTGTTAGCCAGCCAGACAGTGGCGAACAAGCCTTAGAGATTGTAGAAACATTAGTAAGAAGTAACGCAGTAGATATTGTTGTAATTGACTCTGTTGCTGCGTTGGTTCCTCAGGCCGAAATAGAAGGTGACATGGGCGACAGTCATATGGGCTTGCAGGCTCGCTTAATGAGTCAAGCTTTGCGTAAGCTTACGGCTATTATTTCTAGAAGCAATTGTACTGTTGTATTTATTAACCAACTTCGTATGAAAATTGGTGTCATGTTTGGAAACCCAGAAACTACCACTGGCGGTAATGCTTTAAAGTTTTATGCCAGCGTTAGAATGGACATTAGACGAACAAGCCAAATAAAGAGTGCTGACGAAGTATTAGGAAACAGAGTGCGAGTAAAAGTAGTCAAAAACAAAATTGCTCCGCCTTTCCGCGAAGCAGAGTTTGACATTATGTTTAACCAAGGAATTAGCACAGAAGGTGATGTTTTGGACCTAGCAATCGCTAAAGGCATAATGACCAAAGCAGGCGCCTGGATTGCCTACGAAGGTTCAAATGTGGCTCAAGGCCGCGAAGCGGGTAAGCAATACTTAAAAGACAATCCTAAAGTTTTAGACAAAATAACTAAAGAAGTAAAAGACTCCGTAAAGGTCGCTTAATAATCTTAAATTTACTAAAGTTTAAATCATGTCGGATTTACTTCAAAACGAGCACGAACACACAGAATCAGAATTACGCCGAATATATGGCACTTCTGCGGCATTAAGAGCAGTTGGTGGGGCTGCTCAGCTAATCGTGGGTATTGCGTCAGGTACGGCAGTTTTGACTGCCGAAGGGGCAGAGGAGCTTACCGATGCAGCATTTTTTGCAACTATGGCCTTAGAAGAAGGCAGTAGTGGCAAGACTAAAAAAAGAATGCGAAACATGACACTAGGGTTAGTTGCAGCCGCAAGCTCTATAGCAACTGGCGAAGTAGTTTATGAAATAGCAAACGAAGGTCACGAGTGGCTTACTAAGGTTGAACCATTAAACTTTGCATCTGCCGAACAAAAAACAGCAGCCTTGGCGCTAGCTTTAAGTGGTGTAGTATTTTATTTAAATAGGGGCGGTCAGCATAGTCACGACGTAAAACAAAAGGCAGGATGGCGTGATTCTGTTAAAGACTTTATTTTGCCTGGCGGATTATTGCTGGCATTTGGAATAAGAGCACCACACATTGGTGAGTTTGTCCTAGAAGGTGGTGGCGCAAGTTATGGCTGGTACAACACCTACAAACTTTGGAAAGGCTTTAAAAAGCCGCACGCTCACTAGTAATTTTAATAACTATTACAGAATTAATATGAAAATCACTGCTTTAAAAGCACAAATTAAAAATCCTAACAGAGTTAGTATTTTTGTAGAAGCTAAATATGTTTTTTCGTTGACTATTGACGATGTTTTAACTTATAAACTAAAAAAAGATTCCGAAATTACAGAATCTGATATTGCAGTTTATAAAAAATTAAGTAGTGACGGAAAAATCAAAACAAGAACATACGAATGGCTTCTTAATCGACCTCACAGTACAAAAGAACTTAAAGAATATCTTTACCATAAACAAGTAGACAAAGAACTTCAGGACAAGCTGGTAGAGGATTTTACAAATAAGGGTATTTTAAGCGACGAACGTTTTGCTGACTGGTCCGCCGAACGCTTATTACGAAAAAATAAAAGTTCAAGAGCAATAGTTAGCGAACTAAGGTCTAAAGGAGTTGACCAAGTTACTATACAAAGTATAGTAAGTAGAGAAGGTAGTAATGACGGTCTGGCATTAAAACAACTTATAACCAAACTAAGCACCAGATCTAGGTATGCTGACCAAAAAAAGTTAATTACCTACCTTCTGTCTAAAGGTTTTAGTTATGGTGACGTTAAAGAAGCTCTTAACTTTCGGGAACCTGAACAGGAGCCGTAAAGAATGATCGCTGGGTAACTTCTTGGTCTTTGACTATGATTTTTTTGTCTGTAATTTCTAATATTTGTTCACGAGATATTACAAATTGATCGCGAGTTAGAGCTTTAAACATAGACGGCGATACGTATATTCTTTGTATATAAAAACTATCTAAGTCGGCAGAATAATCCTGTACCCTGCCAAGACGTTTTTTGGATTCTGTAACAACAGATTTACCTATAAGTTGATAATTTATATTTATTACCTTTTGCATACGAATCAAGTCCTGGTAAGGCGTAATTGCATGCTGGTCATTAACAGCAATGCCCCTAGGTACAACTTCTCTGATTTCGCTTATTGGTAGTATATGCATGCCGTCTTTAAATACTGTGCTAGCGATCCAGCCTTCGATTTTAAGATTATCTGGATTGATTATTGGTTTATCGGCAAGTCCTACCTGCCCACCAGTTTGCAAGCTAAATATAGGTATTTTATTAAGACTAACCGAAAGTTTAAGCATTCTAATAATTATTATATCAAATATTCAGTCATGCTCATGCTTGCTACAAAATATAATGGGCATATAATCAAAAATGTGAACAAAATAATATTATGTTTCATTTGGAGTTTTTACATCTTTTTTCCGGGTAAGGTTTTTGCTATTAGCAATGACGTATTAATATCTCAGGTTCAAACAGAATCTTTAGCAAGTGCGTCAGAAGAATTTATTAGTATTACAAATATCAATGCCCTTCCTATAGATATTACTGGTTGGCGTATTCAATATTTTTCGGCTGCTGTTACTAGCTTTAGTTCGCCGTCACGCAATATTTTGCTAAACGGAATATTGCAACCCGGCAGTACATACATCGCTGCTTCTGTTGGCTACAAAACGTCCGAAGCCAACGTAACTTTTAGTGCTACATTATCGGCTGCTGGTGGACATGTACGCCTTGTGAGTGGATCTGGTGTTACCGAACAAGAACATGACGTTGTTGGTTGGGGTACTGCCGTAAAGGCAGAATCTTTGCCCGCAGATTTAGTGGTAAAGGGTGATTCATACAAAAGGCAAATGCAAGCAGGTAATTTTATTGATACAGACAACAACAAAAATGATTTTTCTGTCCAAAAAGTTGTAAACGCGCCGGATCCAAATACATTGCCTTTAGCTAGTACGTTAGACGTATATATAACAGAGCTTTTGCCTGACCCAGCGGCACCACTAACAGATGCCAATGATGAATATATCGAAATTTATAATAACGCCAACACGCCTGCAGTTTTAAATGGCTACAAACTTCAAACAGGTATGTCATATAGCTATTCGTATGTTTTTAAAGACGAAGTAATTATGCCCTTAAGTTACGGCGTTTTTTATTCTGGTAAAACTAATCTTATACTTAGCAATACATCTGGTAAGGCAAGATTGTTAGGCTTAAAAGACGAAGTAATAAACGAAACAGCAGAATATTCAGATGCAAAAAGTGGATCAAGTTGGCAGTTGTATGAATCAGTTTGGTCATGGACAACTTCTCCTTCGGCTGGCACGCAAAACAGCGTAGATTATTCCCAGACTGATACGGCAGGTACTAACGAGCCGTCAAAAAAGAAACCTACAACTATAACCAGTAGTTCAAAATCTAAAACTATTGCAGTTAAGTCAGCAACTTCTACTAAATCTGCAAAACAAAGTCCTACGCAAAATAGTTATGTGGCACCCAAATCTGACGGATTAAAATTGCCTGCCAATCCGCTTGTACTTGCAGGCGTGGGTACTATTGCCGTAGGCTACATGTTGTATGAATACCGAAAAGATTTGGCAAACAAATTCCGACAGTTTAAAAGAAACAGATCAGCTAGCAAAAAATCTAGCGTCTAATGTTGTAGGTGGCGAAGTTATGGAATTTAAAAGTGATCTTGGGGGCGGCAAGACTACGTTTGTAAAATCTTTTGTTGATGCCTTAGGTAGTAGCGACCATGTAAGTAGTCCAACTTTTACCGTATCTAAGGAATATAAAACTAAAAAATTTAATATATATCACTTTGATTTTTACCGAGTTCCAGACCCAGGGCTAATATCTGATTCGCTAAAAGAAGCAGTGTTAGACAATAGTTCAATCTGTTTAATAGAATGGGGCAATAGCGTAGACCATGTGTTACCTAAAAATAGATTAATTATAAAAATAGACAAACATCCAACCATCGAAGAAAAAAGACTTTTTACATTTGAATATTCTGATAAAACAAAATACTTACTGAAAGGATTAATCTAATGATTAGTATTGCGCTTAGAACAGACAATCCATCGTCAGAACTATACGTTGTTAAAGATGGCGAAGTTGTAAATAGCATAATTTGGCCCGCACATAGACAATTACTAGAAACAATTAATCATAAATTTGATGAAATTTTATCTTTTAATAACATTAATATGGCAGACATTAACGGACTAATTTTTTATGAAGGACCAGGATCTTTTACAGGTTTAAGAATAGGTGCAAGTTTTATTAATGCAGTAGCTGCCGGCTTGGGGTTACCGGTAGTTCCTACAACTGGCGATAATTGGGTATTAGACGGCGAAAAAGATTTATTAAAAAATTCCAAAACAAAATTCATTGAACCAAAATACGGCGCACCAGTTAATATCACGGTATCTAAAAAATAATTTACTAATAAGCATTAGTAAAATTTGCTTGACATTTATTTGACGTAGCAGATACTTTATATAGAGTACTTTATAAATCAAAACATCAGCTACAACCATAAGTTGTATTTTTGATGTATTTGGCGAGAATAATAAAAAAATGCAAAACGATTCAGAACATAACAAAAATGCCGTTCGTCGAAACAGTAAATATGATACCTACATTCATCCTAATATTTCTGTTGGCGATAGTATTTTGTCTAGAATCGCATCCGAAAATCATACCGATACAAACACAAACCAACCCCAAGTTCAGCCACACATTAATCATACTCAGCAAGTTCACGGCAATCATTCAAATTCAGAACAGTTTTACATTAGCCCTCAGAACGTAGAAAAAATCAAATTTGAACCTGCTAAACAAAAAATAAAAACAAAATCAAGAAGCACCAGAAGACTTATTATTGGTCCAATAGTAAAAGCAACAGTACAGATTGATAAAGTTACTAAACAGAGCATATTAGCAGCAAAGCGAACATTTGAGCCGTCTAAAAAGATTAAGTATAAAACTAAAAAAGCCATGATAATGCACAGAGGTTTTTATACATTAGCGACTTTGTCATTAGTTTTTACAATTTTTACAGTGGTAAATTTAGTATTTAACGAAAAAAATACTGCCGTGGTAATAAACAATGTTGGCGTTGGCGTTAAGGGAGTTTCTACTATAGGTACAATACCTTTCGAAGCGATATCGTCTATTGACGAGATGAGTTCATATAACGTCGCACCACAGTACCCAAGATGGATTCGTATTCCTACTATTGGACTTTGGTCAAAAATTAAAAAAGTAGGCTTAAAGGCAGATGGTTTATTAGCCATGCCCGACAATATTAACGATGTAGGTTGGACGGACGATAGTTTTAGGCCAGGAAATTTAGACGGAGCTACAGTCTTAGCAGGTTATGTTGCTGGCCCAAACAACAATGGGGCATTTGCAGATCTTTATAAACTTCAAGTTGGAATGCCCCTAGAAGTAGAAAAAGGAAACGGCGAAATCGTACGGTACCATATTACAAAAGTTGTTCAAAATTCTACGCCATTAACAGATTTATCAAAATTGAGCATATCCGAAGTTAAAGGTAAACACGACCTAAAATTAGTTAGTATTATCGGTACTTTTAGCAAGACTAACGGCTGGAATCATAATCAATTCGTTATTTATGCAAGTCCTTTGTAGTTAAAATGTCAATAATAGTTTTGCAAGTTTTAAGGCTAAAGGCGTATTATTAAAGTATAGATATCTTAATATAGATATCTTCTGATTATTAATACCGATTTAAATTGTTTTTTTACACGATAAGCCTAAGCTAATGAAGTGATAGTGATGCATGGGTAGTATAGTGTAACAAGCTAGAACAGGGAGTACTATGGAGCCATTGGCTATAATATTAGCAGTAGCAGGATTAGGTGTAGGGTACGGCGCAAGTACATACACAACTAAAAAAAAGATTGGTTCGGCTGCAGACGAAGCAAGTAAAGAACTAGAAAAAGCGCGCAAAGAAGCAAGTAAGATTGTAGAAAATTCTAAAAAAGAAGCAAACGAGATTGCTGACGACGCCAGAAAAGAAGATCAAAAACGTCGTAACGAATTTAAAGATATAGAACGACGTTTATTAAGCAGAGAAGAAGCACTAGATAATAAACTAGATGCTATAGACAAAAGAAACGAAAAACTTCGAAACGGCGAAGATGAATTAGAGGCGCTAAAAAACGAAATTCGTGACATTAGAGTTAAGCAACAAGAAAAGCTAGAAAAAATAGCTAAACTTAAGCAATCAGAAGCTGCAGAAAAACTTATGCAAATGACTGAACGAGACATTAAAAATGATCTTAAAGGTTTGATTGTTAAGTTGCAAAACGAGGCAAAAGAAAACGCCGAAGAACTAAGCAGTCTTATTATAGTTCAGGCAATGGAACGTATGGCTAGTGAAGTTACTGCAGAACGTACAGTATCTGCTATTAAGTTGACCGACGACGAAATGAAAGGTCGAATAATTGGCAAAGAAGGACGTAACATACAGTCTATTCAACGTGCTACGGGTGTAGATATAATGGTAGACGATACTCCTGGAATGGTTATATTAAGTTCTTTTGACCCTATTCGTCGTGAAACAGCTCGTATAACAATGGAAATGTTAATGAAAGACGGCCGGATTCACCCTGGACGCATCGAAGAAGTCGTCGAAAAAGCTCAAAAGCAAGTTCAAAAAGAAATCATGCACGCAGCAGAAGATGCAGCACGTGAAGTTGGCATTGTAGGAATTCCTAAAGAAGTATTGCAGTTACTAGGTGAATTAAAATATAGAACAAGCTACGGCCAAAACGTGCTAAAACATAGTACCGAAATGGCTCATATGGCAGGAATCATAGCCGAACAATTAGGCGCAAATGTTAAAACAGCTAAATACGCTGCTCTTATTCACGATATGGGTAAGGCACTTACGCACAAAATGGAAGGCAAGCATCACCACATTAGTGGTGAAATGGCTCGCAAGTATGGAGTGCCAGAAGAAGTTGCTTTGGCCGCCGAACAGCACCATGACGACGTAGAAGCGACTAGTGTAGAAGCTATTATTATTCGTGTAGTTGACGCAGTTAGTGCAGCACGACCAGGAGCACGAAACATTAGTGCCGAAAATTTTGGCGAACGTATGCGTGACCTAGAAAATGTGGCTACACAATTTGAAGGTGTAGAAAAAGCCTACGCTATTAGCGCCGGCCGTGAAGTTAGAATTTTTGTAAAACCAACTGTCATGGATGACCTTGGTGCGATTAAGCTAGCACGAGACGTAGCTACAAAAATAGAAAGCACTATGCAGTACCCGGGTACTATTAAAGTTAACGTAATCCGCGAAACCAGAGCTATAGAATTCGCTAAATAGGTTATACAGACCAATAAAAAAAGACCACATAACTGTGGTCTTTTTTTATTGGTCGG
>JBAXHY010000019.1:0-17549 GCA_037138655.1 bacterium | reverse complement strand
GCACCTGTAGGTGTAGTTGCCGAAGCTGTTGCACCAAATCGTACTTTAACTGTTTCTTTGTCTACAACTGTAGTAGAAGAAGCTAATGTTGCTGCTGTACCTGAGTTGTTGAAGGCAAATTTAACACCTGCATCAACACCTAGGTTTTGACAGTTAGCTGCTGAAGTCGTGTTGTTGTCTGTATTGCTATAAGCTGCTGGTACTGATCCTAATGAGGTTGTTGTACCGTTAGATGTATCAATACATGGTACTTGTAGTCCGAACATTTCTGTTCCACCTGTGAATGTAGATCCACTGCCTGAAGCTTCTTGGAAACACTGGTCCAAAAGGTTAGCATTAGAAGCGTTACATATTGCACCTGTTACACGGAAATCACGTAATTGATTTGTTCCTGTTCCTGCTAGTTCTGGGTAGTAAGATACTAATAGTCCGCCGCTGGCGTTTGTGTCGGCCATTAAAATACCGTACTTGTTGTTAGAACCGTTAGTACTTGTGCTAGCTACTGGAGAAACTGCGATTGTATTGTCTATAATACCGATGTCTATAGAAGCAGAGTTAAGAGCTGAACATAATGCAATTGTTGTAGGTAGGGTAGCTGCTGCGTCAATAGATGCTACGCAGAAGTCTAAACGTTCCTGAACACGACCATTTGTTACAAGTTGGTCAACAAAAGCTACTGCAACAGTACCTGAGTCAACTAATGTAGCGTAGTTAGCGTCACTATATACACCTATTCGGATATATACAGTTTGCTTAGAGCTAGGAGCTGTAATAGTACCAATTGTGTGTGTTACTGCACCACCGCCAGTTGTAGCGTCGGAACGAAGAAAACATCGTTGGTAAGTTTGTGATGTGCTTAAACATGCACCAAGATCGGCACCTGTACGGGTTGCAAATGCTGTACCGTTTGCAGGGAATCCTGATTGTGTTACATGAGTAGATGCGTTAACTACCATACCGGTAGGTAGGGTACATGTGCCCAAAGGCGCTGTACAAAAATCGTAAACAATACCTTGCAAAGCAGATGCTGTTGTAGGAAGATTGTATGCAAATACAATTCCTACACCCGTAGCAGATACTTTACTGTTGTCTAATGTTGCACTACGAGCCGTAAGTTGCGCAGCAGATACTTGGCCTGCTGTAAACATAGGTAACAAAGCAGCAATTGCAATCACTGCTGATTGCATTATAAATAATGCTGATTTTGCACCTTTCTTGGCGTTGTCGGTTATTTTGTATTTTTGCATCTGTTTTTATTCTCCTTTTTAGAGATTGATTTTTTGTTTTTTGCTATATAGGAATAGATTCCTTGTTAACTTTATAACATAAGAATTTTATGTATTCAACAGTTTATACACAGGATTTTTTATATAAACTAGAACGTGGTTATCACTACCAGGGTATGAGCCATTACATATACACCAGACCTAGTTATACCACTGATGTTTATTACGTAACTTATAGTAAAGTCTGTTTGCCCCCATGCACGGCCAGTACCCGACCTTGCAATGATGTCATTTTTTGCGTATTTAAAACTATTAGGAGTGTCATAACCAGTTGCTGCTATACCTGTTGCGTAATTAGTAGTGTTGTCTGGCTGTTTATAGGGATCTGATCCTACTAATGGTGCTGTATTTGCTACTAAGTTTATTCCAAATTCTTCTGTTCCTATTATAGGTGCGCCTAATGCGGATTTTGCAGCCATTGCAAAGCCACCTTCGTTTGTTGGTGGGTCACTAATGGTTTGTACAGTGTATCCACTGTTTAAATAAGTACGAACGTAAAAAGTACCAGACCCACTTGATGTAGCAACATTTGAAAGCGTTCCAAGATTAACTGTAGTTGCATTAACTACCATTTCTAGGTATTCGTCAGACGGATTAATGTTACCGGCAAATGCAACTGTATTTGCGCTAGAACTTTCGCCGACGCCCAGTGATCCAGCTGATCCTCTTGCGTTATAACTTGCCGAATTTACATCTACTTCGGCACCAGACCCAAAAGATGATTCGTTCACTTTATAACTAGATGACGAAGATGTTTGTGCGTTTACAGGTATGCTTACCAATAACAGGATTAAGGCTGCCACAAAAGACAGTACTTTTTTTGCTCTCACATTCATAAAAAAATTATATCACATATCATAAGAGGTTTAAGATAGGTTTTTACAATACACGAAAAGATTCGATAATGTCGTATAAACTATCCGCTCTTAGTCTTACAGTAACGTTTCTGTATGTAATATTAAACTTAATTTTTGTACCGTCTTGCCTGGTCACAGTCATGTCTTCTGTTGCGCCCGCTAAACCTACAACAACTTGGTAAAAGCCGCTGCCCGGATTACAGGCAAAAGATACATCGTACTGTTTTACCATTCTTGGATCGTCGGGCTTAGTAGTTTGACCTGGCAAAGTCGGATAAACAGCCTGGCAAGGATCTTTAAGCCTAGATACTATATTAAATATTCCACTTTTATCAAAAGTAACAGGTAAAACATGCGAGGTGTAATTATTGTATAGCAATATGGGTATTTTTCTGTTTATTTCTACACTAAGTTCTTCTTCGATTAAATCATGGTTAAAGCTTCTGTACAAATACTTACCGTCTTTGGATTCTGATGCTATTTCTTGCCATTTAGACGGTAGCTGAAACTGAAAATATGGCGTACGAACAATACTTACACTGTCGCCCTGTACGCTAGAAAAATTAGACTTTGTTTCGGATGATTTTTTTCTTAGACTCTGAAAAAAAACATCAAGTCCAACATATACACCAGCTCCAATAACTAAAACTACAGCCAACAACGCTAAAGTAGTCGTTCTTTTGGCTCGGCGACTTTTGTGGTGATAATTTGAATTGTATTTATATCTAAACATTGACTACCCAAACGTGTCTGCTACTTAACTTACTTTCCCACATACAAAGTTTTAATGCAAGTTTCTTATGTTTAAACTGGGTATAAGTTTAAAAAAAATATAGCATTTTATACTTATATAACCTATACTAAAGCGTAAGAGGAATTATAAATTTAATATGGATTCAAACAACACTCAAAACGTACCCGAAGATGGCGTAGATTCGCTAGAACATCCAGACACCGTAGTCGAGTCTGACACTACCAACGGACACACCATAAATAACGGAACTACCGGCTCTGACAAACTTCAAAAATTTGATTTTCAAAAATACGTTCGTTCTTTAGTTAATAAAATTAACATATACCTATTATTATTTGTATTTATTCTTATTCTTGCAGGAGTAGTTTTAGTTGTAGCAATACAGGCCAGCAAAAACCAGGCAAAACGAGAAGAAACGTCTACTCAAAAACTTACAGCCGATGCTCTTAAAAGCTTAGAAGGTAGCGACGCCAAAGTAGGTGATCCAAAACAATTACTATCTATAGAATCTAATGCTGTCTTTGCTGGTAAAGTATTAATCCGTGACAGCCTTGATGTAGCAGGTGCAATTAAAGTTGGTGGAGCATTAAGTTTACCGGGTATTACTGTTTCTGGTACTAGCCAGTTTGATCAGGTTCAATTAAATAGTTTGTCTATATCGGGTAACGCTAATATTCAGGGTCAACTTACAATATTAAAAGGACTATCTGTAGCATCTAACGGATCTTTTGCGGGTACACTATCGGCTCCAGTTATTAGTACAGACAAGCTAATACTAAATCAGGACTTACAATTAGTTAGACACATCGACACAGGTGGAGCAACACCAGGCATAGCACCAGCATCAGGCGCAATTGGTGGCGGTGGTACAGTATCTATAAATGGTACCGACACTGCTGGAACAGTAACAATCAACAACGGTAGTGGCTATTCTTCTGGACTGCTAGCTACAGTAGCATTTGCTGTTAGATTTACTAGCAATCCACATATTGTAATAACACCTGTCTGTAGTGCAGCGTGTAACTTTACGCCATATATAACTAACCGAACATCAACAGGATTTACAATCGCAATATCAGGCACAAACCCGGGTGGTTCAATCAGCTTTAGCTACATTGCAGTAGAATAATTACAGCTACATTTTATTGACGCTTAATTATTAAACGTCTAAAAAGACTCTTACTTCGTCTGCTTTTACGTGCATAACGCCACGAGCAATTTTAATCTTTTCTTCGCCTGTCTTTGTAATAATATTTATTTCACAAGCACTAATCAGCGTCATAAAATTACTGTGCCCAGGTAATATGTCGAATGGTCCTGTGTCGTTTAAGGCCGATATACTATTTGCAAGGTCGTCAAAATATATATGAAAAGGAGAATACACCTTAATGTGCATATCTGTCCTTTGTACGGATTTTGCCTGTTTGTCTGTAGCAGGTTCTGTTGCTGTTTTTGGTTCGTCGGGTTTTTTAGCAAGTTCGTCCACAATAATTATCCTTAAACAACAATCTCTTCAATAGACTGCAACGTTTGTTCTCTGGTAAAAAAATCACCCTTTACGCCGTTCATTTTTTCCATAACGTTCATATTTTGTGTAAAGTTTGCGATTAACTTTTTAGCTTTGCCGTAATCTGACCTGTCGGCAGCAGAAAGTTCATTTTCGCCGATGATTGCAATAATACTTTTTAAAGATTCGTACTTGTTTAAAAGGGCTTGGACTCTAACACTAAGTAAATAATGCCTGTCACCTACAATTAAAGGAGTAAGCAAGCTAGAGTTAGTTTGGTTAAGGTCAACTGCAGGACGCATGCCTTGTTCTGCCACTTTTCTTGATAACACAATAATACCATCAAGCTCATGCTGAATTAACTGTACAGCAGGGTCAGAAAGGTCGTCGGCAGGCACGTAAATAGTCTGCACGCTAGTAATAGAGCCGTTTTCGTTACTGCTTAGCCTGTCTTGTAATACTTTAATATCACTAAATATAGTTGGTTCGTAACCACCTTCGTTTGGCACTTGGTCAAGAATTGTCGAAAGTTCGTTTCTGGCTTGAACAAATCGATACATGTTATCGGCAAAAAACAGAATGTCCTTTTTTTGTTCGTCTCTAAAATATTCTGCTAGTGCCGTTGCAGATATTCCAATCAAACTACGTTGAACTGGATTTTCGTTCATTTGACCAAAAAACATACAAGTATTCTTTAAAAGATCGTTTTCTTTTAGTGTTTCAAAAAGTTCATGTCCTTCACGAATACGCTCACCAATTCCGGCAAAAAACGACAGTCCTTTACCGCTTTTAGCAATGTTATTAATAAGTTCCATTGTAAGAACGGTTTTACCTACACCAGCACCACCAACAATACCCATTTTACGTCCTTTAACAAACGGCGTAAAAAAGTCGATGACTTTAATTCCAGTTTCTAGGATTTCTGGTTTTTGAACCTGAAAATTAGTTGTTCTTGCAGGTAATTTTAATATATCTTTATACTTTATGTCTTTACCACTTACCGCAGGCTGACCGTCTAATGGATCGCCTAAAGCATCAAAAATTCGTCCAATAGTAATGTCCCCTACTGGTATTTCTATACCACGGCCAGTCGTACTTACTTCCATGCCTTTATGGATTCTTCTGTCGCTTCTGATGTTAAGACAAAAAGCTATTCCGCCTGGCTCTAAGTGATCTACCAACAACTTAGTGGCGTGGTTATTTTGAACCAGCACTAGTTCTCCTAGTCTTGGTGAACTTTCTGGGAACTGAATCCTTACAACAAGATCTTTTATCGATTCTACAAAACCTACTGACATACTATGCTCCCACTCCCGCTTTTCTCATACCATTAATGATTTCCTTAAGGCGCTCATCTTTAATGTTACGTTTAGCTCTGTTATACGATAATTTAAGTTCACCAGTAGCTTCATCTGCCCTTGTATGACTGGCGCTCATAGCCCTAAAACGACTAGCGTATTGTGCTAATTTAGAATCCAAAATTAATTGAGACAATGCAATACGCATCATTGAGCTTTCTAAGTGATCTACTACGTCGTACGTACTAGGTTCAAAAATATAGTTTTCTTCACTAATTATTTCTGTTCCCTGTATAAGCTCCTTACCTTCTGACGTAACAGCAGCCGATAATTCGATTTTACGCACGTCTTGAACCATTAACGATACATATTCCTGGTAAAAAACAGTGGTAGTTTTATATTTTTGAACTTCTCTAATAATTGGACCTACGTTAATATTTTGATCTTTAACGGGTAGTTTAAAATACTTTATAAAAGATATTCCACGCTGCGCAAGTTGTAGCGCACCGTGATGTCCAATAACCAAAATGTCGTGCTTGTCTTTGTTGTATGTTTTTGTCATTAAATGAATTAGTTTTTGGTCGATGTCACCGCTAAATCCACCTTCTGCGGTAATAATTATGTACAAATCTTTTTGAATAACTTCTGTTAGACTTTGGCTTCTTCCAAATCTAAACATACCGTCAACGCGCAGTTGTGAATATATACTCCAAAGTTCCTGAAAAAACTGTGTCGCTTGTAAAACTTGGTTTTTAATTTGTGCTATACGCATACTAGCTATACCTTCAAAAACACTCGTTAGTTCTGTGAGTGTTTCCATAGCCTTAACTTCTTGTTCTATTTCGCTGGGTCGCCTCACATGACCTCCTTGCAGCCAAGATTGGCATGATTATAGCCAACTATTACCATCAAAGAGATCATCGTTTAAGCTCCAGCACACACTTAGCTTTTAGTTCGTCACGAACCTTGTCGTATTCTTCGTCTTTAGTAACTTTAGGAGCAAATTCGTTAACATATAGCTTTAATTGGCTTACGTCTAGCTGTTCACCTTCTACGCAGTTTAAAATAATATCTAACATAAGCTGTTGGGCCATAAAAGAATATACGTCTGTTGGGCTTTGGGTAAGTGCAACAAATATTCGCTTACCGGTTTCTAGGGCGTGTTTTGCTTCTGCTGCAAGTTCGCTACCAAAGTGCGAGAACTCTTCTGCTTGTCTAAAATCTGCTAATAATTTAAGAGTTTGTGATGCTAATGACTTTTGACGCTTATTATGACCTACACCACCAACACGCGTAACACTAAGTCCCATACTAAGCGCTGGCCTGATACCACTTCTAAAAATGCCCATCTCAAGGATCCATTGACCGTCTGTAATAGACATAATGTTAGTTGGCAAATATGCAGTAATATCGCCACCAGCAGCATTCACAAGCGGAATACTAGTAAGGTGGGCACTGTTTTTAGCAAGTCGTCCGGCACGTTCTAAAAGCGAGCTGTGAGCATAAAACATATCACCCGGGTAACTGTCTCTACCTGGACTAACGCCAGAAAGAAGCGCTACTTCTCTGTAGGCATGTGCGTGACTGGTTAAATCGTCATAAATAATAATGGTATCTTGCCCTAGTTCTTGCCATAGGTATTCTGCCATTGAACAAGCAACGTATGGTGCTAAATAAGTCATAACTAACGATTCAAACATAGTACTAACAACCACAATAGCTTTATTTAGCGCACCGCTTTCTTCTAACCTAGACAATAATGTATCTACATCGCTACGGCGTTTAGCAATTAGGGCATAAACTACAACTTGGTCAGTGTTTTTTTGGTTAAGTGTAAGTTGCGTCACTAAAGTACTTTTACCAGATTTACTGTCGCCTAATAGCGCCATACGCTGTCCACGTAATATAGGAAACAATGCATCTATAGCTGTAACACCGCTTTCTAGCTGTGTATCAAGTAGTTTGCGGGCGTAAAGAGGCGGAGCAGTATTAAATACTGGCCAAACGCTGTCTGGTGCAATTGGACCTTTACCGTCTAATGGTTCGCCAGTAACGCTTACAACACGACCAATAAAGTCTTTTCCTACTTTACTTACTAGTTCTTGGTGTTGAACAACAGCTGTCATTCCAGATACGAGTGTTTTTTCTCCTAGGTGAAGTACAACTACATAATCAGGTAATATGTAGTGCACAAAACCCTTACTGCCGTCTTCGAACATAATCAGTGCGTGTGCGCGTACTGGTTGAAGTCCGCGTACTTTTACCAAAAACTTATCTACGGCAACTACTTCACCTACTGGGTTGCCAGTTGCCATTAGCTTTTCAAAATGTTGGTTTGTACTTTCGCTCACGCTACTTCCACCGTTTTAACTGCAGGTTTAACTGGCGCCTGTGTTTTATGAATAAGTTCCACTAATAACGGGCGACTTTTGCGTAACTGCTGACGTAAACTCATATCAAACTGCCTATTTGGCGTTCTTAAGATGCATCCAGCAGCAATTGTTGGCTGTAGTCCTACTTGGATCAATGCTAAAGGATTAATAGTTGAACGAATATTTTCGGCTATTTTTGTAATAAATTGAGCATTAGGCTCTGCCGAAAAACTAATATGTATTTTAGGAGCATGTTCTTTTATATACGTTAAAGCTGTAAGTAATGCCTTACGTTCTTTTTCGTCGATTAAATTAAGCTTATTTATAGCCGCTGTGTCATCTAATAGCTTAGATAGTCTTGGTAGCTGCATAGGTGTACCGGTTTTGCGTATTGACGCTTGCAACATAAAGTCATCTAAGTTGCTTAATTCTCTGCCTACCCTAGATAAATCTATGTAAGTGATGACCGATATTGGTAATACCACTGATTTTTCAGGCACCATTTTTAATATCCTCTATGATAGCGTCTTTGTTTTCTTGCAGATCATTCAAAATATATTCAAGTTGATCACCAAGGTCTATCTGATTACCGATTGCAGTCATAATGTAGTGGTTAACTACGTCAGCCATGTGGTTTTCGAATCTAGCAATAGTACGGGTTTTTTCTGCTCCTAGCTGTTCTGCAAGCTGTTGTGTCATTAATTGACGCTGTTGTTCAATCGTTGCCTGTGTTTTTTCTATTGAATCAATAGCCAACTGTTTTGCGTCGTTAATAGATTGTTCATATTTACTAAATTCTTCTTTAAGCGTACGAGTGATTTCTTGCTTCATGTAGTCGTTAAGCTGACTAGTAGTTAGCCTAAGATCTTGTTGCAAGAACATTGCGTTTTCGCCAATAATTTTTTCAAAATGAAGCCGACCTCTGTTACGTAGCTCTTCACGAAACTCATCGTTAAAAATATGCTCTACGTCTTGCATAGCAATATCGTTTATTGCATCAGACTTGTTCGTTTTAGATTTTGCGAATAAAACATGTCCCTTAGATAGGTACATCAAAAAGCCTGCAAGACTTGCCGCTATTATTATCAGTACTATTATTAAAAAACCCACCTAGTTTTACTTCTCCCACTCGTTATTCTTATGCTTATAGCTTCAGTAGTAAATATACTCCAAAAATCCCAATAATGAAAACAATAAAACTAGTTAAAACAACTTGCACCAGACTTTTTACGATTGATTGCTTAGAAAGTGGGTTACGGCCGATAGAAATCATACTGCTTCTAACACCTGCATAAAGCATGCTTCCGGCAATAATAACAGATGCGGCCAATATTGCGATGCTAATATAAATCCTTAACGGGCTTATTGTCTTTGTTGTAATTAATTCTGTAGCCTTTTTTAAAAAATTAGGTAAGTTAACGTCTTCAGATTTTGCCAAAGGATTAGCTCCAATACCAATATCTAGTGATATGCGTCCGATATTAACTTTTTGTACAACTCCGGCGTTATCTTTTAAGTCAGTCGTGCTTAATACATTTGTTTTACCATCAAAGTCTACTAAAGCTTTACCAATGATATTTACACTCTTAGAATCAACTCGCATTCCGATTCCTCGGACTTTTGAAACCGTAATATAATCGCCCTGTTTAATATAACCATTCTGGTCACTTACAAGGCCTTCGTAGCGACCTACAGTTGCAACAAAAGTCTTTTGAGTTTCGTTAGATAAAGTTACAGGCGAATCATTGGCATTAACCACTAGTCCGTGAAGTCTTTTGACGTTGTCTAGATCGGCTGGTTCAACTTTGCTGCCGTCGCCGTCTTTTAAAGACACCAACATGCCTCTTTGTAGCTGTTCGTCAGTGCCATATCCTTGCGTAACTGTTTGTGCTGCAAGAGGATGAGCGATGCTTATAATAAACAAAATCACCAAACCAACAATGCCGGCTAGTCGCTTACCTGTTAAAATATTTTTTATTTTAGTAAACATATACTATTTAAGTATACTGCTTTTGTTTATCTAATCAAGAACTTAACTAAACTGTCCAATAATACTGTTATATCTGATTTTGTAGTACTACGTCCTGTAGTGATTCTAATACTACTTTGCGCTTGTTTGCCCGACAACCCAATTGCCGATAAAACATGGGACGGAGCGTCGCTACTTGCGTTACAGGCAGATCCCGTAGCTACCATTATTCCGTTTTCGTCTAATTGCATCACTAATGTTTCGTTGTCGATGTTATTAAAAGTTACATGCACATTGTTTGGAAGACGATTTTTTAAAGATCCGTTTATAACGCAGGACGGGTCTATTTTTTTTAGTCCTTCGACAAGAATATTTCGTAGTTGTAATAATCTTTCTGATTCTGCAATTCGCATATCGTCAGTTTGTTTAATAGCAGCAACAAGTCCAGCTATACCTGCGACGTTTTCTGTACCCGAACGTACACCTTTTTCTTGGCCGCCCCCAATAATTAATGGTTCCAATTTAATGCCATTTTTTATAAAAAATACTGAAGTTTGTTTAGGTCCATAAATCTTACTGCCACCAACTACAGCAAAATCTATACCTAATGCGTGTGGCAATAACGGTAAATAGTTAAATGACTGCGAAGCATCTACATGCAAAAATAAAGGAGTTGTATTGCCTTTTTGTAAACGTTCTTTTTTAATTTTATTAATTAATCTAGCAATGTCAGAAACAGGTTGAACAGTACCGATTTCGTTATTGGCCGACATGCAACTAATTAGGACTGTTTTGTCGTTTATAATTTTTGCTAGTTCTAAAACATCAATTATACCTGCGTCATTTACGCCTACTAATTTACTGTTATATTTTTTAGCAATATTCAGTACAGAATCGTGTTCTATTGCGCTTGCAATCATATTGCATTCAATATATAGATTCATGATACCTTGAATGATTATGTTATTTGCTTCTGTACTTCCGGCACCAAAAAACACTTCTGTTGGTCTTACTTGTAATATTCCGGCAACACTAGCCCTTAGATTTTCTAGATTTTTTGATACATTTTTAGCCGCCAAATATAATGCAGAAGGATTATAAAAATCATCCTTAAAATACTGTTGCATGGCTGCTACAGATTCATTTGACTGCGGTGTCGTTGATGCATAATCTAAATAAATTAGTTTTTTCATGTCTTTAATAAATTATATGATTAGTTTTTTAAACTAAGTAAACGGTTTTTTTTACTCTTTCGACGTATGTCTTAATAGCTTCTTCTAAGTTTTTTGCTTCTTGACTACCCACTTTATGATAATCTTGTCCGTTTTGTGCTTTTAAAATTCCTGTAGGACGTACGTCGTATCTGGTATTGCGCACAACTTTTTGACCTTTTTCATCGTTCCATTCTTCGTGCCACACCCAAGTAGACTCATCTAAGCAAAAAAATTCGCGTCTTGCACCTTTAGCAATTGGACCAAAAATTAGCCCACCAATAATTGCTTCTCGCTTTAGTAAATTTCTGTATATTGCTATTCGTTTTTGTTCTGAAATATCTAGTTTAGACTTACCTGTAAATATTTTTCCTAAAAACATTATGCTTTACCTGCAATTTGGCTAGCTAAATAATCTTCGATGTCTAACATTCCTTGCGCTGCATACAATGCAACGTCTGCACGTGCTTGTTCTATGTCGGTTAATGGAGTTATATCTGTGCGGACTTTTGGATCTAGCTTATTAATTTCTTTTTCGTAGGTAGAACTTACAGTATTTTCGTCTTTATCCTGAACAGTAATTTGCGAATAATCTTTGCGCTGATAATGTTTTACAAGGTCAACAGACCCATTAAGTAAATGTGGGCTAGAACTGTATTTATTGGCTATAGACACGTTAATAAGAGCAGTATTTAACATGCTTATACGTCGCCCCATTTCTTGTGTTAACAAAATATGGTCGTTGCCATTGTCTATATGTTCAAGGTTATGTATGTCTGACTTCATAAGCTAAAAAGATTAATTGCGTTCGTGGATGTGAATTCTGAAATTTTATTAAGTGATTCGTTTCGCAAATTACTTAAAAATTCTGCCGTATTTACCACGTGTTTTATCTCGCACATCATACCACGAAATGGCTTAGGAGTCAAGAAAGGTGCATCTGTTTCTAGCAGTAATTTATCTAGTGGAACGGCCTTTGCTGCGTCTAATTGTAATTGGTCACGGGTAAATGTCATTATGCCGTTTAAGCCAATATACAATCCCCTGTCTAAACATCCAATTAATTGAGGCATATGAGCCGAAAAGCTATGAACTACGCCCTTTATTTTTAAGCCTTTTAAATTATATTCGTCTAATATCTTAAAAAAATCATCAAATGCGTCTCTTATATGAAAAATAAGTGGTAAATCATATTTTAAAGCCAGGTCAATATGACTTTTAAATAAGACTTGTTGTGCTTGTTGTACATCTGTTTGGGGGTGATAAAAATAGTCTAATCCACATTCGCCAATGGCAATAATTTTTTTATTACCAGCTTTAATAAGAGGTTCTAATTTTAAGAATTCCGTATTACATTTTTCTGCCCCTATATCAGATATTTCGTGCGGGTGTAGTGCCAAAGATGCATATGCACCACTGTATTTATTGCTAAACTCTACAGCCTGCTTACTAGATACTGCAGACGTGCCAACGCAAATATATTTATTTATTCCAACGCTTTTTGCACTTTTTATAATATCTTCTACGCTTTGAGCGTATTTTTTACTAAATTCAGAATCGTGTATATGGCAGTGGGTATCTATAAATTGCATATAAGCCTGTCTAAATAGTTTTTTAGTTAACGATGTTTTGGTGCTTCTGAGTGATTGTATATTTTAGGAAATAAAACTTCTGACGCGGTTGATTCTTTTACTATTCCGTCCTGAAGTTGATCTGTTATAAGTTCTGAAGTATTTGGCAAAAACGGCAACAACATGTCGGCTATCTCTAGCAAGCAAGCAGCTGCGTACGCAAGTACTTCGCGCAAATGACCTTCGTCAGATTCTTTAGCAATCATCCATGGTTTTTCTTCGTCTATGTACTGGTTAAGACCACGAACTTGTTCCCAGACTTCACCTAAAGCGTTATCAAGGCGACATTCTGCAATCGCTTGCGTGTATCTGCCGTTGTCATGACCTGCTTTTGGAATATCGCCAATAATACCGTCTTGGTACTTATTGATCATTGCTACAACTCTAGACAGTGCGTTGCCCAGTTCGTTAGCTAGTTCGGTATTATAGACTGTTTCAAATCTTTCCCAGGTAAAGTCGCTGTCGTCTATACTTGGGCCGTACTTCAAAAAAAAGTATCTAAAAGCGTCTAACCCATATTCGTCTATTACTTGCAGTGGATCTACAACGTTACCCAATGATTTACTCATTTTTTGACCGTTACTGGTAACAAAACTATGTACGTAAAGCGTTTTTGGCAACGGCAAACCTAGTCCAAGTAAAATTCCTGGCCAAATTGCAGCATGAAAACGCAAAATATCTTTACCTATTACTTGTACATTTGCAGGCCAAAATGTCTTAAAATCTTCGTGTTCTGGGTATCCAAGGACCGTAATATAGTTTAATAATGCTTCGAACCAAACATACATAGTTTGAGTTTTGTCGTTAGGTACAGGTATGCCCCAACTAATTTTTTCGGTTGGTCTAGATATACTAATATCTTGCAAGCCTTCTTTTAAAACACTCATAATCTCGTGTTTTCGTGATTTTGGTGTCACTACAAAAGATCCAGATGTGATTGCTTGCATAATTTGTTCGTTATAGGCGCTTAACTTAAAAAAGTAATTTTCTTCTTCTAAGATGTCGTACGCTCGGTTATGCAAAGGACAAACACCGTTAGTATCTTTAACAACAGTATCTGTTTTAAATTCTTCGCACCCTACGCAGTAATAGGCCTTATACGCTTTTTTATAGATGTCTTTTTGAAGATTATTCCATACAATCTGACAGCGCATTTCGTGTGCTTCGTCTGTTGTGCGAATAAACTTGTCATTACTAATACCAAGTTTGTTTAATCCGGACCTAAATATTGCACTTATTTCGTCTGTAAAGGCTTTTGGGGTTTTACCAGCTTTTTCGGCTGCTTCTGCAATTTTGGCACCATGTTCATCTGTTCCAGAGCTAAAAAGTACATTATCTCCGTTTTGACGATTGTATCTTGCAATAACATCGGCATACAAATGCAAAATGGCATGCCCTAAATGTGGGTTGCCATTTACATAAGGTATAGCAGTTGTTATATAAAAGTTTTTTTTAGTCATAAATATATTGGTGGGCGAGGTGGGATTCGAACCCACAACCGTTTAAGCGGGAAGGATTTTAAGTCCTTTGTGTAAACCATTCCACCACTCGCCCAATTGAAATTTAATGGAGGCACCTATGGGAGTTGCACCCATCTACGAGGTTTTGCAGACCTCTGCCTAACTGCTCGGCCAAAGCGCCACCTTTGTTATTCTACCAAATAACAGCCTATAAAGCATATACAAAGTGTTAAAAAAGTCTATTTATTGACATTTCATTGTACTTATGCTATTATATAAGGAGTACGGTAAGTGTTGATCCATATGTTCTAATTGGTCGCTTGAACATACGGGGAGCTAGTAGCGAACCCACACCAAGTCATAAATATAACCCCGTACGGTTAAGGATATATTAATGAAAAACTTTATAAAACATGCAGCAGTAGGTATTGCGCTTAGTGTTCCCGGTGCAGCTTTAGCAGAAGCAGCTTTTCCTGTTCACGCAGATGCATCAGCCGCTTTTATTTGTAAAGATGCCAACGGTGGATCTATAGACAATAACGATTTTGACATTGCTAAGTTACAAACAATAGTTGGCGTTAATGCCGACGGTAATTTTGGTCCAAAAACTTGTGAAAACACAGTATTAAAAATGCGTGAAGTAGGTCTTGTATCTAACGACACCACAAATATTCGTGTTGGCGCAAAAACACTTACAGCTTTTGGACTATTGCCAAACCCTGTCGATTCAGTTGCTCCTGCTACATCTACAACAGAAAAAACTAATTGTCCTGTAGAAGTAAAAAGCAGTAATCAAATAAGTAAACAATGTAGAACATTAGCTGCCAAACTTATTAGTGATGCTGGATATTACAATATTCCTGCTTACCAAGCTATAAACGGTATTCCTTTTACTGAACATGCTAACAAAATTGGTTCTAAAACATACAACCTTGCAATGAAAGGCGCTAATTTAAACATTACTAGCCCTGATCTTAGACAACACGTCGAAGTAGACATGAGCGACCGTATTGCAACTTATTTTAACAAGGGTAAAGCAATTGTTATAGCACGCACATCTACAGGTTCAGGAAAAACTTATACATATACTAAAAACGGTGAAACTAAAACTTCACAGGCAATTACTCCTTTAGGTAAATTTAAAGTCCTAGAAGAAAAAGATGCTGACTATAAATCAGGAGATCTTGGTGGTAAACCAGGTTCTATGGCTTATGGCGAAAGAATCACCTGGAGTGGTGTATTTTTACACACAGGTAAAATGACTGCTCAACCTGGTAGCCACGGTTGCGTACGTATAGACGGAAGCGGTGAAGGTGACGACGCATTAAAAATTATGCGTGATGCTGGTTTTGGTCCTGGCGACTCTGTAACTATTCGCGAATAATATAGTCTGTATCCAATAAAAAACGTGTCATAATGCTTATGTGTACCGATCAGTAAAAAATTTTCTATACATAATTTCTGGTTCCTTATTACGAATCCTATTGTTCCTATGTATTACTGCTACTGTCGTATTAATTGTTTTTGGAAACTCCAAAACTCTAAAAACAATAATGTTAACTACAAATTCGTATAGTCGCTTTATACCTTCTGTAATAGAATCAAGTAAAAATAATCCTCAAACTGCAAAATCGCTACCGTTTGATGACCCAAAAATTACTCAAATTTTTACAGATAGTTTTAGTTCTAATGATCTAAAAAATAAAACCGAAACATTTATTGACAGTACCTACAGCTGGCTAAACAAACAAACCCCCGAACTAACATTTAAAATAGACTTTACTAAAAACAAACAAACCTTTTCTCGTGAACTTGCAGATTATGCCTTTAACAGGCTCGAACGGTTACCTGTTTGCAAATCTAATCCGACCGAACTAGATCCATTAAACGCTGTTTGTAAACCTATCGAATCTATATCCAAAGAATCTAAGCAAGCTTACGAAACCGAAATTTTTAACAGTGATACATTTTTACAAAAAACAGTTTTAAGCCAAGACGATTTACCAAAAAATGACAAAGGGCAAAGCATAGCAAAAAGACTATATTTTGTACCAGATATATTTATTTGGCTAAAAAGAGCACCCTACATTTTAGGTGTTTTTATTTTATTTTTAGCTACTGACTTTATTTTGTTAAGCCCACGGCGGCGTAAAGGATTTAATAGACTAGCCGAAATTTTAGCAAGCTCTGGTGCGAGCATAGTTTTATTCCCAATAATATACAATTATATTCTTCCGTATTTTTCTAAATCTTTTGATTTTTCTATACAATCTGACGCAACTTCAAAAATATTCAACGAACTTATAAATCAATTAAACAACACCGTTAATTTTTTGTTTATAACAATAGGAACATCATTAATAATAATTGGATTCTTTATTTATTCTGCAGAACGGTTAACTAGACCGCGGTCAAAATACAGCAAAATAGAAAAATCAGCAGGGCTTGCAAGTAGCATAAAAAAACCAACAATTTCTCCTAAAAGCTTAAAGCTTAAACTAAACCAAAAAAACACTCCAGTACAATCTAGCGAAAATCCAAAAGATAAAAATACTAAAAACGACAAAAAATACCACAACATTTTTAATAAAAAAGAATTTTAATATTATTACTTACGTTTTTAAAATATATGCGTTTAAAATAAGGTATTATAAAATTATATGAAAATTGGAATTGTAGGATCAGGCGACGTAGCACAAAGTCTTGGTGAAGGTTTTATTAAAGCAGGTCATACAGTAATGCTAGGAACAAGAGATGTTCACAAAAAAGAACTTTCAGCCTGGAACAAAAAAAGCGACAAAAAACGCTTTATAGGCTCTACTACAGACGCAGCAAGTTATGGTCAAATTGTTATATTGGCAATAGCATGGCACGCCGCAGAAGACATATTTGCACAAATACGACCCGAGGTGTCTGGCAAAGTAGTAATAGACGTAACAAATCCACTAGTTTTTGAAGAAGGCTCACCGCCATCACTGTCTGTTGGTCATACTATGAGCGCGGGCGAAATAGTTCAGTCAAATCTACCCGACAGCCACGTAGTAAAAACTCTTAATATTGTTAACCACAAAAATATGGCTTTTCCTAAATATCATGAAGGTATGCCAATAATGTTTGTTTGCGGCAACAACCACTCTGCAAAATTAGCTACACGTGACCTTTTGTTAGATATAGGCTGGGAAGACATGTTAGATATTGGCACAA
>JBAXHY010000018.1:0-18675 GCA_037138655.1 bacterium | reverse complement strand
CAAGTCCCTCCTTGCCCACCAAATTAAATACCGGTCGTAAGACCGGCTTTTAATTTGGTGCTAAAAAACTAGTGACTATAGATTCTAATGGTTTTGTTAGGTTTTGAACCCAAAATACACTTGCTCTGGAAGCTACAGGGACACGCCAAACTTTGTCACTATTGGTATATTTTTGCGTACAAACGTTTCCTTTGTATGCAACAAAAAGCATTTCGTCGTGTAGCGTAATAATTATCGAATTTATAGTTTTAGTAAATTCGTGTAGCCATTCAACAACAGCTGTTGCTTGCATGCCAAATGTTAGCGCTTTTTCATTCTTGCTGTTAATTCCTATTTTTTGTAACTGCTCGTAGCTTATTGCTAAGCAGGTATTTGTTCGTAATAATATATCTTTTGGCGTGGTTATAAAATAATCTGCGGCATCCCGCGTAATAATTATTGGACCAACATATTTTTTTGTAAAATTTTCTAATGTTACTGCTGTTTCGCTGTTTCTGCCAAGTTCTCCTGCAATAAGTACAGCATCTGACCAAGATGCATGCACAAGCATGCTGTCTAGTGATTGTTTGCTAAAGCTACCGCTAGGGTTTTGAGGTGCAAAATGTGCATCAGGCATACCGCCCACAAGCTTATGAAGCCCTTCGGGCATTAGTATTCTGATTGTACCTATTCCTGCCTTTGTTGCCTCAGAAAAAGCTGTAGCAGGCGCTGCGAATCCAAATTTGTTGCCACCAATAATAAGTAATTTGCCAGACGTTAATTTGCTTTCGGGTCTACTCCACAATATATCAGGATATAGGGCCGTGTTAGTTTGCTTCTGCCAGTACGTATTTTCCATCTGTGTACTCCATTATATACGCTATACTTTTTCGTTCTATGACAATTTTCCAGCCATTTTTTTGAGCCTCTGCTAATAGTTCTTTATTAGGGTTAAAAGCTATAGGATTACTAACTTTTTTAAGAATAGAAATGTCTCCTCCAGAATCGCCGATGGCGTAACTGTCTTGGTACGTTAAATCATGTTTTTTAACAAATTCTGCAAGTATTAGGTCTTTGTCTTTGTAGGTTTTATGCACATTTCCTGTGTATTTTTTTCTGTCTTCTGTCCGTTCGTAGGTTTGGCCTATCCAATCGTCAAAACCGTGGTGTTTTGCAAATATATTAACTTCTTCCGAACGTGACCCAGAAATGGCTATTATAAAATAACCTTTTGCTTTTAAATCATTCATTAGTTTTTTTGTGTAAACGTAGGTGTGGTCTAATAAAGGCGTTAATATTTCTTTAATTATATTGTCGTATTCGGTTGGATCTAGTTCTGTTAATAACGAATCAATAGAATCTATAGTTTCATTATTAAAAAGTTCAAACGCATCCTTGGATTTGCGTTTTTTCCAGCTTTCGTAAAGGTCTAAAGTTTTTTGATTAATATCTTTATGTAATTTTTGACGTCTTGCAAGT
The DNA here is from genome assembly GCA_037138655.1 of bacterium. Classification (GTDB taxonomy): domain Bacteria; phylum Patescibacteriota; class Saccharimonadia; order Saccharimonadales; family SZUA-47; genus RFTN01. The sequence continues at coordinate 17,217 of JBAXHY010000018.1, read as the reverse complement.
TCTAGCGCCACTTCCCAGTACAACTGAGATCTAAATAATGTTCCGTCAATATCTAATACTGCAAATTTTTTCATACGTTAACTGACTTTAGCACATATTGTCCGTTTTCCATCTGCATTCCGTAAACGACGTCTTTACGTTCGATTACGATCATCCAATTTTTTTCTCTGGCGATTTTAAACAATGCTTGATTAGGATTAAAAGCTATAGGTTGTGAAACTAGATTAAACATCACTGTATCGTTACCAGTATCGCCGATAGCCATACTGCCATTTGTGTTTAGATCGTACTTAGAAATTATTGCTTGCAGTACTGCGTCTTTTTTTGCTTCAAATTTTTGTACTTCACCAGTTAGGATTTTTCCGTCGTCTAAATAATATACACCAGCTGCGCAAGCGTCAAAACCTAATGTAGATGCAATAGCCTGCACTGCACGTTGTTCCCCGCCCGATATTGCGATTAAAAAAAAGTTATTCTTTTTTAGCGTATCTATAAGCTGTCTAGAGTATACATACGACGTAGAATTTAATGAATTGGCTACTGCGGTTATTGCTTCTGTATAATCTGACAAACTTAATCCAGAGCCTGCTGTTTGGATCATTAAGTCAAAAGCTTGTTTCATGTATGAACCAAACACGCTGTCGTCGATTCTTTGCCTTCCATCGTGCAAAATGCGCTCAATATCACCTGCTTTTGGACCATCTAACTGGCCTCTGTTTACAAGTTCTTTTACCAATAGTTGCATAAGACTTGTTCTTACTATTGTTCCATCTATATCAAATACTGCAAATTGCCTAGCCATATGTAAGTATTATATAACGATTATGCTAAGTTGCTAAACAAGATATAAAAATATATAGTACTTAAAATGTCAAAATATGCATGTAATACCGAACGAGTTGTTGGTTTTGAGATGGAGTATTCCCCTTCTGTTTATATTTTAGAATCTAGTGGGTCACAAAAAAGCAGATCGATAATAGAGACTCCAATTCAGGGTATTGAAGATATAATTGCATCAAAATTTGGCAGTGTTAGTTCGGGATTTTTGGGAAACGCTTTTAAGTCATATATAGACGGAGATTTAAACGAACTTTGTACACCAGAATGTTACCCAGACAAAATTGGTGTTGTACAGCTTGCTAGCGAAGCAATAATGGAAGATTCTTTAAGCATATTTATTAGCCAAAATGAACATTCATACGGAAAACTAGACTACCTGCTTCCCTTGCGAGTTTCTGGAGAAACCAGGTCTAGCGGCTATCACGAAAACTACCAAGTACTATGTTATGACACTAAAGATATCGTGCCTTTTTTAATTGGTTACGCAGCCACTCAATCTGTATGGTCCGGACAAGGCGAATATATTGCAAAATCTGGTACTTATCAAATTGCTCAAAAAGTTAATACCGATATCAGAGGTTCGGACAGCGCAGTTTGTATTAAGGATTCAGGAGATCTAGAAGCCGATACATTTTTTAAAAGGTTTGAATTTAGAAGACAAAATTACCCTTTATCTTATTGGCAATTAAAAAATCGTGCTGCATTTACATCGGCAGTTATAAGATTAGCAGATTCAGGACAAATTGATTCAACGTATACAGTTTATGGTTCTCAGACAGAAAACTATAAAAAAATTTCGTTAAATCCTGACGAAAAATTGGATCTTTATAGTGGAAAAAAATATACATCTGCCGAATATCAATTAATGTTGGCAGAAAAAGTAATTAGTGTTGGCAAAAAATATAATTTTCCTGAATATGAAGTAAATGCAGCTAAAGAAGTAGCCGAAGTCTGCGAAAATTTAATATCTGGATATAGGTCGTTAGTTGCAAATGAGGTTCCCTGGATTAGAAAGCTTCAAATTATTGAATCAATAGCTCCAAGATCCCTAGAAAACACAGTGTCGGATGACGATTCTTTACTTGCAAAGTCACTTTGTATAGCTTGTGACAGCCTTGGATACGGTGGATTAACTGAAGTTATAAGAAAACGCCAAACTAAAGATAGGATTAGTTCGGAAGCGGTTAATTCTGCAATTACCGATCCCCCATGTATACCAATTGCAAAATTAAGGGCTTTAAACATAAGAGAAAATCATAATAACGACAAGCCCTATTGGGCGTATTGGATGAGCGCTACGCTAACGTCACACTAGTAATAATTTGGTAATTTAATTCTGAACGTCTATTAATTAGTTTAAATTTCTATGCTTACGGGGCAATGGTCGCTACCCATAACGTCAGGGTGGATTTGTGCATTTTTAAGTTTTGGCAGCAAGCTATTTGACATCATAAAATAGTCTATTCGCCATCCAACATTACGTTCACGCGCCCCGCCCCAGTTGGTCCACCAGGTGTAGGCCTCTGCTTGGTCAGGGTGCAGCGCTCTAAAGGTATCAACAAATCCAGCATTAATCATATTGTCTATTCCTGTTCGTTCTTGTTGTGTAAAGCCGTGTTTTTTAATATTTTCTGCAGGTCTAGCCAGGTCTATTTCTTTATGTGCTGCATTAAAATCACCACTAAAAATAACAGGCGCGTCTGCTTCTAGCTCTTTTACGTGTTCCAAAAATGCGGGGTCCCAGACGTCGTGTCTTAAATTAAGGCGTTCAAGTTTGTCTTTACTGTTTGGAGTGTATACAGTCACTACCCAAATTCCGTCGATTTTAGCGCTAATTACCCTGCCTTCTTTACTTGGGTCGCCAAACGAATCGGTAAAAATGTATTTGCTTTGTACTTTGTCCGAAAATCCAAGCCGTACTTCTGACGGTTCTATTTTGCTAAATATAGCTGTACCGCTGTAACCCTTTTTTTCGGCACTGTTCCAATATTCGCTATATTCTGGCAGTTCTACTGGGCTTTGGTGTTGCATTGCTTTTGTTTCTTGCAGGCACAACACATCTGGTTGGTGTTCGTCTATAAATTTTTGAAACAGCCCTTTGTTCCACACCGCCCTTATGCCGTTCACATTCCACGAATATAGTTTCATGGCAGTATTGTAACATGCTAACAGGGGTTCACATATTGACAAATGTACAAGAATGGTGTAAAATAGTCCAGTTACATTTAAGAGATTAAGTGTTGTACCTTAAAGAGGTAGTTTATGCCCCCGATAATGATTTTATGTGTGCTGCACATTGCTATTTACAGATAGTAGCGTGCAGCCCGCATGGGATTGCCCTCGCTTTGAGGTTACACTGGAGGTATTTCACACACATGACTCGTTTCGTCTTCGGCATCTTTTTCTTAGTGCTGTTCGCTGTTCTGGTTGTTGGACGTATTATGGTTGGGTCTAGGCTCAAGCATCTCAAGAAGCAGTCAGAGAGCACTGACAGTTACAACAAGCGGGATTATGAAGACCGGATTAGCAGTGCCGAGACAAAGTCTTCGATATTCCGCGTTACGGCGTATGCCTGCGTTGCTCTTGGTGGCTTGCTGTTTGCTTCATCGTTTATGCGCATTGTTCCGGCTAACACCGTGGGAATCCCTACGACACTTGGTCATGTGGGTGTGCCCATGAATAGTGGCTTTCAGCTGGTAGCACCCTGGACTGAGATAACTGAGTTCAGTACTCGTACACAGGAGTTGTCTATGCTTCGCGCACCCGACGAGGGCGACAAGAAGAAGGACGACTCAGTTGATGTCATTGCAAACAGCGGTGGATCTATGAAAGTCGACATCACTGTGCGTTTTAGCATTGCCAAAGACAAGGCCAGCGACCTGTTCAAGCTTGCCGGAACCCTTGACCTTGTCAAGGAGCGCTTTGTTCGGCCCGATACGCGCGAAGTCGTGCGTAACGTGTTTGGACAGTACTCTGCTGAAGAAGGTTATAGCACCAAGCGTGCCGAGATTGGTCAAAAGATCACCGAAGAGTTGCAGAAGAAATTCTCTGCTGCTGGTCGTGGGATCATCATTGACTCAATTAATGTGCGTGACGTACTGCCCGAGGCCCAAGTGCTTAGCTCGATTAACGACATCTTGAAAACCCGTAACGATGCGGCCAAGGCGCTCGAAGATCAAAAGAAGCAAGTGACCGAAGCAGAGACCCGTAAGCAAGTTGCCACGCGTGATGCTGATGCCAAAATTACGGCAGCTAACGCCGACGCCTCAGCTGTAAAAATTGCAGCCGACGCTCAAGCAGAAGCCAACGCCAAGATTGCGGCATCTTTGACTCCCGAACTTGTCGATCTGGAAAAGACGAAGGCCTGTGCCGACGCCATCTCCCAGAGCAAGGCTACTGTTATCAACGTATGTGGCAATGCCCAAGCTGGTTCCTCATCTGGAACGGCTAACGGCGCTGCTGTCATCGTCGATGGACGTCCTGCAGGTGGCTGATTAGTACAACTACCTAGCTCTTGTTAAAAAGAGTATATATCCGTGAACGACGGTCTGTAAAAGTAGCATTATTGCTATTCGTTTTGGTCGAGAGTTACCACCAACCTCTCTTGAGGATAAGAGAACGTTTTGGATTTGATCGCCCCCGTGGTGATTGATATATAACCCCAAAACCCCTTCTCTTACCCTCTGCAATCTACGAAGTTACAAAAATCGTACTGACGAGTCGTAAAAGCGACGAAATTGCACAAAATATCTGGTTGGTGTTCGTCTATAAATTTTTGAAACAACCCTTTGTTCCAGACTGCGCGTATTCCGTTAACGTTCCAGGAGTAAATCTTCATATGTAATATTGTATCAAACAAAAGCGTTTTAAATTAAAACAAGATAATTTGGGTATATACAAATTTATTGTTTCGTAGTATCATCATCTAACTACTTCTGGTGATAAGTTAGAGGTACGCACGTTTTATGAATTTTTAGTTAAAGCTATTCATCAATTATCATGTTTGTTTTCATGTGGGCTGCAGTTAGTGTTTTTATAAAAATTAACTGCAACCCGCATGGGATGCTCCCCTAAAAAGGATTACACGAGAAAGAACCGTTTTATGCTTGAAGTATCGTTAATTTTTTTGATAACAGAAATGCTGATTATATCGGCCAGCCAAAATCGTAATATGTTAAGTTTGTTAGGATCAAAAATTGATCTAAACAAGAAGCTGCCTAACTTTTACGGATTGGCGGGTGAATTAACGTTGAATCAACAGTCTGACGATATCGACGCTTTGTACACAAAAATTAATCGTAGCAATAAGTTTGTAATGTATGTTACATACATTTTGATGATTGCAACAGCTGTCGTAGCTTTGGTAAATAGATTTTAACTAAAATTCAAATACTTCTCTTAATTTTTAAGAGTTATCCCCCCGTAAACGACGGATAATAAATGTAGCAGTTTGCTATTCGTTTTGGTTAAGAGAACCACCCTAATCTCTCGAGGTTAAAAGAATGTTTCTGGACTAGATCGCCCCACAAGGTGATTATATATAAACCCCAAAAACCCCTTCTTTTAACCTCTGCAATCTACGAAGTTTACAAAAATCGTACTGACGAGTCGTAAAAGCGACGAAATTGCACAAAATATACTCTGCTAGTTCTGGTACAATATTTGGAATGGCTTATAAAAGAATACTCTTAAAACTTTCGGGCGAACAATTAGCCGGAAGTCACCAATTTGGTGTAGATCCAAAGGTAGCACGATATTTAGCAAAAGAAATCAAAAAAGTTACAGACACTGGATGTGGAGTTATTATAATTTCTGGCGGTGGAAACATGGTTCGTGGCGCAGAACTTGCTGGTAAAGGCATTAAACGCGTTACAGCAGATCAAATGGGTATGTTGTCTGGACTTATGAATGCTATGGCACTAACAGATATTTTTGAATCTGAAGGCCTTGAGTCGCGTTGTGTAAGTAATATATATGCTACTCAACTTGCAGAGTCTTATTCTTACAGATTGGCCGAAAAACACCTACAACGTGGCCGTGTACTAATTATAGCTGGTGGTAGCGGTCGTCCGTACGTCACACACGACACAGCTGCAGTTATGCTAGGTTTAGAATTAGACTGTGAAATGGTATATAAATCAACAAAAGTAGATGGTGTCTATGACAAAGATCCAGCTAAGTTTGCTGATGCAGTTAAATTAGATTCTATTACATTACAAAAAGCTATAGAAAACCCAGCAATAAAAGTTATGGATAAAGCAGCGTTAGGATTGGCTGCCGAACAAGGTATGAAAATCACAATTTTTAACTTAGACACTCCTGGAAACTTTGCAAAAGTAGTAGCAGGCAAAGATATCGGAACACTTATTTCGTAACTATTTTGACAATAGCTTAATACTAATTTATAATATACTTTATGTTATCAAAAAACCCACGTACAGACAGCTCTGAATCATTTAACGAATCACCTGTTAATGAAAATATAGAATCTAATAAAGACGTATTTGGATATACGGCTCTTATGATTGGCGCACTTTGTATAGCAGCAGAAGTAAGATACGGGACGATAAATCCCGTAGCCGCACTAACTGCTCTTACTTTAGATACAATGTAGTACTAATAACCTTTTAATTCGCGGTGAACGTTACGATCGTCATCGCGTTTTTTTAGTGTTGCGCGTTTATCGTAATTTTTTTTGCCTCTGCCAATTGCTATTCGGACTTTTATAAATCTACTTCTAGTTAATACTTCTGTTGGCACAATAGATAATCCTTGTTGTTTTGCAGACATTAAAGCCGTAATTTCACGTTTTTTAGCTAACAATTTGCGAGCTTGAGTTTTTTCTTCTTCATCAATAGGCAGTCCAACTCGTCCAGTTATGGTCATATTGTTCAACCATAGTTCACCGTCTTTAATATTAACGAATGCACCCTTAAGCTGACCATGTCCTAAGCGTAATGCTTTGGTTTCGCGGCCATTCAAAACAATACCGCATAAATAATCATCTGTAAGTGCATAATCAAATCGTGCGCGGCTATTTTGAATTTTTTTAACTTTATCTGGCTTTTTCTTCACCTATGTAGGACCTTTAACTTTTAACCATTTTCTGGCATTACCTGGGTTGTTATACTCAGTTTATATTGAATCGGCGTAGCTATAGCTACTGCTCAAGAATCTAAACAGATTCTATCTTAGCCAGCTAACGCCCGGAAATCGCTAAAAGAGCAAAAATCCTACATATATAATAACAGAGAAACTTATCTGTACTTTGCAAGTTCTGTTTTTGCAGTATCCCAAAGTTCTGGAGCGCCTTTTTTATCTTTTAGATATAGCCACCATTCTGGGCCCCACAAATACATTTCACGCATACCAGTGGCTACGCCATACTTAATCCGGTCTTTAAGTCTTTCTGGGTTCATTGATTTATATACTTCGTCTATAGATGCTGTTTTCATGTCAAAATTGTCTGGAAGCCATGATTCTACCTGTAGTTCGTGGATTACCATGTCATTACCAGTTAAAATTTCTGCACCACCGGCAAGACTAGAATAAAACCAAGCTGGCATAGGGTATTCAAAGTATCGCTTAGTAAATGTTTTGTCCCAGACTCTTTTATAAATTGATATGCCAAACTTATCAGGCCTTGGATCACCCAGCGGCAATCCTATCCAGTTATTACTACGGCTTACAATTACTGGCGTATTTGTGTCTAATTGTTTTACCATATTATATTCGTCTACTAATCTCCAGCGACTATGATCTGGGCAAATACCAAATACGGTCATAAAAAACTCATTTTCTAATTGGTAACTTTCTAGAACGGGATTATCTTTATAGTGATTAATGACTGCTGTCATATAGTTTTTTAACTTTGGATACCATACGTCAATTGGTTCGGCCTGTGCCCAGTTAGGTGCATGGCATTCTGGCCACCTCGGTTGTCTTAGACCAATTGCAAGACTTACTTTTGCGCCGGCATTTGCGGCCATGTCAAACTGCCAGTCTAGTCCACTAAAATCGTAAACGCCTTCGGATTTTTCTATGTCCTTCCAGTAACTTACAAGTCTAAATTGTTTAATCCCTAAGTCTGTTATCATTTTTTGCATTGTATCTTTAGGGTCTAAGTCAAAATAAGTAGCGTATTCAGGAATAAAAGTTGCACCTATTTTTAGCGGTTCGTTTTTATGTTTAAAAATGTACCATTCCCCTAACCCGTACATTCCAGAAGCAAAAGTTATAATAATCGCTAAAACTATACAAAATAACTTATTCCAGATGTTTTTATTCCAAATATTTTTTATGTAAATAAACGGCAAACTTATGTAGCTTGATCGCTTATTTACTTTAGTAGTTTTATTCTTATTTCTTGTTATTGTTGGCATTTTGTTATTATTACTTTACTGTGAAGCATAAAAAAGCATTAACGTTATCATTAGTTATACCAGTTTTTAACGAAGAACACCAGATATCATCCTGTTTAAATGCAATAAAAAATCAATCTGTAATGCCTAATGAAGTTATTATTGTCGACAACAATAGTTCTGATAATACAATTAATATTGCAAAAAAGTATAATTTTGTAACTGTAGTACATGAACCTAAGCAAGGAATAGTTTACGCCAGAAACTGCGGCTTTAATAAGGCTAAAAGCGACATTATTGGCAGAATAGATGCAGACACAATTATTGATCCTGAATGGACGAATAATGTTGTAGATTTTTTTGTTAACAATAAAAAAGCATCTGCAATAAGCGGTTCTACTACAATACGTGAATGGCGTGGAAAATTACTTTTGTACTGGGGTCACAGGATTATATATTATTGGACAAGTTGGTTATTTTTGGGTCACAGAACGTTGTTTGGGTCTAGCATGGCTATTAAAAATTCTGCATGGAATTTAGTTAATCAACAAGTGTGTTTACGAAACGATATTCACGAAGATATGGACCTAAGCATTCACTTAAAAAATAATGGACTTAAAATATATTTTTCTAATAAATTACACGCGTCTATATCGCCAAGAAGAATCATGCATATGTGGCATTACCCTAAAATGTGGGTAAAAACTAAATTAGTACATTATTTTTTTAAGCGTGATAAAAAATAATAAACCGCTATAACTATACTAGCTAAACCTAACCAGCCGGCAACCATAAACCAAAGTTGATTGTTAGATGCCGGTAAAAGTTGGTCTATGTCTATTGCGTAGGCAGGATTAAAATAACGTAAATCTTGTTTAAATAATCCGATTATAAATAGACTCACTAAGTGAAGTATTCCGCCTATTCCTACGGCTAATATAATTGAGTGTATTAATGTTTTTTTGTTAAATTGTTTCACTTAATAAATTATACACCTTTTATGACTATGCAGTTTTGCACGAGCCCCATAATCCTACTTGGTTTTGTTCGCTTATTTTTGCTGTTTTAATGAATAAATCGCTTTTACTAAAAGGAAACCCAGTGTAGGCTCTTGCATTACCAGATTCTAATAATTTTTGATTGTACAAAGTGCCGTCTTTTAAATAGACGTATCTAAGCAGTCTGTCGTATCTGTCGCGGTTGGTACTTAAGGGGTCGCTAATTAGTTTAATTTTGGCATGATCTAGTATTGCGTGCGAATATAAGCTTGCTTCAGGACCGTAACACTGTACTGGCTTACGAGGATCTTTTGTTTCGGGGGTATCAACACCTATAAGACGAACTTTTTCTATTTTGCCAGCCATATTTACGGCTATTGTGTCACCGTCAAATACCTCTACTATTTCATATAGTCCTAAATTGTTGTTATGGCTATAAGCCAAAGTACAAATTAGTAGTAACGAGATAAAAATTATAAATAGCTTCACAGTAGTCATGCTACTCTTTGCTTAAAAGTATGCAAGCAGTAGCGTTTATAAAAACGCCGAAATGTACGGTCTTGTAATTTTAGTACCGTCAAGTTCGGTGTATGGTTCGTTTTTATGGGGAGGTTCAAATATGTCAGCGATTCGTTCAAACATATCATGTGCGTTTTCGTGTTTTGGAACAAGCCCAGGATGTTGTGTGTCAATTCTTCGCTTTTTTGCCATATCCCTATGAACATTAAGCCAAAAAAGCCTGCAATCCGCCCCTGTTTTTTTGGCTAATAAATATTTTTCTTTGCGGTGACTGTATCGATTTAAATTTGCGTCATAAACTACGCTTGTGCCGCTTTGCAGTAATAGTTCGCACATATAATCTAGCATTTTATACAAACTATCGTGCTCGTTTTGGCTAAAAGTTGGTTTTTCGAACAAGCTTAGTCTAAAACTATCAGAACTAAGATGTACGGCACCTGTTATTTTTGATAATTCGGCAGCAGCAGTAGTTTTGCCAGAACCTGGAAGTCCAATAAATAAATATAAACTTGGTTTATTCATACATACTTATGCTAACACGTAGTATGTGTTAATAAAGAGTGCTAATTGTACCGTTTTGCAATGCTCTAGCAAGTTCGGATTTTGGTCTTGCGCTAATTAACCCGCTATTTACTTGATCTTCGCTAGGTTGCGTTTTAGATATACGTGGTTTACCAAGTATTTTTCGGCCAACTGAAGGTATTAATTTTCCGGCTCGTTTAAAATCAGGATTTAAATAGTAAGAATAATCTAACGATAATATTTTTCTTGCAGTATTAGAAATGATTTCGTATGTAACTGCTAAGCCTTCTGGTGATCCTGCTATATGTGCAGTAGCTGTTTCGGGCATGTTCCATGCTACGTGTTTATGAAAAGCGTCAGATAAAGCTTTTTGTAACATTGTTGAAGTAAAGTTTTTAGCTGGTTTAATGCTCTCTGGCATTATGTGCCTAGATATTAAGCTTTCGACTATTGTTAATGAAGTTATTTCCTTCATTGAAATTTCGGTTATTCGTAAATCTAAGCCGGTATCTATATTTATAAATTGTTCGTAATTTTGTTGGACTTCACCTACTGGAATAGATTCGATATTTGACGACATAAAACTTAATTTAACATATAATTGAATAAAATACTAATTTTAATAATCTATGCCTTTGTTGGCAAGAAACTTATCGTCGTAGTGATGTTTTAGTTTAGTCATGTTTGTAGCTATATCAGTTAAAGGTAGATATTCGTCCGGAAAATTACGACCTGTTAAGCATAAACTAGTATTTTTTGATCTAGTAGTAATAAGTAGCTTTAGTTCGTCCTTAGATAGTAAGCCATCATTTACTGCGTTGTTTATTTCGTCGCAAATTACCAAGTCAAAATCGCCGCTTGTTGCTGCCTGTAGTGCTACAACGAATGTTTCTATAGCGGCTTTTTTGTGTTCGTCTTCGTCGACGTTTTTAGCACTTATATCTCCAGCGTTATAAAAACCTTTCCCACCTTTATGAAAAAGTAACTTTGTTCCAAAGACTGGTTCGATTTGGTGAATAAAATCATGTTCCCCAACGTTCCAATGTTTTATAAACTGAACAAAAGCGACCTTCCAGCCTACTCCTAACGCGCGAGCTAAAAGTCCAACACTCGCACTTGTTTTACCTTTGCCTTCGCCTGTATAAACTACTACTACTGATTCTTTGGTTTTAAAATCTTCAAATGCCATACATTAATAATACCAGCTTAGGATCGTTTATTGCACTTAAAAATGGTTACAAAAAAATTATGTGTTATTACGCTATTTGTAGCGCGGCATCAATTTTTTGTTTGTTAAAACCAACGATTAGCTCTTTACCTATTCGAATAACTGGTACTCCCATTTGGCCTGTTTCTTCAACTATTTGTTGTGCTGCGACTTGATCTTCTTCTATATTTACTTCTTTATATTTAATATTTTTACTGTCTAAATATTGTTTAGTGGCTTTGCAAAATGCGCACCATGTTGTGCTGTAAACTATTACTTTACTTTGAATCATTATTATCTTCCTTTTTAGAATTATTTTTATAAGATTTGTCTTGAGTAAATTTTGCGACTAATAACATTATTAAAATTGCTACAACACTAATCAATATAATTTTAAGTCCATCTGTTTTTATTAAATGAATAAATCCATCGGTTTGATTATTGTGATCAGTTTCTGCGTGTGCCAATGTATGTATCATTGTTGAACTAATTATAACACTTGTAGGGTGATACAATATTGTTATGAATAAAAAAGCATATATAAAAATCTTTGCAGGATTTTGTGTTGGTATTTTATGGTTTGGCGCTGTTAGGTTCGCACTAATTCAAGACAAAACCGTTCATTATCATGCTAATTTTGGACTTTATATTAATGGTAAACAAGACAAGTTTGATAATTTTACCCAGTACGAAGAAGTACAGGCTTGTAGCGGTAATACTACAAGTAATCCCAGAGGTAGAGCGCATTTGCACAAACCAAGCCCGCACGTAATTCATGTTCACGACAACGCAGTTACTTGGAACGCATTTTTTGCAAATGTCGGTTATGGATTATCGGATAAAGCTATTACTACTAACGACGGCGTTTTTGTAGACGGTCAAAATGATAAGCACCTAACGTTTATTCTTAATGGTAAAAAAGTAGACACCGTATCTAATCGAATAATAGAAAATACCGATGCTCTTTTAGTTAGCTATGGCGACGAATTAGATTCCAAGATTTTAGAGCAATTTACAGGTATCCCTAAAGATGCAGAAATTGTTAATACCCAATTTGACCCCGCAAGCTGTAGCGGAACAAAAACTATGGGATTTAATGAACGTTTAAGAGCATCATTTAACTTTAGTAAATAGTTGTAAGTACTACTGTCTATTTATTTGCAGAGAAAAGTCATAACCTGTTACAATTTATTTAAATGAAGAAAACGCAGAGCACTAAAAGTGTGATCATGAATGAAGATGTGGTTCAGAGTAGACTAAGTGCGTTTAGTCCTAAAAAACAATTTATGATAGTTGCTATGAACATGGGCTGGCAACTTGCCGGAGCGGTACTTATACCTGTTATTGCAGGCGTTAAACTAGACGATCATTTTAATACCAGACCATCGTACACCTTGGCTGCTTTAGTTTTGGCTTGTGGTGGAGCAAGTGCAATTGTATGGAATACTATTAAACAGGTTAATATTGATCAGGACAAAGCAAATTCAAATATGCCGCATGAAATGGAGAGTAAAGATGTTAAGTAGTTTTATAAATCGTTTTGCCACAGAAGATGCCGGCCCGTCGGTGCATATTGCACCAGCACAATTGTTTGAATTTAAGGGAATATCTATAACTAACTCAATGTTTTTTGCATGGGTATGTTCGACTCTTATAATTATTTTGCTAGTTATAGTAGCAAAACGAATGAAGTTGAGACCAAAAGGCGGTGTTACTCAGTTTATAGAAATTGGTACTGATTTTATTACGGGAGTCCTAGAAAACGGCCTAGGCGACAGAGAAAAAGCATTAAAATACGCTCCTTACTTTGTGTCTATATTCTTTTTTATAGCGTTTAGTAATATTTTAGGACTTTTGCCAGGAGTCGGTGAAGCTTTAACTTTTAAAGGTGCACCAGTATTTAGGGCATTTACGGCCGACCTAAATGGAACTTTAGCCGCATCTGTTATAGCTATGATTATGATTCAGACTTTTGCAGTAAAAGAATCTGGATTTATAAAGCATCTTCGTCATTATTTTGCAGGTAAACTATGGAATCCGTTAACTTATTTAGTTGGACTGTATGAAGTGTTTAACGAACTAGTTCGTATATTCAGCCTGGCTTTGCGTCTTTTCTTAAACGTAGCAATTGGTGAAATTATTATATCTGTGTTTTCTTACCTTGGTAAATTTGCTGCACCTTTAACGTCGTTCCCTTTTATTTTTCTTGAACTTGGCGTTGCATTATTGCAAGCATATATTTTTGTTATGTTGTCTGTTACCTATTTATCGCTGGCTGTCACGCATGGTCACGACGAAGCGGATTCATTAGAATCAACTGCTAAGGAAATGGGAATATAGATATGCATAGGTTCGAATTAAATAGTAATCAAGTTTTAAGGAGTATATAAATGTTAAGTATTATTGCAGAATTAACTGGCAACGTAGAAGTAGTAGGAAAAGGTCTTATGCTTGGAATTGGTATGCTAGGGCCAGGTATTGGTATTGGACTTATCGGAAACGCATTTATGAATGCCGTAGGACGAAACCCTGAAGCATCTAAGTTCCTAGGACAGATTTTGGTATTCGTGGCTATTGTTGAACTTATGGCCCTATTAGTATTTGCTTCACTATTCATCATTAAATAAATTTATAAGGATTTAACGTACATGATTCCAATAGTATTTGCGGTCGAAGAAACACAATCGTCCGGTATAGGCGCTCTTGGCATAAGTTTCAGCGCTTTTTTAATCCAACTAATAACTTTTGTATTAGTATTTTTACTACTGAAAAAATTTGCATTTAAACCTATAGTTAATTTACTTGAAGAAAGAAGAAAAACTATAGACGAAGGTGTTAAAGCTGGAATAGAATTTGCAAAAGTTCGTGCCAAATTAGAAAAAGATCACGAAAAAGTAATGCGCGATGTTCGTATCGAAGCAGATAAAGTTATTGCTAACGCACACAAAGAAGCCAGAGACATTATTAGAGCTGCCGAAAAAACTGCTAGCCGAAAGGCCGAAACAATGTTGTCTGATGCAGAAGTACGTATTTCTGGCGAATCAGAACGCGCAAAACTAGCATTAGAAAAAGATATTATAGGTTTAATTTCTGAAGCTACCGAAGCTATTGTAGGTGAAAAAGTAGATATGAAAAAAGACGGCGAAATTATAGAAAAAATCTTGAAGGCTAGGAAAAAATGAAACAACCAAGGCACTTACTGGTTGAAGTTATAGCTAAACGTACCCTTAAAATTAATGATAATCCTACTTTGGTTAATGAAATCGCGGCGTATTTATTAGCAGAAAACCGAGTTGATGAACTTGAGTCTATATTAAGAGACGTGATTGAATATAGGGCTATGCACGGAAAAGTTGAAGCAACTGTAATTAGTGCTCACGAATTACCTTCCCTAATTAAAAATGACGTAAAAGAATTATTATTACAGGAATACCCAAACGCTGATTCAGTAGTTGTTAGTGAAAAGTTGGATTCTAGTGTTATAGGTGGCGTAAAGGTAGTGTTACCTCATGAGCAACTTGATCTTACAGTAAGGTCTAAACTTTCAGATTTTAAGCGTCTTACAATGGCAGGAAAGGAATAAAATGTCTACAACAACGAATGATGTATCTATAAATGAATTGTCTAACGATATACGTGAAGCAATTACTCGTTTAAAGAACCGTCCAGAAATAGAGCAAACAGGAGTAGTTACACGTATTGGTGACGGAATATCTTGGATATACGGATTAACACGATGTGGTTACAACGAAATGATCGAAATTGAAGCAATTGATGGTAGCGATATACCTGCTTTTGCATTTAACCTTGGAAATGACGAAATTGGTGCTGTAATTTTAGGAGACGATACCAAGATTAAAGCTGGCGCTATTGCAAAACTTACA
The DNA here is from genome assembly GCA_037138655.1 of bacterium. Classification (GTDB taxonomy): domain Bacteria; phylum Patescibacteriota; class Saccharimonadia; order Saccharimonadales; family SZUA-47; genus RFTN01. The sequence continues at coordinate 1,886 of JBAXHY010000018.1, read as the reverse complement.
GGAAAAGTCCTAGAAGTCCCAGTAGGCCCTGAACTAGTAGGGCGTGTAGTAAACCCACTTGGTCAACCTATTGACGGTAAGGGTGCTATTAAGGCTACTCGTACTGCAAGAGTTGAACAAGTAGCGCCCGGAGTGTTAGACCGTAAAAGTGTACATGAACCATTAATGACTGGAATCACAGCTATTGATGCTATGGTGCCAATTGGTCGTGGTCAAAGAGAGCTTTTGATTGGGGATCGTCAAACAGGAAAAACTGCTATTGCAGTAGACACTATGATTAACCAGCACAGACAAAATACCGGTGTAATCAACATTTATGTAGCTGTTGGACAAAAGTTAAGTAAAGTAGCTAGATTGATAGAACGTCTAAAACACGAAGGTGTTATGGATCAAACTATTGTTGTTGCTACTAGTGCGGCAGATCCAGCTAGTTTGCAATATCTTGCTCCTTACGCAGGCGCTGCTATGGGTGAATATTTTAGAGACAATAAACAACATGCATTGATTATTTATGATGATTTAACTAAGCACGCAGCTGCTTATCGTCAGATGTCACTATTACTAAGACGACCACCAGGACGCGAAGCATATCCAGGTGACGTATTTTACTTGCACTCTAGATTACTTGAACGATCAGCAAAAATGAGTGACGCTAAAGGTGCAGGTTCACTTACTGCCCTTCCTATTATCGAAACTCAGGCTGGCGATATTAGTGCCTATATTCCGACTAACGTTATATCTATTACCGATGGACAAATATTTATGGAAACTAACTTGTTCTTCCAGGGTATACGACCTGCTATTTCTGTAGGTTTGTCGGTTTCGCGCGTGGGTGGTAGCGCTCAAACTAAAGCAGTAAAAAGTGTTGCTCAGGGACTAAGAATTAACCTTGCACAGTTTAGAGAATTGGCTGCATTTTCTCAGTTTTCTACCGATTTAGATCCAGAAACACGTCACAGAATCGAACGTGGTCAAAGACTTACAGAATTACTAAAACAACCCCAGTTTAGCCCTTATTCTGTTTGGCAGATGTATTCGATGCTATTAGCAGCGACACAAGGTTGTTTTGACATTGTACCCTTAGACAAAGTTAAGCTTGCCGAAGCTAACTTGTTACGAGAACTAAAGCACGAACATGCAAAAGACATGGAAACCGTAAATACTGGCGCATTACCAGATGATAAAATTAAAGAAAAGATCATAAAATTGGCAAATAAAATTGCCGAAAGCTATAAAGCCGAAGATAAGGAATCCAAGTAGGTTTAAATTATGGCCAATACCATTGTTTTAAAAAGGCGTATAAGCTCAGTAAAAAACACTAAGCAAATTACTAAAGCTATGGAACTTGTAGCTGCTAGTAAAATGAGACGAGCTCAGGAATATGCAAGCACCGGTAGAATATACCGAGAAGCAGCCTATTCACTACTCACAAGACTTAGTTTAATTACCGAAGTTAACGAACATCCTTTATTTGTAAAAAGAGAAATAAAGACTCGTTTATATATTGCTATTACCAGTAACCGTGGATTGGCCGGAGCATATAATTCAAACATTCTTAGACTTTTGGCTAAGTCAGTTATAGCCGACAAAAAAGATGGAATAAAATCCCAAATAATTGCAGTCGGTAAACAAGTTGCTCAATTTTCTAGAAGACTAGAAGGAGTTGATCTATTAGCGGCTTATGAATCATTTGGAGACCATCCTACGGCTAACGATGTGAGGCCGCTATTAAATACAGTTGCCGATTTATACATTAACAAACAAGTCGACGACGTTCAGCTTTTGTATACAGAATTCAAAACAAACATACTTCAAATAGCTACTAGGTTGCCATTGCTACCTGCAAGATTCGAAGAAACAGAAACAGTAGAATCACTTGCTAATGT
>JBAXHY010000017.1:0-18723 GCA_037138655.1 bacterium | reverse complement strand
TTGGCTTATAAATAATTATAAAAAATGGTCGATGCAGTACCGTCAAAACTAGAAAAATCAATTTCAGACAAAAACTCTGGCTGTAATGTATTATTTTTTGTATCTATATAACCTATTTCTGCAATTTCTTTGGCGCCGTGAGTAGTTTTGCTAAGATCGATATTCGTATAGTCATCTACGTTCAATATATTAAAGAAAAACTCTATGTTTTCTACATCTTTATAAAAATATTGCTGAACATACATCAGGTTACCAATTTGCGGTTCAACGCCTGTTTCTTCGACAATTTCGCGTGCTAATGCCGGTATTAATGGTTCGCCCATATCTACACCACCACCAATAGTACACCAAAAATTCGTAATGTTTTTAGAAGCTTTGTATGGATTTAATTTTACGCACAACAAGTTGCCGTCCTTAACAAAAATACCTCTTACCGCAATACGCCTATTCATATTAATATCTTATCAGATTATTAATACTATTATTCTAATGTCTGTAGTACTTGTTGCATTGCGGGTGCAAAACGCTCATAAACCCTGTCCAACAAAATACCTGTTAAGCGTGACAGCGGAACGTATTCGTTAGGTACATATGTTAAAGACGACAAAACCTTAACTGAACCTTCTGTATCCCAATGTAGTACAGCAGAATCTTGTTCTTTGTCGGCCGTAGCCGACAGTATTATTGCCCCTACACGTCTAGATGCTTTTAAGATACTGGTTGATTCGATTGCCGCAACAATCTCTAGCGGATCTACGATTATTGTTTTATTACGTCTTACTATTCCAAAGTTGCCCAATTCATTGCTAATAGTGGGTTTTGGCTTTGATTCACGTAACCAATGTCTTGCGTCAAATATTAACTGTTCAAAATCTCTTGCCATTAAAAGCAATAATACACACTAGTATTAATTTATACAAAAAGTACTTAATGTAGATTATTCAACATATTAAAAATGCCCCTTTCGGGGCATTTTTTATTTTTCGTCGACTACTTCGCCTTCGATTGGCTCTTCGCCTTCTTTTTTGGCTTCTTCGCCTTCTGCTGGTTTTTCTGCTTCAGCAGATTGCTCGTACAATTTTGCACCTATTGGCATAATTTTGTCAGTAAGTTCTTTTGCGGCTGATTCGTATTCTTCTTTGCTAGAAGTTTCTGCATCGGCAACTTTTTTAGCTACTTCGATTGCTTCATCTAAAATCTTCACATCGTCTTCACTGATTTTTTCTTTATTGTCGTCTTTAAGTTTTTGAGCCTGATAAATTGCGCTATCCAATTGGTTTTTGGCTTCAACACCTTCTCGTTTAGCTTTATCATCTTCGGCATGAGCTTCGGCGTCTTGACGCATTTTTTCAATTTCTTCTTTGTCTAATCCGCCAGAACCCTGAATTGTTATATTCTGTTCTTTGCCAGTACCTTTATCTTTAGCTGTAACATTTAAAATACCGTTAGCGTCAAGATTAAATGTAACCTCTACCTGAGGAACGCCTCTAGGTGCTGGGGCAATACCGTCTAAGACAAAGCGACCCAAAGATTTATTATCTGCCGCAAATTCTCGTTCGCCTTGCAGAACATGAATTTCTACCTGATTTTGGTTGTCGGCAGCAGTACTAAATGTTTCGCTTTTGCTAGTAGGAATTGTAGTGTTGCGTTCTATAAGCTTAGTGCTTACGCCACCCATAGTCTCGATTCCAAGACTTAGTGGAGTCACGTCTAGTAGCAATACATCCTTTACGTCACCTTGCAATACACCACCTTGAATAGCGGCGCCAATTGCAACAACTTCGTCAGGGTTAACACCTTTCATTGGATCTTTGCCAAAAATTTCTTTAACTTTTGCAACAACAGATGGCATACGTGTCATTCCACCTACTAGTACAACAGCATCAATATCTTTTGCTGTTAAACCTGCGTCTTTTAATGCCTTAATACAAGGTTCTGCAGTTTTATTTATTAATTCGCCAACTAGTTGTTCTAGTTTTGCCCGGCTAAGTTTATGTTCAAAATGTTTTGGACCATCTGCGTCGGCTGTCAAAAATGGTAAGTTAATATCAATATCTTGGCTTGTGCTAAGTTCGATTTTTGCTTTTTCGGCTTCGTCTCGTAAGCGTTGCATTGCTGCGTTATCGCCAGAAATATCTATACCTTGGTCTTTTTTAAATTCAGCAACAAAATAATTTACTAAAACGCGGTCAAAATCTGCACCACCAAGATGCGTATCGCCGTTAGTACTTTTAACTTCAAATACGCCGTCACCTAGTTCTAATATAGATACGTCAAATGTACCACCACCAAGGTCAAAAACGGCTATTTTTTCGTCACCCTTGTTTTCTTTATCTAGACCGTAGGCAAGTGCTGCGGCTGTCGGTTCGTTAATTATTCGCTTAACTTCTAGGCCAGCAATTTTTCCGGCATCTTTAGTTGCTTGGCGTTGACTGTCATCAAAATATGCAGGAACAGTAATAACCGCTTCTGTTACGGGTGCGCCCAAAAATGCTTCTGCGTCTGCTTTTAGTTTTCCTAAAATCATTGCCGATACTTCTTCTGGACTATATTCTTTACCGTCCATTTTAACTTTTGTGCTGTTTCCTGATTTAACAATTTCGTAGCCCATAAGTTTTAGATCTTTTTGAACTTCTTTGTCGTTAAAGTTTCGTCCTATAAGTCTTTTAACTTCGTAAACAGTGTTTTTAGGGTTAGTAACTTGTTGGCGACGAGCTAATGCTCCTACCAGACGTTCACCCTTTTTATTAACAGCAACAACGCTAGGTGTTGTTCTTGCGCCTTCGTTATTAGATATAATTTCTGGTTTACCTGACTGCATAACAGCCATTGCGCTGTTTGTAGTTCCTAAGTCGATTCCAATAATTTTTCCCATTATTTTCCCCTATTTTTAGTAATTGATTCTGGCACTTATTATACACGAGTGCCAATAGTTATGGCAATACTAAAATTGGCACTCTACATATTTGAGTGCCAATTTAACTAATTATATAATTGTGTGTCGTCCAGTAATTTCGTCAATGCGATCAAGGTTTTTTGCGATTTCGCTGGCAGTTTCGTCATCACCCGCTAACCAAGCTATTTCTAGTTGATGCACCAATGGCATCTTTGGCGGATATTTTGCTCTTATAGTAGTAATTTCTTCTAGAGTATTTTGTTCGTTATATGAAAATAAAAATGGATCAATATCAGACATAATTATTCGCCTGACTTTACGCGGACCATTGCGTGTCTTAATACTTCTTCGTTAAGTACATAGCCTGCTTGAAGTTCTTCGGTGACTGTTTCTACAGATCCAGAACCTTCTTCCATACTTACGGCTTCGTGTAGGTTTGGATCAAATACTTCACTAACTGTTTTTATTCGTTCAACTCCCAATTTATTAAGAATATTTTCGAATTGCTTAACTGTACCAGCGACACCCTTTAAATATTCACTGTCCGCAAGATCACTTGGCGTGTTTTTTAATGCTCGTTCAAAGTTATCGATTACAGGTAACAGTTCTTTTATAACTAATGATTTATAAAACGTACCTAGTCGTGCTTTTTCTTCTTCGGCTCGTCGTCGTACGTTTACTGAATCTGCTCGTTCACGCAATAATGCATCTGTTAATTCTGACACTTGCTGCATTAATTCTTCTGCGTTTGGAATTTGTGGTGTGTTTTCTTTTTTAGACATACATACTTTCTTCTAAGGTTTTTCCTGCTCGTTCTACTAGACTCATTACATCTTTATAACTTTGGCGTGTAGGGCCCAAAACACCTATAAAGCTACGGTCGCTAAACGGGCTTCTAAATTTACTAATAATTAAACTACAGCCACTGTTGCGACCAATTGGGTTTTCGGCACCAATATAAACGCTTAGTGCTTCATTTGGTGCTGCTTCACGCAACCAAGGTTCAAGATTATCTAACAGTCTTGCAACTTCTTGGACCTGAGAAGGATGAATAAATTCGGGCTGACCAAATAAATTAGAAAGTCCACTCATATAAAGTTGGTTACCAATAGTAGCAAGTCCAAGGTTATGAGTTAATTCTACGAGTGTATCTACTGTGTTTCTAATGATTCGTTCAGGTAAACCGCCTGGGGTTGTTCGTGCTGCCAAAGCTCGTTCTGACCGCGCGCTAGGCAATAGCGGTTCCTGAGATTCGCTAATAAAGTTTACGTAAAATCTGTATCCTTTGTCGGTAGGCACACGCCCTGCACTTGTATGAGGCTGTACAATAAACCCTAATCGTTCAAGTTCTGCCATTTCGGCACGAATAGTAGCGCTAGACACTCCAAATGCCTTTGCAAGCAAATTAGATCCAACTGGGCTGGCAACTTCGGCATATTGTTCTACTATGCTGTGTAAAATAGCTTTTTGACGTTCTGTCATATCTTAAAGAGCATAACATTTTTGGCAGTCACTACGCAAGAGTGCTAAAACGCTGACTACCTAAGATATTGGACTAGTTCTTCGGCTAGTTCTTTAATTCCCGTATCTGTGTCTTTAGTTAAATTTTTGCCATTTAATAGTTCTTTAGCCGTAAAGTGAACATCATGATTAACTAAAAGCGTAAAAGCCGGGTGATCAAGTGCTGTTCTAATTTCCATGCTAGCACTGCGCAGTCGCCGCATTTTTTCGCTGTCGGTAATGCTTCCCCTAGTGCCTAAACGACTCATCCATACTTCATAACTTGGAGGTAATATAAATACCGGTCTAAATCCAGGTACAGCAACTGTAAGTTCAAGCGCTCCCTGTACATCAATTTCCATAACTGGTCGTTTTCCGTCAGAAATAGCTTTTTTTACAGATTCTATGCTGGTACCGTAACAGGTTTCGCCGTGAACTGCTTTTACTTCTAAAAACTCTTTTCGAATAACCATATCTAACATTTCTTTTGGTGTAACAAACCAGTATTCTTTTCCGTTTACTTCTAGTTCGCCGTGATTTAATCTAGGCGATCTGGTTGTATGAGAAATTACAGCTTCAAAATTAGAGTTATTGATCAAATATTCACTTATCGTGTTTTTGCCTGCAGCAGTTACGCCACACAAGACCAATAGGTCTCCTGATTTAGCTAAAGTTTTAGCTTCTTCTGGCATATTGTATGTAGATATTGCAGAATGCAAGTCCGACAGTGTTTGATGTTCCATAGTATAATTATAAGAGAAGATACAATAAAGACAAGGAGTAAAACCATTAAAGCACCACAGTTTTCACTACACGATCAAAATGGAGTATTGCGCACCAATAATGATTATTTAGGTAAATGGTTAATAATTTACTTTTATCCAAAAGACGACACTCCGGGATGCACTAAAGAAGCGTGTAATTTTAGGGACGGCCGCGAAGTTTTAAGTCAAATGGGCGCCGAAATTGTCGGAATAAGCAAAGATACTGTCGATTCGCATTCTAAATTCATTAACAAACACGATCTTAATTTTACGTTACTGGCTGACCCTGATCACTCTACAATCGAAGCTTTTGGATCTTGGGTTCCTAAAAAATTCATGGGTAAAAGTTATGTAGGAATAAACCGCGATACATATCTTATAGATCCTAAAGGAATGATAGTTAAAAAATACGAAGACGTTGACCCTAAATCTCATATAAAAGACATTATGAGTGATTTAAAAGAACTGTCTGTCTAAAATTCGTCCGAAACGCCTAAGCGTCCAAATAACAAATCTGCGCTAGAGCGCGCCAATTGATCACGGTGTTCTGTTATTGTTCCACCGGCAATAATAATTTTAATTTCTGATACTGCTAATTCAAGGTCGTCGTTTAATACAAATCTATAGTTTGTGTCAGACAAAGCAGTCGGCAACGAATCGGCTGCTTCGCGCATTCGTGCTTCTAGGTCCATTGATCGTCCGGTGCCGATTCTGTGCATCCATTCGACGTATCCTGGAGGTAGAATATAAATCGGAATAACACTACTAAAACCTAATGATCTAAATTTTGGAATAGCACTTGCCATAATAGCCATAGTCGCAGCACCTTCTTTAGGGTAGCTGTCTAACCTAGTACCGTAAAATTCATCACTGTTAGAAACCAAAAACTGCACGTACAAACCACTTTTAATTTCTTCTAGAATCGTAAAGTAGTCGCTTCTAAAGTTGTATTCGTGTCCGTCTCGTTCAAATTCGCGGCGTGGTCGGGTAGTGTCGCTTTTAACGTAGTTAATTTCCAGTTTTTCTATTATTGTAGTTTTACCGACTCCTGTAGGTCCTACAAGAGCAATCAAGTCTATGGCCATGAGACGCCTGATAGTTTCGGGATTGGGTACATAGGAAGTCTGTAACTTTTTTACCCATTCAATAAAATCTTGCTTCTCCATAACCTTATTTAATCACGCTTCAGTAGTACAGTAAACGCTTCGGCAGGAATATCTACTTTTCCGAACCGTTTCATGCGCTCTTTGCCCTTTTTTTGCTTTGCTAAAACTTTTTTCTTACGAGACACATCACCGCCGTATAAACCAGTAGTAACGTCCTTCCTAAAAGCGCTAAGATCCTCACGCGCAATAAATTTGCCACCTACACCAGCTTGCAATGCAACCTGAAAGTTTTGTCTAGGAATAACGTCTTTAAGTTTTTTAACTATATCTCTGCCTAAACCGTTAGCTTCGCTGCGGTGCACCATTATACTTAGTGCGTCTACTCTGTCGCCTGCCACATAAAAATCTAATCTTACTAAATCTTCTGTTCTATAATCGTCTAATTCGTAATTAAAGCTACCGTATCCGCTAGTTATACTTTTTAGTTGATCATAAAAATCTGTCAGCAAGTTGGCTAATGGTGCTTCGAATGTTACTAAAGCTAGCTTTGCATCTATAAAACTAAGGTTTTTTTGTATTCCTCGTTTACTAATAATTAGCTGAATTACTGCTCCAACATAGTCTTTAGGGCATACAACTTCGCCCTTAATCCATGGTTCACGTATGCTAGAAATTTTACTTTGGTCAGGCAAACTACTTGCAGATTTAATATCGATTTCTTCGCCGTTACTCATAACGACTTCATAGTCGGTAGATGGGTTAGTTACCACCAAATCAAGATTATATTCGCGTTCTAATCTTGCTTTAATAATATCCATATGCAAAAGTCCCAAAAATCCAATGCGTACACCAAATCCAAGAACTGGTGAGTTTTCTGGTTCGTATTGCAAGGCAGAGTCGCTAAGACTCAGTTTATCTATAGCCTCTTTAAGCGCTAGGTAATTTTCGTTACTGTCAGGAAAAAATCCAGCATAAACAAATGGCTTAACAACTTTATAGCCTGCTAGAGCTTCGACTGATGGATTGTTAGATAATGTTACCGTATCACCAACACGCGCTTCTCTGGTGCTTTTTAGGTTTGTAACAACGTAACCTATTTCTCCTGTTTTTAAGTCGGTATTTGGTTTCATGTCTGGGCGCAGTGCACCAACTTCTAACGCTATACCGTTACTGGCGGCGCTAATCATACGAATCTGAGCACCTTTAGCGATATGACCATCCATTACACGAATATACAAAATAACTCCACGGTAATCGTCGTAGTAACTGTCAAAAATAAGTGCTCTTGTAGGTGCTGTTTCGCTTCCTTTTGGTGACGGAATTTGGTCTACTACTGCTTCTAGGATTTTTTCTACACCCATTCCTGTTTTTGCGCTAATGTGCAAAATATCTTCTTTGTTACATCCAAGAAGGCTCACAACTTCTGCACTAACTCTTTCTACATCTGCTGCAGGCAAGTCTATTTTATTTAAAACAGGAATAATTGTTAGGTCTGCGGCTATTGCTAAGTAAACATTAGCCAAAGTTTGCGCCTGAATACCCTGACTTGCGTCTACTACTAGTATTGCGCCTTCACAAGCTTCTAAACTTCGCGACACTTCATAGCTAAAATCAACATGTCCCGGAGTGTCTATTAAGTTTAGCTGGTAGTCTTTGTACTGCATTCTAACGGGGGCGAGTTTAATAGTGATACCTTTTTCGCGCTCAAGGTCCATTTTGTCCAAAAGTTGAGCCTTCATATTACGCTTATCTACTGTACCTGTGATTTCTAGTAGGCGATCAGCAAGCGTGCTTTTGCCGTGATCTATGTGCGCAATAATACAAAAGTTACGAATTTTATCCATTAATATACATTATAACAGAGGTAGTAACTTATTGAATGCGAATCGGCTTAAGAATTATCTTTTTAATCCTAGAAGTAATTGCTTGGGCTTGTTCTAATCTAAATGCAGAAGATACCAAAAGATGCGCCGCTAGTGTAACGACCGATATTGCAGCAAGCTTAAATCCAAGAGTCAAAAATCCTTTATCTGATGCGCCAAGTGGCAATAATGTAACCATCATAAAAGCAGTTAAAATAGTAAACCCACTGACCGATACGCTTCGGGTAACGTTATTCCAAAATTCTCTATCTAATATCTGGCTGTCTCGCCATAACATAATAACAAGCAAAATAAATACTTCTGATGCGGCAACAATTGATTGAGCCAACGCCAAGCCGGTTGCACCATAAGCATCAGGTCTTGCTAGCCTAAAAGCTAAGATAATATTTAACCCTATAGCAAACAACGATACTAAAAGTGGCGTAACGGTGTCTTTGTGCGCATAAAAATACCTAGAAAATAATGTATAGATTATTCTAAAAAATATAGCAATCGATAAAAAACCAAATATTAATGAAATTTGTGGCGCACCTGCCTTAAATATAATACGAGACAAGTAGCCTCTACAAAACCAAGCCAAAATAGAAGCAGGTAGCGCCAACCAAATAAGTACTTGTAGGATTAACTGAAAATCTTTTCTGAATAAATCTGGTCTGTTTTGTGCAATTCGTTCCACCAATCTAGGAAAAGCAGCCGTCGAAATTGTTGTTCCGATTAATAAAATAGGGGCAGTATGAAGCGTAAAAGCGTTTTCATAATAGGTTACATATCCATCTCCTAGTACTCTTGCCCTGTTAGTTTCTACTATACTGTTAATAGAATCAACACCTTGATCGATTGATCTTGCAGGAAGTTGTTTTAGCACTTGCATAAAGTCATGACTTTTAAAATTAATTTTTGGGCTGTAATGAAAATCAAGTCCAACCAAACCTAGCAACACAACCATAAACTGAAGCAGTGCACCTGCTAATGCACCTATACCTAGTCCAATTAATCCTATGTTTCCTCTGAATAAAAAGATGCTAGCAATAATGCATGCGTTATAAACAATAGGACCGATTGCAAAAAAGAAAAACCTGCCAAATGTTTGTTGAACCGCAGTAAGCACCCCGGAAAGTGTAAACAGCAAGGGGTTAAACGACACTAGCTTCATGATAGTTGTTGCATTATGTAACTGCTCTGGCGACAAGTTAGGCGCAACAATATGCATAAGTTGTTCGGCAAACACCAATATAATGACGCCAATAATTGCCATTATAATTGCCATAAGATTCATTAGACTGCTGCTAAGTTCCCAAACGCTACGTCGGTCGCTTTTAGCTAAACGCTCGGCCAAAACAGGCATAAATGCTACGCCTAAAACACCAGCTGCAAGTGTCAAAAAAAAGAAATCGGGTATTTTAAATGCAGCAAAATAGGCGTCTGTACTTTGGGGGCCTGTTGGCAAAAAACTACCATTAACAGCCATCGTACGCATAAATCCAAGAACTTGAGCAATCAGCATGGTTGCAACCAAAAGAGTGGCCGCACCTCCAAGGCTTATTCTTTTGTTAGCTTTTTGAAGTATTCTGTTCATTAATCTTTATTATAGATTATCGGCTCAGTAATTAAGAGTGCAATTAATACAATTTTGCTGTTTTAGGCATTAAACTGCCTTCTAATATTTTAAGTACATCTTCTGCTTCTACGGTTTCTTTGTCTAGTAAAGCAACTTTTAATAGCTCTAGGTGCTTTTTGTTGGCGACTATAACTTCGCGTGCTCGGTCAGCAGCTTCTGTAATTAAGCTTTCAACTTCGTCATCAATAACTTTTGCCGTTTCGTCACTAAACTGGCGTTCGTGAACTAATCGATCCATCATCATGCCGTCTTCGACATGAAAGACTTGATTGCGTAATTTTTTACCCATTCCCTGATTAATAACCATTTCACGAGCAAGTTCGGCTGCTTTTTGTAAGTCAGAACCTGCACCAGTAGTTACTCGGTCAGAACCGTATATAACTTCTTCGGCAATTCGACCACCTAGCATTCTAGCCAAAATGTCTTTGTATTCTACAATACTGTGATAGCTTTTATCTTCTGGCGGAATAAACCAAGTAACTCCACCCGTACCACCTCTTGGTATAATCGTAACTTTATGGACCATGTCGCTGTCTGGTAATACGTGGCCTACAATTGCGTGACCAGCTTCGTGGTAAGCTGTCATTTCTTTTTCTTTTTCGTTCATTATTCTGCTTTTGCGTTCAGGTCCAATTGCAACCTTCTCGAACGCATTAGTAACATCGCTCTGAGTAATAGTTTTGCGACTATTACGTGCTGCCAAAATTGCAGATTCGTTTGCTATGTTAGCTAAGTCTGCCCCACTACTGCCGGCAGATTTAGCTGCTAATGCATCAAGGTCGACTTTTTTGTCTATAGGTTTTTTAGAAAAATGTATCTTCAAAATTGCTTCTCGATCTTTTCGATCAGGTAAGCCAATATTTACTCTACGGTCAAAACGACCTGGTCGCAGTAGCGCTGGATCAAGAACGTCTGCGCGGTTTGTTGCAGCCAAAACAATAACTGTTTGACCTTGTTCAAATCCATCCATTTCTACTAATATTTGGTTAAGCGTCTGTTCGCGTTCGTCATGACCACCGCCCATACCACTGCCACGCTTGCGACCAACAGCATCGATTTCGTCTATAAATATAATGCTTGGAGAGTTCTTTTTTGCCTTGGCAAACATATCACGAACTCTACTTGCGCCAACACCAACAAACATTTCGACAAATTCAGAACCACTGATGCTAAAGAATGGCGCGTCTGCTTCACCGGCTACAGCACGTGCCAGCATTGTTTTACCCGTTCCCGGAGGACCAACCAAAAGTACACCCCTTGGTATGCGCGCACCAAGACCTTCGTATTTTTTAGGATTTTTTAAGAAGTCTACGATTTCGCTTAGGTCTTGCTTAGATTCTTCGCTACCTGCAATATCTGCAAATGTAATTTTATTTTTTTCGTTGCCGTACAAACGAGCCTTGCTTTTACCAAAGCTCATAGCCTGGTTGCCTTGCCCTTGTGCGCTTTTTAGCATCCATATTAAAAAGAATGCAAGTAATACGATTGGCAATATATTTATTCCAACGTTAGTCCATGCTTGACCAGAACTTACTGGGTCAACAACAGACACTTCAACGTCTCTGTTAGTTAAACCTTGTTCGTAAATACTTGATCCAGCTTCTTTACGGGATTTTTCGCTAGGCTTAGATTCGTCTTTTTTTGTTATTGTAAGTTCATCACCTTTTACTTGAATTTTTTTAATTTCTCCTGAATTTGCACGTGATACAACTTGTGAAAAAGCTACATCCTTCAGACTTTGACTTGATCCAACTGAATTAATTATTACTAGACCAAACAATGCAACAAGCACAAAAAATATTACAGTACGATAGTTGCGCTTACCGCCCTGCAAGTTAGGTTTTAAACTTTTTTTATCCATATAAAAAGTATACAGTAGCTAACTGGTCATTTACGCAAAATTTCTAGAGTTAATTTATTACTTTTTAACCAATGATTGCTTCCACAATCAATTTTTTTACCAGGCTCTAATGTTTTAGACGCAATTACTACCCTACTTACAAGTTGCTTACTAATGTCTTTAACACCGTAAAAACTCAACCTTTTTTTAATATATTCACACTCAACATCAAAAGGTAAAATTACAAAACGGCTTCTAGTAATTAATCCTTTTTTATCTAAAATAAAACTACCTAGTCCGTTTAAAAGTTCGTCTAATTCCAAATTTATTATTGATACAGACTCGTTTAATAGTAAAATTTTATCTCTACTATCCTGATTAAGATTTTTAGATAATGTTTTGCGTAGAGCGTTTCGTAAATATTTTTCGTCTTTGTTTGTACTGTCTTCTTGCCAATCTAATTTGTTTTTTTGAGCGTAACTAATTAAATCTTGTTTTTTAGTTTTTAATAATGGTCTAATAATATCCTTAGTTCTAGACATTGGATCCAGTCCGTACCTGCCTGTACCCCTTATTGTATGTAAAAAAATAGTTTCTATAAGATCATCTTGATGATGAGCAGTCAGCACCGCATCTAAATTTAACTTCTCGGTAGTTTTTCTTAAAAATTCATACCTAGCGATTCTTGCCTTTTCTTCACTGCTATTAATTCCTAGGTTAGATTTTTCTGTAACAAATTCAAAACCATAAGATTCGCTTAATTCTTTTACAAAATTTGCATCTTTTGCCGAATCTGGTCGTATTCCATGATCAAAATGAGCAACCACAAATTCGTTTAATTCTGTGTTATGAAACGAATATAGCAAATCTAATAGCACCACCGAATCTACGCCACCAGAAACGGCAACAAGGTACTTACCTTCAGGCAATTCAAAATCCATGTCATAATAATAGCAATGAATTCAAAAAAATTAGTTGAAAAGGCTTAAAAAATTTAAAATGAAAAATCTATATTTTGTAAGACACGGATTAAGCCAAGCCAATATTGATAATTTGTGGAGCGGCAGCGGATTAAATTCTCCATTGTCAGAAGAAGGAAAACTACAGGCAACACAAGCCGGAAAATCAGCCAAGTTACAAGGCTTAGTATTTGATATTGTTATTAGTTCGCCCCAAGACAGAGCGCATCATACAGCCAAAAATATTACTACAGAATTAAATTACTCGCACGACGATATAGTTTTGCATAATGGTTTTGTAGAACGAGGTTTTGGGGAACTAGAAGGAATACGCAGCAAACCAGAAACATTTAAATCATACAGTTTAGACGAATCTTCGATAGATGAATTAAATGGCGTAGAAAAATTAGTCCAGCTACAAAATAGGGCAAATGAGGCGCTAAACTATTTAAGCACTTTGCCATACGACACAATTTTAGTTGTTGCACACGGAGCGTTCGGCCGAGCGTTAAGACGGGCAGTAAATAACGAGCCTTTTAATATCCCATTAGACCCTATTCCAAATGCTGTAATAATCAAATTAATATAAAAACTCATGTTCCACCCCAGTAACTACCAGCCAAGAAAAAAGTCCCATCGTGCAGATGAGACTTTTTTCTTGGTAGCAGCGACGGGGATCGAACCTGTGACCTTAGGCTTATGAGTCCTACGCTCTAACCAACTGAGCTACGCTGCCATGCCAATAAATACAAGTATACCAAATTCTAACCTGTTAATCTAGTCTAAGCGTCGGATTCGTCTTCTATCTCGTGGCCCAAGATTTCTTCTATCAAATCTTCGATTGTTAATATTCCTACAATTTTATCGTCACGCTCTATTGGCATTAAGTGAGTTCTTGCTGCGATAAATTTTCTGAACATAGTGTCTAGTGCTGTCATACTGCCAACTACTTTAGTTTTGTGAAGTACTAGTTCTGACACCAAATAAGGCTTTTCGTCAAAATCAATATCCACTAAATCTTTCATTAATAAAATACCGTAACATTTGGTAAGATCGTCATTTAAAATCGGAATCCTACTCCAGTTTTCTTCTTTAATTTCGTCTATTTTTGCAGCATCTATTAATGTATCCATAGTTAAATAATAGGCTACATTTATATTGGTCATAATATCGCGTACGCGCTTACTACTAAGTAGCAGTGTGTTTCTAATAATTTTTACTTCGTCTTCGTCTAGTTCACTGTCGTTGTCTGTTGCATGTTCAGAAATTATCACTCCAAGTTCGTGTTTACTGTGTAGTTTTGCTAAATCTCGGCCAAACAAATTGTCTAGCAATAACTGCAAAGGCTTAGATACCGGGTACGATATAACGATCATTGTGTGCAATATTGGTGCCAGTCTGGCAGTAAAATGAAGCGCATGTTTAACAAAAATTGCTTGTGGAAATATTTCTCCAAAAACAACAATTAATAACGTACTGGCGATTCCGGCTATTATTCCATTAAAATGATGTTCTAAAACTAACGAGGTAGTAGAAATAACTGCAACGTTAGTTAACAAAATACTAGCTAAGCTTAGGTGACTATTTTCGCGCAATAAAAGTACTTTATTTGCGTCTGCATTACCTGTTCGTGCTTTTCTGCGTAAATCAGAAATAGACAGCGACATTAAAGACAAATTTAACCCAGAACAAATTGCCGAAAGTGTTATTAAAAGTAAGATTTCTACTATAAGTTTTATTGTGTCCATGAAATAGATGCTAATAGTACGATATTTACCCCTGTTTAGCAAGGTGCTTTTGGCTACTAATACTTAATGAACATATAATACAAACAGAATGAATCCCAAAATCAAAAAAAATAGTCAACCAACCGGTAGTCTTAAAGGACTTTTTACGTCTATTTTTGTAATTATATTTATAGGCTGTGTGCTTGCTTTTGCCGTAAAACTCCCTACAAATATTTTGCCTAGCAATGCCATAAACAAACCTCAAGTAGAAGGTCAATCAACTATAGAAGAATACGTAGCACCAGAAGATAAATCAGAGCCATATTTTGCCACAAGCGACGCTAAACAAAGTTATTACAAAGTTACTAACGTTGTAGACGGCGACACAATTAAGGTTAGTATTGCAGACAAAATAGAAACAGTAAGACTTATAGGCATAGACACACCAGAAACAAAAGATCCGCGCAAACCTGTGCAATGTTTTGGTAATGAAGCGTCTAGCTACACCTACAAATCTTTGTTTAATAACTCAGTAAAATTAGTACAAGACAATAGCCAACAAAACCGAGACAAATACGGCAGACTATTAAGATACGTATATTTGTCAGACGGAACATTGTTTAATTTGTCGTTAATAAACTTAGGTTTCGCTTACGAATACACTTACAAAGTTCCTTACACTTATCAAACAGAATTTAAAGATGCCGCACATGAAGCGCAAATTAATAATGTTGGTTTGTGGAACAAAAATACTTGTAACGGAAAAAAATAACCAGCTAAGTACTTAGCTGGTTATTTACATTTATTCTAATGCTTAGATTTGTCGTAAAATACTATCGACTTGCACCAGAGTTGGATGCGCTGTTGGTAAAAATTCAAAACTTAGACCAGATTTTGTGATATTCATTTTTGCTTTTCCTTTTTTTTGCTTTGTTCTTAACTGTTAAGATTTTTATTTGATATTTGTTTTTGATCTAAAACTATTTAATAATAGCTTATTTTTGTGTTTTTGTCAATATGATTATGCTTAGATGTTACTTCACTGCTTGTTAAATTTACTCAAAATGTGCATAATAAAAAGCGTAAGGGGTATAATACCATGAGTAAAGATCACCAAAAGCGTGAAACTAAAAAGCCAAAAAAAGCTAAAGCATAAATAAGGCTAAACGCACTAATCAAAGAAGTTCCTAAATAGGTGACTTCTTTTTAGTTTAGTGGGGCATAATAATTTATTGTTATACTTAAATTATGGATTTATTAAAATACAGATGGTCTAAGACATACGAAGCCGGAGAGTCAGAATTAATTGATCTTTTAAAGTCTAAAGATATAGATGCCACAAGATGGGAAGCCGAAATGGGTGAAGTTTTTGAAGCTAAAACTAATCCTAACGATAAAAGAATTTGGTGCAGTGAAGGTTCTATAACTTATATTATCGATGGCAACAAAAATATACCCCTTCAGGCAGGCGATGCGTTAAACGTTCCCGCTAACACCATGCATAGTGCATTGGCTGGTTTTATGGGCTGTGTGTGCTTTGAATACACCATTACCGGTGCCAACTAACCTTATATTTTAACTATTTTTGTTTTTACGACGTTTTAGCTCTTGACGTACTAATGGTGCAACTTTGGTTCCTAGTACTTCTATAGATTCAAGAACTTTATCATGAGGCATGGCACCAACGCTTATTTGCATCATAAATCTTTGATGCCCAAAAAGGTCGTATTCTTTAATTATTTTAGCCGCTACTTCTTCTGGGTTGCCTACCAACAAAAAACCTTCTGGTCCTTTTGACTGATTAAACGAATCCCATCCCATAGGTCCCCATCCTCGTTCCTTGCCAATCTTGTTCATAAAAGCAGAATAATAAGGATAGTAAACTTTTGATGCTTCGTCTGAATCTTCTAATACAAAACCATGTGAATTTATGCAAAGTGCAAGTTCGTCGTGCCCATTAGCTTTGGCAGTGTTTTTATATAATTCTACTAACGGTACAAAATGTTCTGGGTACCCACCTATAATTGCAATCGTTAATGGCAACCCAAGTTTGCCTGCTCTTTGTACAGATGTTGGTGTGCCCCCTACTCCTATCCAAATAGGTAAAGATTTTTGAACAGGTCGTGGATATACACCTCTGTCGTTAATAGAAGGGCGAAAATTACCAGACCAAGTTATTTTTTCGTCTTGTCGCAATTTAAGTAAAAGTTCTAGTTTTTCTTTAAACAAGTCGTCGTAATCGTCTAGATTGTTTCCAAAAAGCGGAAAAGATTCAATAAAAGAGCCTCTGCCAACTATTAATTCGGCTCGTCCACCAGACACAAGATCAAGTTCAGAAAATTCCTGAAAAACTCTAACTGGGTCAGCCGAACTAAGCACAGTAACTGCACTCGTAAATCTAATATTTTTTGTCAAAGCGGCGCCTGCCGACATAGCTACTACCGGATTAGACACGATAAAATCCGACCTATGATGTTCGCCAAGACCAAATATATCCAATCCAACCTTATCGGCTAGCACCATTTCTTCTAATAGGTTTTTCATTCTTTGTTCGGCGCTAATAATTAATCCTGTTTTAGGATCAGGAGACAAATCAGCAAAAGTACAAATACCTATTTCCATATTTTAAATAATACTTATTAAAAGCATTCCCTTACTTTTTTTTATTTTTCAGTTTAGAACCAACTATTTTAGGCACAAAGTCTTTAGGGTTCACTAATCCTCCGCGCTGGCTACTTCCACCAGAAAGCCCAGAAGACTTACCTGAATGTAGTTTTGGATTTTGAAGATGTTTTTTACTACCCAATTTCATATCTACATTGTACAGCTAAACAATCCAAGCTAAAAATTGCAATCAAAATTTAATTACTTATCAGGCCAAGGACATTAAAAAGTGCATACCAAACCTATATTAATACTTGTCAAACAATTTAAATTAAGTACACAGGATTGAATGAACAAGATTATCGTGAATTAACTTACGTTCATTCGTAGGTCGCTGAGTATTAAAGAAGAAAGCTAGATTATTCTTTTGAAAACTTGTGACATACAGGTCATAGTCAGTCAATATGCCGGTTGTTGCCTTAACCCCACAAATATTAAATGTTACTTTCGACGAACTAATAAAATCTAGGTTTGCCACTTTACTTAAATCCGTGTTTAATACCTCGATTTTTACTAACATTCCATCACTATCTGTAACTTCAGGCACACCTAAAACTTTACCATTTAGTGTTCCTGGCTTCATTACACCTATGTTTAAACCGCCTTGTGCTATATCAATCCATATTTTTTCTGAAGCAACCTCCAAATTATCAGGATAATCAAACAAAAATTTATGATCAGCATTTTCGAATCTTTTATAGCCTTTAGCTGGTTCAATGTTAGTGGGTTGAGGTTGAGTAGCGCTCGAGATTGGTTTTTTATTTGAGCGATAAACATAGTAACCAACCCCGCCAATCAGCGCGACTAAAACCAGTAATATTAAAATTCCTATTAAACCAAACCCTTTTTCATTTTTCTTCATGCTTCACCCTTCTATTTAAGTTCAGTATACTCTGGGTACTTAATAAGCAATAACTAGGTTTATGGTGCCAGAGCAGGCTAGAGTCTAAAAAGATCTAAATACCTATCATGCTTTTTATTTTGCCTAAAACGAATGGGACTTCTTTAATGCCGGCTTTTTCATTTATGTGACCCATATTGTGTACTGTGAGTAGTTCAGCGTTAAAACGGTCTCTTACACGCTCGCCGTTAAAATAAGGTACGGCTTCATCATTGTCGGAATTGATAATTGCTAGCTTACTAGTGCCCCTTTTAACTTTTTCATCATTCCAACTTCTGACCGTGAAACTATCGAGTTCAGGCAAGTGAGGCAATGGTTCGGCAAAACCAGCCACTAGTATTGCACCTCCAATAGTCTGGCCATCATCTAGGCTCTCTAAGTATCGAAGTATAGTCGGGCAGCCTAAGCTGTGGCCAATCAAGTATGTCTCTTTGTTTGGAGTACCTACAGTTTGCTTTAGGTGATGTAACCACTCTTCAAGTTTCGGAGCATTAGTATTAGGCATTGCAGGTACAGCAACTTCCAAGCCCAATTTCTCCAGTTCATTTTTTAGCCACGGAAACCAGTTTTTGTCTGGGTATCCGGTGTATCCGTGTATTATAAAAACTCTTTTCATTTCTATATCATAACAGAACTCCAGACAAGCTGGAGTTCTGTTATTGGTAGCGGGGACAGGACTCGCCCACGTTCCGCGGGCCCGAAACTTCACGGAGTGAAACAAGTTTCACCCGGAAGGTTTCCTTGCGATATGCCGAATGGCATATCTCACCTGCGACCTTTTTAGCGTCGCAGATTATAGTGCTGGTTTCGTTGCCAAAATAAAAACCCTATCTTACGATAGGGATCTTATTTTGGTAGCCCAAGT
>JBAXHY010000016.1:0-18814 GCA_037138655.1 bacterium | reverse complement strand
GGCAAAAAACCGCTAATATTATTAGACGATGTATTTAGTGAACTTGACGGCGCAAGACGCCAGGCGTTAGCCGCTGCCCTGCAGGGTTACCAAACTATTATTACTACTACCGACGCCGACTTAGTAATAGAACATTTTACAGACAAAGCTCACATTATTGCGCTAACAGCACAATAAAACTATCGGTACCCCTCATCAGCAACGCCGCTATCTGGCAGTATAGTATCTAAATTAGACGGAAAAGACACGGTAATTTGCTGTTTATCGACCTGTTCTTTGCCTACGGCCTGAACTATTGTAGCCTTGGCGCGTTCGGCAATAGCTGGATCACGGTCGTATATACTTATTACAATCGTATTGTCACTTAATAAAAAGTCTATTGTGTAGTCTGGGCCGGTAATAGGAAGTGTCGATATGTATCTGTTAATCTTGCTGTTGCTAGGTAAAATATCGCGATTAGATTTTTTGCCAGTTACCATTACTACGTCTAGACGTTCGTTATTTAATAGCCTTACTTCTATTTTGGTATTACCTACCCGATCCTGATATTTGCCTTCTATGGTTATTGTTTTGTCGTTGGTTATTACAGACGCAACGCTAAAATTAACAGGCTTGTTGTAGCCTTTTACTATGTCATTAAAATGGGCCCTTAAATCTAGCTGAAGATAATTAAATCGACGACCCCCCAAGGCCTTATATAAATTAGTAGAATCAACAAAATACGCAACATCATTAGTAGGCGAATATTCACCACCAGTAGAAGATTTTGTATTTTTTTGACCTAAAGTTACTAATAAAATTAAGGCCGTGCTAAAAACAAAAAACAGTATTATTAATAACCGGCTGTTTTTTAATAATTTATCTATCATGGTGCAGCCCTACTAATAGCCCACATGCCCTTAAGGTGGGTGGCAATAACGCTTTCGGGTTGGGCTGTTCGGCTTACGTTATGAGAAGGATTAAATTCTGGTCTGTTCTTTTTAGAGCCGTCGCTAGATGGATCGGCAAACAAAAACTTCCCGTCCGCCGTAAAGGCACGCATTACAAAAATGTGGCCGTCGTCGGCTGCTGTACCTGTTACAAATACGTTTCCGCCACCCGCAGACATAAGTATTAACTTACCACTTGCAAGCGCAGTTTTGGCTTTTGCAAAATCATTATTAAGGTTTTCTACGTTAACTCCCCACTTTTGACTGGTTAGAATTGGGTTGTCTTGCCACCACCAAGAAGAACCACAGCCAGGTTGCTGAAAATTATTGTCTGCTGCCCATTTTGCCATTTCGGAAGGAGTTACGGATTTTCCGGTTAATGTAGAAACTATCATAGCAAAAGATGTTGGCCCACAACCACAGTTACCAACTGTGCCTTTGCCGTAAGCGCTAGAGCCAAAATAGCCAGTTACGGCAGGGTCGGTTCCGCTTGTGTGCTGGCTATAAAAAATCATTGGATTTGGCCCTGTGTCTTTTAAGTCATAGCCGTTAGGGCCTGCCACAAGCGGCAATCCCGCAGCGCTAGTAGTACAAGACGTGCTAGCAGATCCAGCCCCCCTTGCAGGTAGGTCAGACAAGCCTAATCCTAATAGTTTATTTATTAAGGCTATTGAGTTTTTAAAATAACTAGCAGGATTAAATACATTACTTGGGTTGGCCGTTCCGTCTGGATTGTTATAGGCCTTATTGGGGTGAATAACCGGGTACCAACTGGTGTATACGCCCATAGCCGCGTCATAGCCGTTTTGCCTATTGTTGTCTGGCGAACTCTGGTTTATTTGCCAGTTTCCGTTGGCGTCAAAAACTGGACCTGTTCTGTCGGTAGGGTCAAGATCTTCACCGGGGTATACAATAGTTCCAGACTGATGCTTGCCCAAGTATTCGTAAAAATTAGTTACCGCAGCGTACTGTCCTTTGTTTGGACCGTTAATATTTGTTTGTACTACATTCATAAAGAACGTTATTCCTTCGACAGCACTACTAAAACCTTTATAAGCACTGCCAGGAATTACCCTGGGGCCACTGCCCTTCATTCCAAAATAGTTAAAATACGTAGTTACTTTAGCGCCACCATTTTTACCAAAACCATTTTCTTGCTTACCAATAGAAAATATCAACAAAGGATTTATATTACGAGCCTTGCTTTCTTTTACTAGCCAAGCGCCAACATCCGAACTAACACCCAACCACGGCGTAGTAGGAAAATTATCTTTTAAGTATTGAGTCATTGATGCGCCCACAGCTACTTCGTCAGGAAAAGCAGGAAAAGTAAGTGTCGTCGGATCAAATGTGCCCGACGGTACCGTTGTGTCTGAGGTAGAGGCAGTAACTGTTGTAGTACAAGTTTGACTGGTGCTTTCGTCGCCAATAAACAAAAATCCAGATTTTATTAAAAATACCTTACATTTGTCGGTGCTGGTAATTCCTCTTTGCGCACAATATTCGGTAGATGTTAAGGCCTGGGCATTAGCCAAGGCACCAAAAGAATAAACAGACAAAACTAAGCTCAAAACAAGATGAGTTAATATTTTTTTATAAGTACTGAATTTATGAGATTTTTTTGTCATAATTTATCCTCCGGTTGGCGAAAGATGCCATGTTTCGCAACCGCCACTGCCTGCTGCTATTTGGCCGCCCCCAGAACCTTTGCCGTCACACTGAAGAAGCAACCTAAACTTAGCAGAATTATTATGTATCCAATCAAGGCAAGGATGTTCATTAATTGCTTTAGCAAAAGCCGTAAGACCCCTGTCTTTGCCGGTCATCCACGGGTAGTAAAGTTTGCTTCCGTCGTTGTTGGTACAGGCCGTGTCAACGGCTAGACCTTTTTCGTGGTTAGAACTTCCGGGAGGCGCAAAAGCGCTTGGATTTTTGGCGTAACCCGCTGCTTGTGCGTCATAAGTCCTAAAGTTTCCACCACCACCGTCTCTTGAATAGTTGCCTGCAGAATCTACAGTAACTGGCTTATAGCCCGCAGCTATCATAGAATTATACATGTCGTCAAAATCCTTAGCCTTTATTGCATTTATGCTGTACCCGTGAACATTACAAAGTTTAATGTTATAAAAACCTGCAGTCGTATCAAAAACCTTAACCACGCTACCCGCCGTTATTGTTGGACTAGCCGGACAAGTCATTTTTGAAGTATCTATACTGGCAACCGGGAACCCAGTCTGAAAACCACCAACAGGAAGTTTAGTGGAGTCTGCGCTTGCAGCCGATCCGTTAAGGTCGGCAGATAAGTCACGGGCGTCATCTAAATATGCATACCAGGCAGTCATATAGTCTGTGTCGGTAACGTAACCTGTGTAAATTGGTAGGGTTGCCGCATATGCCTTTTGACCCATTAATTTTCTCCACCAGGCCACATTTTGAGTTGGTGTTTCTATGCCGTATGCGTCTGCTAATTTATTTGTTTCGCCGTTAAATACTACTCCGTTACCAGGCAAACATTCATTGGTTTTGCCGTTTCCGGATCCGTCTTCGGGCACATCAAACTGGTACATTAATCCCGGTGTTCCACTTAAGCACTGTTTAATGTGGCTTTTAAACTTACCTAGTGGTAAGCCTTGGGCGTCTATAAGTCCGTTGGCCAGCAGTTTAGTTTGGGCAACGGTTGGATCAATTTGAGGCGACAAAGCAACTACAGGGTTACAAAAATCATCGGTTGCAATATTGTTGTCTACAAACTGCGGATCTTCGCACAAACTGCCAGTACCTTCGGCATAAACAGTGCTAGGCGGAACAAACATGTTTCCTACAGAACCAGCTAGCGTCCTTGGTGTTTGCAGGCCAAGCATAGCAATGTTTTGACCCAGGTTTTTACCATCCGAATATGGCAAAAGTTTAACAGCTACTTTACTTAACAAAGAGTCAGTATTGTCGCGGTTAAAGTAACGGTCAAATATGCTCATTTTGGCTAGTTCTTTTTTGTTTTGTTCGTCGCTTATCATTTTTAAGGCTGTATATTGAGGCACGGTAGTTGGCATAAGTGCATGCGCGCCGTTCATAGAAGACATGGCGGTACCTACTCCACTAGAAACAGCGTCGCCCAAAAATTCACCAGATTCAAGGCCATTAAGTGCCATTTTTGCACCCGATTTTATAAGAATAGGAGTAGCTATTTGAACCACAACTTCCGACAAAACAACTACCGCTATTATGGGTGCAGCAGACGCAAGGACAGACCCAACACTAGTACCCCCGCCACTAAATATCGCCGCACCGATTCCAACGACAGCAATGCCCAGGTTAACAAAGCCATTATTAGCAAACTTACAACCACTACTAACACCTGGTACGCGATTAATAAAATGCGATATTGACGCAAGTATTCCAGCCGACGCAAACCCAACCGAAAGCTTGCCAAGATTTTGCGGATTAGCGTGCGTGTTTTTATTGCCTAGAGCATTGTTTATGCCACCAGAATTAGAAAAAGACTTGCCGGTGTTTTTGTCTTCTCTGCCCATCCAATACTGGTATTTAGCCAGCGCCTTACCGGTAACTAAGCCAGCGCGCTGGTGACTTGCTATAGTCAAAAAATCATAACCTATACCCATTAATTGTATGGCATACATAGTACGACGTACGTTGTTTACCATTTGTAATTTACCCTTAACCTTACAGCTTTCTTGTAAGGCAGGAAGCCCAAAAGTAAGAGCACTTTCGGCAATTAAAGGTGCTGCTTTTGAAGCGACATCTAGTCCTGATTTTGCAGCTATATCTAATATTGCACCTTTTTCTACGGCTTCTGCAAATTCGGCTGATGCCGCAGCGGCCACATCACCCTCTATTAAAGACGCTGCTTCTACAGCATCGGCATTAGCAACCAAGTCATCTGCGATGTTGGCTGTTTCTGCGTTCAAAAAATCATTCTGTTTTACGGCCAATGGGTCTTTTGCTTGTTCGTCCGGAAGTGTGCTAACCCCGGGTTCTGCAATCGCTGTGTCTTGTGCGCGCAGGGCATCATTTTGATGTTTTACGGCATCGGCTAAAGCTTTTGCGGCCGACACACCTTCGGGCTCGGCCCTAGACAACCATTTAATAAAACGCGTTATCTTAAATCTTGAATAAAAACTCTCGGCTGTTTGACCGCCAAACGCCTGACCCAATGATTTTTCGTTGCTCATTACTTTTTCGCTAAATTCAGCTGCAAAGCTGTCGCTTTTTTGCAAAAAACTTTTTACTTCTGAATCAAAATCAGCAGCCTTTAAATCTAAAATACCGGTTTCGCCAGTGCTACTAGTAAACTCTAATACCCCTTTAGCAAAGTCGGGTTTTATGCCATCGGCGGCTAGGGCCTTTAGGTTGTTTACGCTTTCAAAGGCCGTTCCCGAACCGCGGCTTACCCGTTGCATTACATTGTTAAAAGCTTTTTGTTTACGCTTTTTTAATACACTATTTGCTGTGCCGTTTGTCTTTTTTAAAAAGTTATCAGAATAATGCTGTAAGTTAAAAGAACTTAGCCCAAAAAAAGCCAACATTAAAGAAAATATAATTCCCCCTATGCCTGCGCCTTTGCCCTTGTTGCTTTTGGCGGCAGTCATAAATTTTGCAACTCGCCCAGTTGGCGTGCTAGACAAAACAGCTCCAAGCGCATCTTTGCCGGTAAAACCTTTACCTAATCTGTCTTGTTCGCCGCCCAGTGCCGGTGCAGAAGTTGTGTTATTTTTGGCGCCAGCTTCGGCCCCTTTAAGGTCGTCGCCGTCTAATGATTTTTTACTAGGATGTCCACTTGGCATGTCACTGTCAGATGCGCTAGCAGAACCATAGGCGGCCTCAAGATCGTCGACGTTGCCACTAGGCCTAAAATTATCGTCGTATTCGTATCCTTTGCGTTCCTGTAAGTCGTTAGGCATTTTTTTGCATCTTACTGTATTTGCACAGCCCCATTAAAAGTCGACGGATCCTGCATGTTTATTTGCTGTGGCTGCTGACTTTGTTGTTCGATTTTACGTACTTCGTCTGGGTTGGTGGTAATAAGACTTGTTTCGGTTGGGCTAGCCAAAATCTGAATATGTACGTGGTTTTGCCCAGCAAAAAACAAACCTTGTCCTACTGGGAACTGACTCAAACGCTTTTTTTCTTCGCTTGTAAGCTTAAAGGTGTCCGACAAAACATCTACAGCGCTTGCCGATTGTTTTAAGAGTATTTGCATGCTTGCGTTAGCAACAATAGCCCTACCCATTCGGCTTCCCATAAAGTCCTCAACATCCTGAGTAATTGTGGTAATACCCAGGTTATATTTACGCGCTCTTTTTGCAAGACTAAATAAAAAGTTAGCGCTATCTTCGTACTTCATTAACTGCCAAGCTTCATCAACAATAAGAATACGTTTTTTGCGGTCAGTCTTTGTTTTGTTCCAAATAAAGTTTAAAACAATGTACATAGCAACCGGCCTAAGTTCATCTTCTAGGTCGCGTATATTAAAAACAACCAAAGGATTATTTATGTCGATGTTACTTTGCTGACTAAATATGCCCGCAAAAGTCCCGGTAGTATATTTACGTAGTCGCTGCGCAAGTTGCGGCCCTGTGCCTCCAGAATGTAGCAAAACGTCATATAAATCGGCAATAGTTGGAGGTGGGCTTCTGTGCGTAAGAGGATCGTTTGTAATACCAGCTTTAGCATATGTTTCTATTAATGCTGCATCTAAATCGGCTTCTTCTATTGGATTTAAAACCGGGCTAGTAGCTGCGGCTGCTCCTGCCATTTGTGCCTGCGCCCCGCCCATCATAAGTCGCAATAGTCCGTGCAAAGTTATAAGGTTGCTACGCAGTGCATTGTCGGATTCTTCGTCGTCGACTACTTTTGGTAGATCAAAAGGATTAATACGGGTTGTGCTGCTTAGACTAAGTCTTACATATGACCCCGCCACTGCATCACACATTCGTTGGTATTCATTTTCTGGGTCAATAATAAACACTTCTATACCAAGCATCATGCTACGCAAGGCCTCTAGCTTAACAGTAAAACTTTTACCCGCACCAGATTTTGCAAAAACAACACTGTTGCCGTTTTCTAGGCTAAACCTGTCAAATATAACCAGCCCACTGTTATGCATATTTATGCCGTACAAAATTCCGCTATCTTGACTTAGGTCGGCGCTAGTAAAAGGAAAACTAGTACTTATTGCCCCGGTGTTCATGTTTCGACGAATCTGTAACTGGTCTGTAAATTGAGGCAAGGTACTGTTAAGTCCTTGTTCTTGCTGAGCGCTTGCAGGCTTGCTGTAAACAAGTTGTTGACCCAAAATACTTTCTATTTTGTGGCTTACAAATTCTAGTTCGTCCATTGTTGAACCATAGATCGTAAAATAAAAACCAAACCTAAAAAACCGTTCTTCGCCAACCTGAAGTTTGTCTCTAAGTTCTTCGGCGTCCATAATTGCCGCTTGTTTTCCTGGGTCGCGCACTTTACCTTTTTCGCCGTCTATCTGGATTCCGGCCTCTAGCTGTCCAACTTTTTTACGTAAGTTTTCTAAAACCACTTGGCTTTCGACAGGGTAAACAAAAAACGACAAATCTATAATCTCGTCAATGTTAACCATGCTACTTATCCAGCCAGTAAATATTTGTCTAGGGTATCCATACACGTAATAAGTTCGGGCAAATCGTGTGCCTATCTGAAAATAACTACTCTGAAATTCGATGCTAGCAGGAGCAATAAAATCTCTTAAAGCGGTAATTCCTTTTTGAAAAGCACTATTAACCTCTTGTTGTTCGCGTAGTTTTTGCGACTGAGCCAGCGACACTGGGTCTAGCGCAGGTTGTTTGTTGCCAAATATTCCCATAACTAAATTACTTCCTTTTCTAGGCCTGGTTGAGGCGCAACACCCTGTCCTTTTGTTACTACAGGCACAGTTAGGTCGTCAAAGTTTTTTAACTGTTGTCTGGTAGCTGTGTCAGGATTGTACGCGTCGTAATAAAGTTCAATAAGTTCTTGGGTATCTAGGGGAAGACTTTGTACGCCAGCTTGCTGAAGTCCGCTAATAGTAGCCTGTACTCTGTTTCGTAATTCGGATTTAGCTCTTTCAAGATCAGCTTCGTTAATGACCACAGTTTGTTCTTTTTTACCAAAAGCATTCGCAAAAAATCCCTTACCCGCATTAGCAGCTTTGCCTACTACTTTACTTACTTCTACAGATGCAAATAGCGGTACAACAACATAAAACTTTTTATCCATAATGTTGGTTTGTGTAGCAAGATCAGACATAAAACCAATGTAATCTTCCATTAATAATGCCAAAAGCATATTAGAATGTTCGCTACGAATCTTGTCTAGCTTTTCAATATAAGGACGCAAATCAACTTTTTGACTTCTTACAAAAATCTGCACAGGAAAATAAAGCGAGTTCAAAAATCCCTGATAGCTGTATTCTACAGCTTCACGTTCTTGGGGGCTCATTAAATCAAAGTTTATAGCCTTACACATAACGACCGCGCGGTAACTACCGTCGTTCATAATTACAATTCCGTCACGTATTTCGGCTATTTGCAGGCTATTTTGGGTACTGTTTGGGTTGCTGCTATTTACTGGAGGTTGAGCCTGTTGTGGCCCATATACAGCAGGCCTAGCATTATTGGGTTGATTAAAGGTAGGTAAAGACGCCGTAGTTGTAGCGTTAGAACCAGAGGTTATATCTTGCGGATTCATATTATTTTTTTACCACCCAAAACTTAATGTAGTGAAACTACTACTTCATTACCATTTTCTAAACCCTTACTTTTATTAGCTTCACGACTAATCGTTTCAATGTTTAAGTCATCATTGTTTGCAAGGTTCATTATAGCAGGACTTACAGGGGCTGTCACTGTAGCCGGTGCAGTATTTTGTTGTGCATTTTGTGCATTGTTTTGTTCGTCAAGGGGCTGGATTGTTCTTAGGTGGCTATAAGGCTGAAAAGGCTCTGTCTGTTGTTTGTGCAATTTTTGCAAAAGCTCTTGCTCGGCCACAGACGGACTTACGTCATTTGTGGGCTGTGCAGGCTGTGCAGGCTGCGGTTGCTGGCTATAAGGGTTTACTAATGCAGGAGTCTGAAAAGTAGTGTATGAAGGCTCTGTTGCTGGTTGGTTTTGCAAAGGTGCTGGTATGTTGTTTGTTCCCTGGCCTTGTTGCAAAAACCAAAAATCGGCTACCTGACCAGGTTCGGTGCTAGGCGCCGCAGACGGGTTTTCTATTTGGTTATGCATTTTGTTTATAAGCTCGCTATGATGTTTTTGCTCAGACTCTTTTATCATTTGTTCAAAATGAAGAGCAGTAGAGTTGCTTGATTCGTCCAAAACATCAGCGCCGGCAGTGTTTTCGGTTACTTGTTTTGGTATTTCTGTCATTCCAAGCAAACGTTCGTTGCCATCGGTCTGTTGAGTCAGTGGGTTAGAATAAGCATCGCTATACATATTTTTTACTGCCCATCCCCTGCTGTCTAGCAGTGTCGCAAGACCACTTAAACGACTAGTAACTTCGTTATTACTTAAACCATTCGTGTAAACCTTTTCTATCTTTTTTGGAGCCGTAATTGTAACCAGTTCTATAACGCCTGACTGGTTCCAAATGCGAACACGAGGTTTTATAAAGAACCTAATACGCGCCGCCAACCAAACTTCTGTAGACTGATCACGCCCCCAAGGGAACCCCAAAAAACCGCCAGCAATAATAAAAGGCGCAAAAAATATAAGAGCAGGCCAAAACCCCTTAGTAACAGACAAAAAAGACAAATACGAACTTACGGTAGCAATACCAATATATATAAACTGCTTAAAGCTAAGAGGACCAACAAACTTGTCGTCGGCCTCTACGTCCTGAGGTATTTTGTACACTGCCATACTTAAGCAGTATTATAGACGACAACAGTCAAAGTATAAAGAACTAAGCTAGTTATTTTTTAGTTAACTGTTTGCCGTTAGCAGCGTATTCTTCTTCATTAAACATCTTAACAACAGGGTTTTTTATGGCTGCGGCATCAACAACGGTTGCAAGTATCTTCCAGGCTTGGTTGGCTTCTGCAGAACCAGAAATTCTTGGAGGATATCCCGAACCAATTCCAGATAATGCTCTTTCTTGCATTCTAGCCATATCTTCAGGGCTAAGGCCGTCTTTACCAACTTCTGTAAAGTTATTTCCCATACGACTGTTTTCTACAGTTGACCACAGTTTGTGCATAATAAAAGCATCGTTTTGGTAGCCACGTTTATTCATTTGCTTTGTAGTTTTTGTTCCGTCGCCCAGTCGGTCGCTAACAAGTCTTGCTAATCTTAATGTGTCTACCACGTCGGCCGCACTAAAAGTCATTTGGTGTCCTGCAAACTTATCTGCAAGCTCTGTTACGTAACTACGCTCTTTAAGGTCGCCAAAAACATACTTACTGCCAACTAACCTGGTTGAATAGTCGGAATCAGATTCTTTTAATCCTACGCCGTCTTTGTCTACTAGATTTAAAGGAGTATGTTTAATGCTTAAGTACTGACCCTTTTTCATGTATTGTAGCCCAACATAAACACCCATAATGTCGTCTTGACTATAACCCAGTTCGGAGTGCATTTTGTTAGCTATTTGTAGCCACATACCTAAACCACCGCCCTGTTCTTGTTCTTCGCGCTTACCTATTTCGTAAGCAGCAAGCCCCTGATATCTAGACTTGTTGACTCTAGCAGCCGCAGCTTGTCGTTGATATTTTACTATTTCTAAAGGATTAAGAGGAGTACCGTCGTAACGTTGTAGTCGTCCTTCCACAAATTGTGTCACAAAAAGTAAACGCTCGTTTTCGTCTGGGCCTGTACCTACAGTATCCTGGATTATTTTTTGCTGTTCTGCATTTTTAGCAGACTCAAAAGCCTGAAGATCGTACTTGTCTTCATATCTATTGTAGATTTTTGTAGCTAGTCTGCGTTTTGCTCTAGATAAAATATTACCAGTATCTTTACCTTCGCCTAAGACTAAACCAAGAGGTTTGCCGTCTATAGTTAAATACGGCGCCGTTGCTTTTCGTATAGACGACGAAACAACTTCTAGTGCTGCTGTACGTGTGTCTAGCGGCAAGCCGTCTTCGCCTAAAACCAAATCACCCTTTTTGTCATAAACTTTGTATCTATCACTATACGAAGGTGTTATTAATGGTTCATCGGTTACTAATTCTATAGACCCTTCAAGTGCAGAAGCACCAACAGATTCTGCCTGTCCCCAAAGTTCTTCACGTGTTGGCCGTGTATAGCCTTCTGGTGGTGCAAGTAATAAAAACGGCACATCTTGTGATGTAGGAGGTGGTAGTTCGTGATTTGGTTGATTGCTTACTGAACTTGTCATGATATTAACATTAGCACAATATACGGTTTTAGTCAATAGAGTTTTATAATATATATAATACAAATCGTCTAATGCTCTACATGATCTGGTTTAAATAATAACCTAGGTAGTTTAATATGTAGTACGGATTGTGTCTAATGCGTAGTCGCGGTCCCCGGTTGTAACATGTAGGTCTGCTGCATCTGATCCTATATCTATAGCGTCAATATCACTGATCGGTCTTAATGGGTCTTTTCTTGAATAAGCTTCGGCTGCTGCTTGTGCTGCGGTGTTAGCCTGGTCTTCTCCCTTGCTGGTGTTTCTGTCATACGCGTTTAATGCTACATTCAAATTGTTAACGTCTCTTGATTCAATATCGGCAATTGCTGCACTGCCTGTTCTTGCCAGGGTTTGTTTGTGTATGTGCGCAGCCGCACCACCCATAGCCATGCTTTCATTGGCTGCTGTAGCTGGCGGTAATCTGTCATAACTTGTCATGGCCGCAGTAGCTGCAGCTTGCACTGCCTCTGGTGTGTGGTTGTTTGCTGCTGCAATTCCGGCGCTTACTGCACCGGCATTTATCGCCTCTTTGGTTGGACGACTGCCAGGAGGCATTGCGTCTGCGGCTGCGGTAAGTGTTTTATGCGTGTTTATTGCAGTTGTGCGCGCAAGTTCCCTTTGAGCCGGGGAATACGATTCTGTCGACTCATATGCTCCTACACCGGCATCTTTGCTGGCGTCATTAAAAACTGCCGCAGAAGCATTTTTAAAAGCAGCAGCACTCCGGCTTCTGTGTGCTTCTTTGATGTCTCTTCTTTTTTGCATTGTTCCTGTAGGGCTCTGGAATTTTCTGTCGTGTTCGAGTTTTCTGTCGAAGGATCTTCCTTCTTTGTAGCGATTTTTGCCAATGCCACCAGCTTTGTCGCCTAGTCCCTTAGTTACATTCAAAAGATTTCCTATTATTCCGCCCGCTAACTTAAACGAAAATGGTATAAGTGCTAACGGAACTATAAGAATTACAAATGCTACTATTGCCCCAATTATATTTGACCCAGTGGCATCAGTTCTGTCGCCAACACTAAACGATAGGGCCGCCAAAATTATGGACGCCGAGAATATGACGGTCATGATTGGGTAAACCATAAGTGTGCTAATAAGCGTATCCCACCACTTTTTAAAGTACTTTTCGGTACTTGGTATAGCAAAAAAGGCAAACGCGATTGGTGCGGTAACAACCAATATAAGAATTATTCCCTGCCTAATAATTAAAGTAGCAAAAATAGCTAAGGATATTAATACGGCAGGAATTAATACAAAAACAAGCATAAAGTGCAAAAATGGCACAAACGTAGCACCTAATGACGCCCCGGCCTTTGTACCGCCGGCTATATCTGCCTTGAATCCCTTAGTTACAATAACTGCTAAAACAGCAACAACAACGCCCGCAATTATCGCCCCTATACCAATAGCGTTGCCCGTTCCATTATTGTGAAACTTACTAAATATAGTATTTTTAAAAGGCCCTAATATAAGATCGCCAATACCGGCGCCCAGTACATTAAATATGTCTATTAATGCGGCAACTAAATAAATAGATATATTTATTAATATAGCCGCCGCTAAAAGTCGAGGCATTATTTTTTTGGCTGTATATGCGTCTATAAGTCCGCCGCCAATTGCCTGACCAAACACTACAAAAAGCAAAGCAAATATAAGTACAATGTTTGCGATGTTGCGTATACTCGACCAAACTTTAAAAATAGGATTGTCTGTAGAAGCAGTTGTGTCAATTGGCGCTGTTTTTAAGTATGGTTCTATTATGCCCGTAAAAACTTTTTGAACCATCGAAGACATTCCGTTAATTAATCCACAGGTTATCCAGCCCAGGCTAAAACCACTAGATTCACAGGTGTCTGTTTCTTCGTTTGGGCCAGCAGAATTTGCGGGGCCCGAGTTTGCAATAGCAGAATTCGGATTGTCGGCAGTGTAGGCTATTTCACCCCTTACTATTTGTATGCCAGTACCTAAAACAGCCTCTTTAATACTTTCATTTTGGATAATTCGTCCACAGTCGGCCATACCCTTATTGTTTCCCGCTTCTGTAAAGGTTGGCACGTCCGTTCCCATAGGATAAAAGTCAGAACCACCACCGTCACTACTGTAAGGTGTAAATGGTGTATCATCCCAAACTCCGTTGTCACCTAAAAATGAATGAAATCCTAGGCCAGCAGCACCACCAAAAGCATCAAGTCTAAATACATGACTATCACCAGGTAAATTTGTGTCACCGCCATCTGTAACAAAAGATAGTATGGCAGGCTTCATCTCGCTACGGTTCTTTATATAGTAAAACTTTCCACCATATGTAAAGTCACCTTTGCCGGTATCTAGCGCCGCACCATTAGATGTCGAAGACGACGTAAAACAAATATTAACAAGCTTAAAGTATCTTCGCTGAATCATTTGCTTTGTTAGTGGCCCAATTTTTGCCAATTCTGCATCTGACATAGCCTTTAGGGCTCTTAACTTGGCCTCAAAATCGGCTCTATTATAATTAGACTTTTTACCATTTAATTCGGCAAAATTCTTATTAATAACGTACTTAGACAACCACTCTGTAATAGAAGCTTTTTGTGCTGCGTCGTTTCCTGCAGTACCTGCTACATCTATTGCGCCGTTGTTTTGGGGTATACTAACACCCCTGTCTATAAGTGTATTTATTCCTTTTTGGATTATATCCAAACACGATACAACGCCGTTAATAGGATCAACATCAAAACCTACTACGTAATTTTTATCGTCCATCCAGTCACCAGCAGCATCTTCTTTTGATTCTCCAAAGTGCCCACGACGAGTGTCTATTATAGAACTAGCCCTGTCGCCGTAACGGACTATACAATCAGAAAAATTCCACAATATAGTTCTTTGAGTGGCTATATCTATAGTTCCTGCGTCTGCAAAAACTTCTTTAGTAGGTATGTTGCTAATTACAAGACTAAAGTTAAGTAGCAACGCAAACAAAATGGCTAGGTTTTTTGTCTTCGATTTCATCTTTACATCAATAGTAATATATTTTAGCCCTAAATACCACATTTTTAACACAAGATAGGATTCTAGTTTGCCGCGATAGGTTTATATGGTTTAATTTTAATATATGTCCAACAAAAAACTATTAGTTATTGCAGTCTTTGTGCAGTCGTTAGTATTAGGGGTTTTGCTAAACGGTGCTGTTTTTGCAGATCCTTTAACGACACCCGTTACTTGTACTGATTCTACGGTTGTGCAGGCTACACGTAGCGGTACAGTATTTACAGATAACGACTATATTGCATCTTGTGGTGTTCATGGCTACGTACCTCAAAGTACGTATAACAGTCAAAGTACGGTTGGAATCAACACTCTTGATGCAGCAGATGGAACCTTTACGGCTCCAAAAAACAAGTGCGGCAGCGGCTCTAAGGTGGTAGATGTGTCGTTTAACTTTGGTTGTGTTGGACCAGCTTACGGTAAAGAACTAAACCCAATCACCGACATAGCTTTTGCTATTTTTAGATTTCTTAGTGCTGGTGTAGGTTTGGTCGTGATAGGTTCGATAGTTGTTGCTGGCATACAGTACAGTGCGTCAAGGGGCAACCCACAAGCAACAGAAGCGTCTATTAAAAGAATCACCAATGCAATAATAGGTCTACTTATATACTTGTTTATGTTTGCTATAGCTAATTATTTGGTACCCGGAGGAATGTTTTAGAATGTTTAAAAAAGCTACGTCACTATTTATGTCTATATTACTGGGCACCATAGCGTCTATATTTATACTAGGATCGGCAAAAGTGCTTGCAGAGCCTTGTAGAAATGGTGGATTTTTGGGACTACCGTCATGGCACAGTCACCTTGAAGGAGTGTATACAACAGATCCAGACACAAAAGAAACATCTTGCACACCGCAAATTAATGGACTTAAGGATTTTTGGAAAATAGCTGCGTCGGGCATAGAGATATTGCTAAGAGTAGCGTCGCTTGTAGCGATAGGTTTTATAGTTTACGGAGGTTTTTCATACACTATGAGCCAAGGATCACCCGACAAAACTAAGCAAGCGCAAAGTACTATAATAAACTCACTTATTGGCTTGGCTATAACAATAGTGGCCGCCGAATTAGTCGGTTATGTAGCAGGAAAGTTTTAAATGATACATTATATAGCCCAGATTACAAATTGTGCCGAAGGTTCTACGGCCACAAACTGCTTAACTAAGCTTCCTGAGGTAGCAGCCGACCAAACAACACTAACAAGCGTGCTAAGCATAGTTTTTGGTGCGCTGGCCGCAGTTGCAGTGCTAATAATAGTACTACAAGGTATTCGCTTTATATTAAGTAGTGGCGAACCGCAAAAAGCGTCAGACGCACGCAGAGGTGTGATTTATGCAGTAATAGGACTAGTGGTCGCATTAACGGCAGAAGCTATAGTTCGATTTTTTGTAGGAAGGATATAAAAGGTACATATAATTATGATTAATAGACTCAAAATTATAATTGCGGCAACTTTGTCGGTATTTGTAATGTTGCCAGTAGCTGTACACGCCGTAAACGTTGTGGCACCTGGCTGTGAGGGTATAACTGACTCGGCTGTTTGTAAAGATGCCGAAAGCGGTCAAACTAGCAATCCCCTGTTTGGTCCTGACGGTATTTTAACTACCGCCATTAAGTTGTTGTCTTTTGTTGCGGGAATAATCGCGGTTATTATTTTAATAGTTGCAGGTATTCGCTTTGCTACTTCACAGGGTAACCCCCAGACTATTGGCGAACTAAGAGGTTCGATTATTTACGCAGCAGTCGGCTTGGCGGTTACTGTATTGTCGCAGGCAATAGTGCAATTAGTGCTTGATAAGTTATAAATTAGCAGGAGAAATATGAATAAAATAAGAAACATATTAATAAGCGCGGGTTTTGCACTAACAACTTTGTTAGCACCTGTTTTGGTGTCGGGAACGGCCTTTGCGTTGTTTGAAGGTGCCAAAGAACAGGCCTGTGCAGGCGCCAACCTAGACAATACGGGTTGTGTTGCTGGTCAGGGCGAAAGCCAGATAACTAACGCAGTCAAAACGGCAGTTAATCTGTTGTCGTTTTTAGTGGCTATTATTGCTGTAATTATGCTAATAGTCGGTGGATTAAAGTATATTACTTCTAGCGGTGACAGTTCGTCTACTACATCTGCCAGAAACACCATAATATATGCAGTTGTTGGTATTGCTGTAGCGTCACTAGCACAGTTTATTGTTAAGTTTGTTTTGGGCCGTGTGTCTAATTAACACTTGCGGATTAAAGCATTAACGTGGTATAAAAAGTTAAGAATCTAAATAAAGGGATGATAAATATGATAAATAAAATAATAAATTTTGTAAAAACAACAGCTATGGTTGCAGCATTTTTAGCACCAATTGCTACACCAGCTTTTGTAAGCGCAGCAGCAGACATTAACAGCGGTCTTTGTGCTGGCGCAAATCTTAGCGCAAGTTCTAGTACTGACTGTACAACAGATGCTTCAACCGCTAATAACAAAGTAGACGCAATAATTAACACTGCTATTAACTTGTTTTCTTTAGTAGTTGCAATCGTTGCAGTTATTATGATTATTGTTGGCGGACTTAAGTACATCACCAGTGGTGGCGACAGTGGTAACGTAACTGGAGCAAAGAACACCATTCTTTACGCAGTTATTGGTCTTGTTGTTGTTGCACTAGCACAGTTTATAGTTAAGTTTGTATTAGGCAAAGTAACAGCCTAACCACTTAAAACTTTGGCACAATGCACATTCTGTGCGTAGCAACAAAACCGCTCCAATGGGGCGGTTTTGTTGTTAGACAACTTACTGTGTATTTTTTGGGCTATCTAGCTTAGTGCAATTTGGGATGAAAGCTGAGCATAAAACAAAAGACGTACTTTTGTACGTCTTTTGTATTTGCTGGTAGGCTACACCCAAAGTGTGCAAGCTACATAGCCCAGTTACAATACCTGGATCTTTTTAACAGTATCTTGTTTTAGCTTAGTAAAGCTAATTGTTAGCACGCCGTCTTTTAGCACGGCTTCGATTTCGTCTTCTTTGACTGGTAGAGGCAAAGATATGCTTCTACTAAATTCACCCCAATAACATTCTTGAACAAAGTAGTTTTCTACGTCTTCTTCGTTTCCGGCACTTAATGTACCACGAATGCTAAGTGTGTTGTCTGCTATGCTGACGTCTAGGTCATTTTTGTTAACACCTGCCGTACGAGCCTTAACGACTAGTCGTTCGCGTGTTTCGTATACATCTACGGCTAATTGGCCGGGTACTGTTTCTTCTTCGTCCCAATCGTCGTCTGCAGTTGCAGATATAGGTGCAGAGCCGTCGTTTTCGTCTAGTGAAGGATCTGACATCATAACTGCATCATCGTCTTCGCCTAAAAAGGCAGCAGTTAATTCGTCCTCCATTAATAAATCGTCATCACGAGTTTTTCGTGCCATGTACTTGTTCCCTCCGGGCGTATATTAAAGTCGGTTAAGCTTGCGTTATTACACAATTTGCGTTTTTATCTTAATGACAGTATAGCTTCTTATCAAGAACAAGCGCAACCGTTAAAGACAATATTTACAACACATTTAAAACAACACCCCAATGATAGACTCCTTACTACGACTAATTGCACCATTTAACTGTGTTGGCTGCGGCCATGAAGGTTCTTTGTATTGCGGCGGCTGTATTAGTGATTTACAGGGTAAAGTGCCCAGTAGGTGCTTTAAATGCATGAAACAAACCGTAGGTTTTGGTGTTTGCGTGTCGTGTAGGGGCAACTTTAGCATGAATAGTGTGTGGCTTTGTGGTGAATATTCAGGAAACCTTAAAAAACTTGTACATGAATACAAGTTTGGCTTAAAACGTGGCGCAAATATTGATATCGCAAATTTGTTTGACCAGCTTTTGCCACCAATAAATTGTTCGGTTATTGTAATGAGCATTCCTACGGCCACTAGCAGGATTAGGTTGCGCGGTTTTGACCATGCCAAATTGTTTGCCAAAAGCTTTGCCGCTAGACGCAAGTTGGCGTACTACCCTGCTCTTTGCAGAACTAATCAGCAAAGACTGCTTGGTCTAAATAAAGCCGCACGCCAAAAAGTTATTAAAAATAGTTTTTATGTAAAAAACAAAAACTACTTACAAGGCGCACATATTTTACTTTTAGACGATGTAGTTACAACTGGGTCTAGTTTGTCAGAAGCGGCAAGAGTATTAAAAAATGCTGGCGCCAAACGAGTAGACTGTGCGGTTATTGCCCAGACTGTTTTGTAACAAATAAAAAACTCCACACCAAGTGGAGTGATTTATTTGGTGTACCCGACAGGATTCGAACCTACGACCTTTGGCTCCGCAAGCCAACGCTCTATCCAGCTGAGCTACGGGTACATACTGTATTTGTTGTTAATGCTGCACCCAGTCATCTTGGCTTTTCAGATAGAGCGTAAACGCTATTATTGATTCTTGCAGCAAGCTGCGCCATCTGAGCTACGGGTAC
>JBAXHY010000015.1:0-20729 GCA_037138655.1 bacterium | reverse complement strand
AACTTGGTTCCAAAAAATACTACTCAAGTCCACCAAAATAAAAGACCCTCTTCGTGAGGGTCTTTTATTTTAATTTAAATTTTTATTTAGTCGTCGTTAATTAAATTAAAAATTAGGCTGCGTTTATTGCTTCTAAGACAGCCAAGAATGGTGCTTTAGCATGATCTAGCGCAGAATCAACATCTTTAAAGTTGCCATTTTCTAAATGATCCCTTGCAAGCAAAATACCTACTGTAGGTTCTGCAACACGCATTTTTATCCAACTTAGGACTTGTTTTAGCTGAGATATAACACCTACACCTGCGTCTACGTATCCATAGGCAACAATCCCTGCTGGCTTGTCTGTCCATTCGTTATACAAATGATCAATTGCGTTCTTTAATGGGGCAGGAATACCACGGTTATATTCTGCAGTTAAAAATATAACTGCTTCTGCTTCTTTAATTTTTGCCGACCAAGCTTGACCTTCTGGAGTTGTTGCTGGTACATATGCTGGTGATGGACCTTCAAAAAAAGGTAAGTTCTCTTCTTTTAAATCTACTACTTCTAGTTCGACGCCTGCGTCTTTTGCTACGCCTACAAGCCAAGTAGCAATATGACCACCAACTCGGCCTTGTCTTGTACTACCTACGATAAGTTTAATTTTTTTAGCCATGATTATCCTTTGACAGTTAT
The DNA here is from genome assembly GCA_037138655.1 of bacterium. GTDB lineage: Bacteria > Patescibacteriota > Saccharimonadia > Saccharimonadales > SZUA-47 > RFTN01. Next base: position 20,054 of record JBAXHY010000015.1, on the reverse strand, counting down.
TTTTTTTATTAATCACTACACTTTGTATAGTTACAATATAACTATACACACAGTGACTATACTTTGTAAAGTAAATGCGTGCTATAATGCTAATATAATGCAAAATAACTCCGTAGAACAAATCCCCTGCAGCAAGGTCGAAAAACGAGCCGGCTGCATATCTGCGGCATTAAATATTTTAGGCGACAAATGGACACCGCTTCTTTTGGGTCAATTAATAGAATCTGCAAAAACTTTTGGAGAACTAGAAGTTGTTTTAGCAGGAATTAGCCCTCGAACCCTTAGCGCCAGGTTAGACAAATTAGTCGAAAACGACATTATTTTAAAAAACCTATACTGCAAGCATCCGCCAAGATACAGGTACGAATTGACTCAAAAAGGTAAAGAACTTCAAAACATCCTTAGCGCCATGGGCACTTGGGGCGACAAATATCACGAAATGGCGATTTAACTTAAAACTTTGGTTTATAGTCCATTTTGACAGTCGCTACGTCGTCTTGGTTTTTAGATTCTTTAAATCCAAATTTTTTATATAGCGCAATAGCTCCAATATTTGCAGGTTTAACATTTAAATTAATAGTGTCAACGTCAATACTAGATGATCTTATATAGTCGCTTACAGATAGTTCCATAAAAGGTAACGACAGTCCCAAGCCTCGGCCAATTCCGCAAGTACGTATAGCAAAATCGTGTTGGTTGTTTATATTTTGGTCTGCCCTATAGCTAAACCAAATTATGCCCGACATTAGCCTTGAACCTACTAGCGAATACACCGACCTGTCTTTTACAAATTCGTTAGCAGATTGATCAAATCGTTTTTTGTCATTAGTAAATTCCGACAAACTACTATCGTACTGAAGGTAGTTTTTATATTGTTCAAAAAGTACATCTGTTATGTCCTTCATAACATCAAATTCTGTAAAATTTTGATTTTTACTTACTGCTTGTCCCACGTAGCGTAAATCTTCCATAGATTGCTTAACTTCACTCATTATTTATTCCAGTCTATAACTTTTTGATTATGCGCTTTAAGTGCACTGTTGGCTTTACTAAATGGCTTGCTGCCAAAAAAACCAGCGTACGCGCTAAGCGGGGACGGGTGAACGGATTCTAATATAGTATGCCTGGATTCATCGATTAAATGCTTCTTTTTTTGGGCAAAACTTCCCCATAAAATAAAAACCACATGTTCTGGCTTGTCGCTTACAGCTTTTAATACTGCGTCAGTAAACTGTTCCCAGCCTTTTTTGCTATGGCTAGAGGCCTGATGGGCACGCACTGTTAAAACACTGTTTAGTAGCAATACACCTTGCTTGGACCAACCACTAAGGTCGCCGTTTGTTTTTATACCTATTCCTACGTCTGCAGCAAGTTCTTTGTAAATATTGGCCAAACTTGGTGGAATTTTTGTACTGCCGGGAACAGAAAAGCTAAGCCCCATAGCCTGACCGTCGTTATGGTAAGGATCTTGCCCTAAAATCACTACGGCTACATCTTTATAAGGTGTTAATTTAAGTGCAGCAAAAACTTCATTTTGTGCAGGAAACACCTGTTGGTTTAGGCGTTCTAAGCTAACAAATTCATTAAGTTTAGACCAATAATCTTTGTAGGTTTGTACACCCAAAAGGGTATTCCAGTCTGACGGTATTTGATTATTCATAGTTAGTATTATTATATCTTTTTATATGTAACTATATTTAGTATAGCTACATGCAGGGAACTAGCTTATTGCAAAGTTTTAATATGTTCCAATAATTCTTGGGCTGACTTACATTCCATAATATGAACACGCATATCGCTGGCTCCGTCAAAACCGTTAATGTACACTTTGGCAAACTTTTTTAACATGTCAAAATTACGTTCGCCCGGCATCCAGGTTTTATCAAATAACTCTACGTGCCGTTTTAATAATTCTATCTTTTGTTCTTTACTGTAGTCTTGCCACGGGCTGTCTTTGGCAAACACAAAAGGATCAGTAAAAATACCACGTCCAATCATGACCCCGTCTATGTTGTGCTTAGTCGCAAGTTCAAATCCTTGTTTTCTGCTTGTTACATCGCCGTTTCCAACTATTAAAGTAGAGGGGGACAGCTGATTACGTAGCTTAACTATTGGTTCTAATTTTGACCAATCTGCAGGTACCTTACTCATCTCTTTTCTGGTTCTTGCATGAACAGTTAACATGTTAAGGTTATGCTTTAGTAGGTGTTCGTGCCAACTGTAATCTACTTCGTTAAAACCTAGTCTAGTTTTTACACTAACTGGTATTTTACCTTCTACGGCACTCTGTACTGCTTCAATTACTTGACTTGCTAAGCTTCTGTTTTCTGGAAGAATAAATGCACTGCAACAGCCGTTACCTACTATAGATTTTTCTGGGCAGCCCATATTAATGTCTACCCCCACAAAGCCCATCTGTACTAGCTCTTTAGCTGTCTTGTAGTAGTTTTCTGGGTTCTTACCCCATACCTGTGCAACTGTCGCTTGTTCTGATGCAAGCTTTCTTAGCTTGTTAAGTACTCTGTCTCGGCCGGCACTTTGCAGACCATCTACGTTAACAAATTCTGTAAAAAATAAGTCTGGTTCTGCACATTCTGTAACAATACGTCTAAAAACGACATCTGTTACGTCGTCCATTGGAGCAAGTATATAAAATGGTTTAGGTAAACTTTTGTAATCCATAGTCAAAGCATTTTACCTTTTTTATACCTTACTATGCAAAATTGACGACGCAGTTATTGCAACGCTTTTAAGAATGCCGTCAATACCCATGTCTGATATCTCTTTTAATCTTGCTTCTGCAAAGTAGTTTCGTTTTGCTTGATCAGAAATAGCATCTTGCACAACCAGGCGTAGTTCTTTTATTTTTAAAGGCTGTACTTTTTTACGTTTGTTACCCTGAATAACATCTTTTATTCGAGTTTTAAAAGCCTCTGTAGGATTACTAGCTGTGTACTGATCTTCTATTACCTTGTTTTTAATGCCCTTTGTAGCCTGTATATCTTCGTTACGCTTTGTTCTTAGGGGACTACGATTTAGTTTGCCAACAACACCATGCTTGGTAAATTCATTAAGGTCCATAAATCTAATTAACGGAGTATAACCTTGGTGATAGTCGCCTATTTCTTCTTGTAGTGTAACCGCTGGATTTGGGCAATTATATATTTTATCGGCAAGATCCTGTAAGTCACGTAACTGCTTTGCAGATTGAATATAATAATCTCCTAATTCATGAGTAATGCTGGTTATAGCCGCTATTCCACGAGCTTGTCCATTTGTTGCAGAAAGCCTAATCTCGTGATTAAGAATCTCTAAAAATTGGTTATTAATTCCTAAAGGGTAAGCCGGGTTATCTAAATAGTCTAAATAAGCTATTATTTGATTTTTTTCTTCGTTAGTAGCAGGATAAAAGCCGGCTCGTGGGTCTTTTAATATTGCTCTTAGCTTTTCTTGGGTGGTTAAAACATCTTCGTTTTCTAAGGTTGATTCGGTAGTACTGACAGGTTCTGAATAAACTAAACTGTCTAATAAATGTACTGACTGGGAAGTTCTGTTTATTGCAGTTTGATTGTTTTGCTTAGCTTCTATGTCTTTGCGCAAATATTCAATAGCGTCAGTGCGTTTTTTGGCGTTACCTGTTCCGTCAAATTCTAATCTAAAAATTTCAAACTTTTCTCGGGCGTATTGCTTGGCTAATTCTTGGTCGGCTATTGCAAACATACCGATTGCTCGTGCAAATTCATACTTTACATTTACAGCTAATAACTTAATATTATTTTTTACACCTTCGGACACCGCATCTGTAGCTGGTCCGTATTCTTTTTCTATTTTTTGTCTGTTGGACTTTGTGCCTAACGCAGCAACAAAGCCAAGTCTGGAATTTATATCACTAATGCCCGAAAGAGCGTTAATAAAGTGAATATCGCGGGTTACAGAATCTACTAAATCGCCTGGCTCTGCATTTGTAAAATCTGACACAACAAACTGACCTGTTCGTTCGGCGACTGCAAATAAGGGTTCTTGTTGTGGAGTTTTGTTCATAATTTATACAATAATTTTTAAGATTATTTGTCTAATGATTTCCAGTATGCTTCGTCGGAATCTCTTTGAGCTATTTTAGGGTCTCTACTGCCTAAAGGTTCAAAGTTTGATCTGTTAGCAACATCGTGCGCAGCCTGAACGGCTAATCTGGCTGCAGATAAAACTGCAGGGTCAATATGTTCTGGATCTGGAACTACTTCGGGTGTAGCTGGTGCCGAAAAGTCTAGCTCTGGCTGGTAGTATGTATTTTGGTTATTTTCCATAAATGTATTATACCACAGTTATGCTTATTTTACAACCTCTGTTAGAAAGTACCGTTTAATATAGACTTTCCTGCCTGTGTGCAGTTTTGGACATATGGTCAAGTGCGGCAAAACTACTACGATTAGTGCAGTCTGGGATGGGGGCCGAGCACAAAAATCGAGCAGTACTTTGGTGCTGTAAGATTTTTTGACGACATGAGCTTTATTAAAAAGCCAAAACAAGTTTGACTTCTTTAAGAAATCACGATTTCAGGTCTACGCCCAGAATGTGCAATCGTATTAGTTTTGCCCTATTCCCAGCGGAATACTCTGAAAGCGATAAAATAAATAACTGCAATCCAAACTGCAATAAGTCCTATTTGTGGACCAAGATCGGTCAGATGCTTGCCTTCTGTAGCAATCAGTCTTATTCCGTCAATTACAGGTGTTAGGGGCAAATATCCAGACATATTCTGAAGCCATTCTGGCATAACATATCGGGGAAAGAACGTACCCGACAAAAACATCATAGGAAACACGATTATATTTGCCAGCGGAGCCGCTTGGCGTTCGTTTTTAGCCCATCCACCTACCGCCAGGCCGATGCCTAGTATTGTTGTAATGCCTAGTACTAAATAAATTGCTAGTTCAAAGATGTTGCCAACCAATTTTAGATCAAAAACTATCATTGCTACTGCAAATAATATTGTCATAGTAATTAAGCCGATTATTGCCTGAGAAATGGCGTTAGAGACAAAATATTGCCAAACTTTTAGGGGCGTTGTGTGTAGTCTTCTTAAAATACCCTGCTTTTTGAGTTCAGGAAAAACACTAATTGGCCCAAAAATTCCTAGACCCAAAATAGAAAACCCAAGTAATCCTGCAAATGTATAGTCAAATCGCGACAAACTTCTGGCATTGCTTTTTTCTGTAACTATTTTAAAAGGTTCTGCAGTTTGAACTAAACTACTGTTGATTCCTTTAAACTGTGCCTGCAAAATAGACACTAGTGTAAAAGCAGCTTGTTCGCCGTTTGCTGTATAAACTACCTTTGCTTCGCCTGTTGGACCTGACCCTGTTACAGCTCCAAATTCTGGAGGCAAAATAATAGTTGCGTCAATTTCGCTGCGCTTCATTTTTTCGTTTGCTTTATCTAGGGTGTCTATTTTATCGTCTATTTTAAATATTTTATCTTTGTGAGCTGACTGTACGTACTGAGTAGAAAACTCACTTTTAGACTGGTTAATTAAAGCAATTTTAAACGAAATACTGCTTTCTTTGCCAAAAATACCACCAAATACAAACAAAAATATTAAAGGAAAAATAATAGTAAAAAACAAAGCTAATCTGTCACGAAAAAACCGCCGTGTACTTAATTTTACGAATACATAAACTGTAAAAAGTTGTTTTTTCATAATTAGTCCTTTAGGTGCTTGCCCGTTAAGTCAATAAAAACATCTTCTAAGTTGGCTTGTTCTACTAATTGTCGTTTTTTAAATCCTTTGTCTAGTAATTCTCGGACTAACTTTTTAGGAGAATTAATCGTGATTATTTTACCTTCGTCCATTATTGCAACTCTGTCACAAAGCAGCTCGGCTTCTTCCATGTAATGAGTGGTCATTATGACCGTTATGCCTCTGTTGCGAATCTGTTGAACAAGTTCCCATAGATTACGACGAGCTTGTGGGTCTAGCCCAGTTGTAGGCTCGTCCATAAAAAATACTTTAGGATTATGAACAAGTGCGGCGGCTATACTAAACCGCTGTTTTTGACCACCAGACAATTGTTCGACATAACTTCCTGCTTTGTCTAAAAGGCCAACTTCTTCGAGGAATTTTTTAGGATGAACTCTTTCGCCGTAGGCTGCCGCAAATAATTCTAATAATTCTGTAAGTTTGGTCTTGTCCTGAAAAGCTGGGCTTTGAGGTTGAACCCCAATTATTTGACGAATTTTTTGAGGATGTTCAGAAACGTCAATTCCGTTAATAGTTACAGATCCTCCGTCTATAGGCCTTAGGGCTTCCATCATTTCTAGCGTGGTAGTTTTGCCTGCACCGTTAGGCCCCAAAATACCAAATATTTCACCTTTTTGAACTTCAAAACTAATACCTTTTACGACTTTAGTTTCTCCGTATATTTTTGACAAATTTTTAACTGTGACCATATTCATATCTATTAATATACCTAATTTTACGAGTCATTGGTAGTTAATGCACAGAAGAATGAGCTTGTAAATGTAATCTAGGCAGTGCAGTTTGAGCCATAGAGGAAAAACGCAAACGAGACGTACTTTTGGTACGTCTCGTGCGAATAGTAAATCTAGTGCACAAAATGTGCGGCTAGATATATTGTTAATTATCTATCGCGCTTAACTGTCAAGAAACCGTTTCGTGGGTTTTCGTTCACGCTGAATCCAGCTGGAACTTCCTTAACTGCTTCTGGTCGTTCGTCTTTGCTAAAATAATAAATTGTTTGTTCTTTGCCGCCGCGTAATATAACAGCCTTCGAATTTAAGAAGTATGTTACGCCTTTTGAATTTGTGTGCTTGTAAGCCATAGCTTGTTAACACCTTTCCCTCGTTAGATTAGTTGGTACCCCTACCATACCCCTCTGGCAATTTACTTGTCAACAGTATTTTAATAGAGATAACAAAATTAACATAAGTTTCTTGCGCTTTTAGGCATAAGTAATATACACTAGCTACTGTAGAATAATAAATTATGTATAGGTAGGTGGATATATGGATTTCGCAAATCGCGGTAACCGACAAGCAGACTCAACAGTTAATGTTAATACTGGAAGTAGTCACAAGAGCTCTAAAAAATTAAGCTTCAAAGCAACTAAAATAATGACAGTAGTATTATTGTTTTCAGTTACATTAGTAGCTGTTTCGCTTATTACGCTTTTAGCAATAGGCGGCAAACAAGAATCTAGTTACATCAAAAAAGGTAAATACCAGGCAGTATTTTTAAACGGCGGCCAAGTATACTTTGGTAAAATTGGAGTATACAAAGACAAGTATCTTACTCTTTCTGACATTTTTTACTTGCGTGTTAACCAACAAGTACAACCAGGCCAAACATCTGCAACAAATGCAAACGATGTAAGTCTTGCTAAACTTGGAAGCGAACTACACGGACCAGAAGATCAAATGGTTCTTAACCGATCTGAAGTCCAGTTTTGGGAAAACCTAAAAGACGACGGACAAGTAGTAAAAGCTATTACTGAATACAAGAAAAATCCTAGTGCAGCTGACGCAGCACCTGCAAACACAGCAGACACAGCAACAGGAAACCAACAACAAACAAACACAACTCCAACAAAATCAACTACACCAGTTACTACAAAGAAACCATAGCAATACTATTGTTTAAAAAAATCGCGGCATTGTCCGCGATTTTTTTATTGCTTACTGGGACATATGCGAATGATGCAACATACTTCTGTATGTTAATAACCTAAGGGCAAAAACTACCGTAAACAAACCTGTAAACAATATTGATATTCCTGCTAAATCTAAAGACCAGATTGGTGAAACAAAGTCATACTTATAAAGACCTTCTGGGATAGTGGTTTCTTTTGCTGCGTTTTTGGTTACATATTCTGTTATACAAGGTACTCGCCCCTTTCCTGATAGCCCTTCAGGAAAAAGTACTTCGCATTCTTTTTGTGCCTTATTATATAAATCGTCGTTTGATTGTTTTAATTTTAATTGTTCGGCTGCAACCAATCTGTCGTATGTGCCTTTAAGCTGAATTGGTGGATGTATTCCGTTCGAACTTCCAATAGTGGTGTTCATGTGAGCATAAATATACGACCTTAAATTTAGTAACGACGCTTCTACATCACCTCCCGCCGCGTCGACTGCCAACAAATTATCGTAACGAACTTTTGCTTCTTTGCTGTTATTTACATATGCTTGCATTCCTATAAATCCAGATATAACTGCTAAAAACAAAAAACCCCAAACCGTAACAAGTTGTCGAAGTACTGATCGTTCTTTTAATTTTTTCATATATTTTAATATTACCTTTTTTAAATTCTATTGTCGCGTGGTTGCAAAGCTATACCCAAGCTAATAATTGCAGTTATATAAAATACCACTTTAATTGCCGATATTGGGTCGTAATTAAAACTAGCAATAAACAGCCCGCCCCAAATGAAGGCTCTCAGTAAGGCGCTCATACTTTCGCTAAAAGCTATAAAAACAATTCTGTAGCCGGGAACGTTGTCTGCCGCATCGTAAAAATTTTTCATAAATGGCATTCTGTAACAAATCGTAACAGGATCATTTATCATATTTACTCCTATTGCTGACAACGGCGTTCTAATTAATGGTCTAACCAGCATAACTAATGCGTTTGCAAATACACCAATATTCAATAGCTTATTGCCGTGTTTATTGTCTACTAAAGTACCAATCGTTTTTGCGATTAATAATGAAATACCTGTTCCTAGCGCCGTTATAGCACCAATACTTGCATACGTATTTAACTTAAAGACTGTTAGTGCAATAAAAAACGTCCACAATACAACCGAAACTGAATTTTCGGTATTATGACATGCGTAAGATACAAAATTACGAATATGTTTTTTGTATGTAAAACCGTTAAACGTAACTTCTTGATGAACCTTAACCACTTCATTTGATGCTAATAAAGGTATCAAAGATCCAATAAGTAAAACTATGGCTAATACTATGGTGTACCTTGCATCAAAAAACGTGGCAAGAACTCCACCCAACAAGGGTCCTGCTACTCCTCCTATACGTTCGATTATGGCCATGTAGCCAATTTCTTTGCCTCCATGTTCGCTGTGCTTAATTTTTGAAAAGTCAGTATGAAAGGCAATAAAAAACAAGCTAAGACTTGATGCGCTTAATATAGCCATCAAAGCAAGTGGCCAATGCAGTTCTTTTATAGACAGCAGCATCATTAAGTTTATTATGTTACCTATAGTGCTTAGAGCTATGGCGTGCTTGGGCCCTATTCTGCCAATCACGAAGGCTGACATTAAATCTATTAACGTTTTAGCGATAAAAAGAACAGCAAAGTATCCAAAAATAGCCTGCAATGAATAACCAATTTTATATAAATATATAGGTACAAATAAACCGATTAAACTTAGCGCCAAAGAACGTATTAGCATGCTTGCATACAATTCAGAAAGTTCAGACATGTCGACTTTTCGCCAAAAATGCCGAGGCTGCATTAAGTTATGTACAATTTTATTTAACATGTTTTTATATATTTATTTTTTATGATTACTACAATATAGAATACCACTCCTATCTCTTATCTCCTATCTCCTGTTATTATAAAAGTATGCATATATTCTTTAGCGGAATCGGCGGCACAGGTATTGGACCACTTGCATTAATTGCACACAAAGCTGGATACCAAGTGTCTGGTTCGGATAAGCAAGATAGTGGTTATATATCGTACTTAAAGGATCAAGGAATTGCCGATATTCAGATCGGCCAGTCAGAACAAGAAATATCAAATTTGAATAAACTAAACCCGATTGATTGGTACGTTTATAGTTCTGCCCTGCCAAAAGAAAACCCAAAACATCCAGAGCTGTTGTTTGTACAAAATAATAAAATTAAGCACAGCAAAAGAGATGAGTTTTTAAATTATATTCTTAACGACAAAAAACTAAAATTGCTTGCCTTGTCTGGAACGCATGGAAAAACAACTACTACAGCAATGATGATTTGGTTATTTAAACAACTAAGAATACCTGTAAGTTATTCTGTTGGAGCCAAGATTAAATTTGGAGAAATGGGCGAATACAGTTCAAATTCACAATATTTTATTTACGAATGCGACGAATATGACCGTAATTTTTTAAGCTTTACACCATATTTATCTTTAATAACCGGCATTGACTGGGACCATGCAGATATTTACCCAACACGAGAAGACTACAATTTAGCCTTTAAAGAGTTTATTAGTAAAAGCGGCGGCACAATAATTTGGCAAGACGACTACAACAGACTTGGCCTTACGCAAGCCAACACTATAATGACACTAAAACATGATGATTTGCCTAACGATTTAATACTTCCGGGAACTGTTAATAAACAAGATGCTTGGCTTGTCATACAAGCGGTACATCAAATATTCCAAAAACCTTTGGCGCGATTGATAGATATAATGAACCGCTTTCCTGGCGTTTCAAGGCGTTTTGAGCCCCTACAAGACGGTTTATATACCGATTATGCTCATACACCTGCAAAAATTAAAGGTGCCCTACAAATAGCTCACGAAACAGCAGGACAAAATGTTGTAGTAGTATACGAAGGGTTACACAATACTCGTCAACATTTTATTAAAAACGATCTTTTGCACCTATTTGATTCTGTAAAAAAATTATACGTTGTGCCTAGTTATTTAGCGCGCGAAGATGAATCACTTAGCTTGTTAAGTACGCAAGATATCGTAAACTTAACAAGTAAACCTTTTGACGGTGTTGCGTCATTACTTAACGACGAATTATCTTCTGCCATAAAAACTGAAATATCTAACGGAAACCTTGTACTTTGCCTAAGCGCTGGCGGTGGCAATAGTTTAGACGAATGGCTAAGAACGAAATTTAAATAAACTAAGCTAATCTAGCGGTTATCGCCGCTTCCTTGGCTTTTACCACGTGCTTTACGGCCAAGTACTTTTTTGAGGTTTAAAGAAGCTACTTCTTCGAGTGATATACCAAGATAATCAGATAGTGCGCTGACGTACCATAAAACATCGCCAAGCTCTTTGGCAATTTCTTGTTTATCTTCTGTTGTAACTATTCCACCTCGGTCACGAATTATTTTTTTAAACTTTTCGGCAACTTCGCCCGCTTCGCCGACCAATCCTAACAGCTTGGCAACAAAAGCTGGATCGGCTGCGTTTAGTTTGGCACTTCGTTCCATAATTTCGGTCGTAATAGCTATTTTTTGATAATCATTAAAAGTCATGTCCATGCTTACAGTTTAGTATTTTAAAGATATCTTAGCCAATTAATTTACAAAGTCCTTTACCCTAATGCTTAAAGCCTATAACCTATTAGTATGCAATTAGCCAACGTACTTAACGATTCATGGAACAACGTGCCCTTAGATATACGAGAATGGACAACTCGTAACTATAAAACTGGAATTCAAATTGGACTTATTATTTTAGGCGCCAGGCTAATTAATAGGTATAGCGGTAGATTTTTTAGGCAAATGTTTGAACGAACCTTAAGGTCAGACATGTACCCGACTAAAAATGACAGAAAAAAGCGCCTAGATACACTAAACAGCATTGCTGGAGCAGTAGTCCATTTTGGTGTGTGGTTTGTGGCATTTATTATTGTTATTGGATTAATTGGCGTTAACACCGCTCCACTTTTTGCTGGTGCAGGCCTAGTAGGTGCAGGAATTGCATTTGGAGCACAAAGTTTAATTAAAGATTTTTTGTCTGGACTTTTTATTATTACCGAAAATCAATATAGGGTTGGTGATTATATAGAAGTTATGGGAGTGGGCGGAACAGTTGAATCAATCGGCCTAAGAACAACTGTTTTAAAAGATCCAAATGGTAGCGTACATCATATACCTAACGGAAGCATTGTTGTAACAACCAACAGAACAATGGGACAAGGCCGAATAAACCTTGATATATCAGTTTTGCCGTCGTCTGATATTAGTCTTTTAGAGCACGTAATTAACCATGCCGGGCAACGACTTGCAGAAAACATAAAGCTTAAAGATGACATTATTGAATTGCCTCGTTTTGACAGAATATCAGATTACACGGGTAGTGCTATTACCGTAAAAGTTATTGGCAAAACAGTAGGCGGAAAACAACTAAAAATTAAAAGTGCCCTGTTGGCCGAACTTAAAAAAGACTTTGACGAAAACAATATTAAATTAGCAATTAGTCAAACCAAAACCACAGCCGGTAAAACTAAATAGTTACCCGGCTTATAGTTAATAAATTGAAAATGTTTTTTTAGGCTTACTGTAGGCCAAGAGTTTTGTCGCTGATAGTGTCGGCAGCAAAATCTTTTGCGTCGTCTAATCCAGTCAAAGTGCTGTCTAACTGTGCAGCTGCGGCATCTACGTCTTTAACTAAAAGTGGGTCTTTAGTGACCTGACTAGTAGGTGTTGATGTAGTTTTTGCTGCTTCAGTATTTTTAGTGCTGTTGTTAGCCTTCATGTACACAAGTACAGCTATCGCAGCTAATACTAACGCTAAAACTACTGCTATGGCTACAATCAAACCTTTTCCGGTTTTTTTAGGCTTATCACCAGACAAAGGTGCTGGATCAATATTAGAAGTAGAAATAACTTTTGGTTCTGGAGGCGCGTCGTTAGATGTTGCAATTGGAGGTTGTGACTCTTGTTCTGGTTCGCTAGATTTTACGGTGACCGTAATGTTTTCTTCTTCTGATTGTGCTGGTGCTTCTACTACAGCGCCTTGAGGTGGCATAGAAACTTCTTCGGTAGGTTGTGGTACTTCGGGTGTTTCTACTAAAACTTCTGAAACTGGGGCATCTGTAGTTGTTGGTTCCATTGTTACTTCTGGGACTACAGTCATGTCCGCTAATGCGTCTTTATTTACGTCTTGCTTGGTTGGATCTGTATTTTGGTCCATTATCTTGTGCCTCCTGCTTTTTCTACTGAATCATCTGCTTGTGACTTAATGATACTTACTGCTGTTTTTAGCGTCGTGCTTATGTAAGTTCGCAAATCTGTTGCAGAAGTCTTTATTGCTTCGCGCTGTGTACGGGCTTTTTCTAATGTACCTTGGAATGTTGAAGGGTCTGCTGTACAGTCAACTGCTTGTAAATCTGCAAGAGTTACTTCGTATGCTGCCATATTTGTTGCTAATACATCAGACAAATTTTTAGAATAAAGCAGTTTAGATTCTAGGTCTGCCGTATCTTTGCCGTTAGCCTTAAGTTTATCAATTAGTTTTTGCACTGCTTCACTAATTTTGCTGTATGCTTTTCCTCTGTTAGCACTAATTGCTTTTGCACTAGTTTCTGCGCCAGCAATTTTTGCTATAGATGCTTTGCATTTTGTAGTTATTCTTTTTGTATTAGTAGCGTCAAGCTTAGTCTTTAAACCAGCCTTATTGTCGTCAAGTCGTTTTTTAAGTTCTGCTTGTTTTTTAGCTAATTCTTCTGCAGTAAGTGTCTTAGTCTTAGTTGTGTCTGTAGATGTGTCGGTTGTTGTGTCAGACGTAGCGTTACTAATTGCAAATACTGCAGGTAGCAAATTAAAGCTCATTAAAGATAGCGCAAATACTGTTCCTGTTAGTAGTCGAAGTTTTTTCATACTCAAAAAATCACCCTTTGTTATTAAATATAATTCTATTGTAGCATAAGCGTTATTTGTGACATAAATAATCTAATGTTGATTATTTAGTTTTGCTTTTGGCGATCCATGTCATAACTACCGCCGCTGCGACCCATTGAGGAAAAATTGCATATACAACATCGCTTGTTGAATGTTTATTATCCATAGAATACGACATTGCCGATAACAAAAAGGCTACAAAAGGTACGTACAATAACCATCCTTGCCAAGAATTTGGAAGATAACTACCTCTTACAGATACGAACCAGGCTTTGTTTTTTGAACTTTTAGATTTTTTCATAACATTAATTAAAGTAGTTAGAGGTGTCAGTGTTTGTAACATCCCTTAACTTCTTTGCTTCTCCCCCGTCTGTGCTTTTTACATAATCTGCTACTTCACGTCCATCCATAACTCTATACACAACTGTGGTGTCATTTAACCAATATGCTGGTGCGTTAAGCCCTGACTTGGTTTCTATAATATCGTCTTTTTTAGTCGTTTGGTTGTACGCCAACAAAACACCTTTGCCGTCTCTTGAATCAACCCAAAGTCCTTTGTTTTTGTCTGGACTATCTTTATACATTCTAGACCTAGGGTTTGTAGGCGAATTTGCCAGTTTAGTTGCGGAGCCAGTGGTTTTTAGTTCGTACCAATCTTGCTGAACGCTTAGATAAAGCGTGTCGTAGTCTGACCTAAAAACATTCCAAACTTCTTTATCTAAAACAACTGTTAAATTACTGCCGTCAGCATTAACTTTATAGAATTTTACGTTGGCTACAGGTATAGCGTAACTAGACGGAGCGTAATATACAGACCCCCTAAACACTACGGCGTCGTTAAAATAGTTAGCCGACGAAAGTTCTTTTGCTCCTGGTTGACCAATTTCAAAACTCAATAACTTACTACGACTAGCGTTTGCGGCGCTGGCGCCTTCTTTTACGGCTATAAACACTACTCTGTCGCTAACCCAATCAACTAGTTGAATTCGTTCAGACTGCGTAACCTTTACGGATTCGCCGGTTGCCACGTTAACAATAAACAGTCCACTCATTAAATATCCATCTTTGTTTCTAACACCGTCGCGTGACGAAACAATAGCAACAAAATTAGTAGTAGGGTGTGGCAGAATAATCATATCTTCACGTTCAGCACCTGTTGCGGCCAACAGTAATGATTCGTTTTTACCGTCGGCATCTATTTTATAAACATCGTATTTACCGCTTCTTTTACTTACAAATACGTGTTTTTTGCTAGGTACTAAACTGACAGTTTTTTTGGTTAAATCGCTAATTTTAACAGTTAATTTTTCTTCTCTGTAACCAGCCGCCTTAATAATCACTTCTACGTCTTTGTCTACATTTTGATCGACAGCTAATGATATGTTGCCGTTTTTATCTGACACTGCGTTAAAATCACCGCTAACTGCTTCTGCGCCAAGAACAGCTTTATTGCTTAAAAAATCATTTACTACAAAATTAAACTTATTACCTGTAGCTTTAATACTAATTTGTCCAATAGGATTGCTTCCCCAGCCTAATACTTTAGTTCGTTCCAGTAGCGAATAGCCTCTTTTAGAAACTTTATAGCTATTTTTTCCTAGCTTTAATTTACTAAAATTAACAATGCCGTTTTCGTCAGTTAATAAACTTTGTCCACTCATGGTAACTTCTACGTTTTTAAGCGGCTGCTGAGATTCTTCATTAACTATAGTCATAGATGATTTTGCCCTGATACCCAACGAATTTAATACTGCGTATCTAGTAGTCGGCAACAATCCAACGGCAATCAAAATAGCTATTAAAACTACAAATGTGCCCCATTTATATAGTGGAGTATTCCACCATTTTGAAAAAAATGACTTTAAACTAAGTTTGTCTTTTTTGACTTCTGCTTTTTGTTGGTCAAGCTTTTCTTCGTCTTGTCGTTTTAGTAATTCGTCGGATTCGTTTGCGACTATGTCGTCAACTGCAGTTGCAGTTTTATTGTCGGCAAATTCATTATCTTCAAATTCTTCTTTGTCTTTTGTTGGTTCAGCGTCATTAGATGGTTCTGGTTCAACTTCTGAACTTTCTTCTTCGGGTTCGTCTTGTTGTTGTTCTGAATCTTCTACTGTAGGTTCTGTGCTAATTTCGGCTTCTGGCAATGGTTCTTCGTTTGCATCAATTGCGTCACCCACAGTAATAACTTTTGGTGTATCTTTAGTTTTTTCTGGTTCTTGTTCTTGTGGCTGTTCTAAAGGTTCTTCGTTAGTAGTTTCTTCATCGTCTAACAGATTTATTTTGATTGTTTTTTTGTCATCTTCAATTTTATAATCTTCTATATCAAATGGCTTTTCTTCGGCTTCGGATTCTTTTGTTTCTTGGTCAACTAATACGTCAGCGCTTTCTTCTACTGGTGATTCTTTAATATTTATATCTGTTGAATCGTCTTTAATTACGATACTTTTAGAACTTACCTTAGCTGGCGGTTCGTTACCATCTACGATTATTAGCTTTTTTGCTACTTTTTTTTGAGGCTTACCTGCGGTTGAACCGCTAACTTCATCAGACACGCTATTAATTCTCCACTCTTATAGTTAATTACATAATAACACTAATGTACTTATGCTTGTGAAGATTATTTTGTGACTAAGACTTCTCTGTTTTTGCAACAACTATTAACCCCAAGGCAAGGCATGCAGCTGCTAGTAAATATCCGTATTTTCCAAAGGTGATAGATAATCCAACAAATAACAAAACACATGATATATAAATTGGATATTTTTGGGCACTATTAAATTCTTTTTTAATTTTTGAATGCTTAGTAAACAAGTTTGAACTTACTAAACTACCCTTACCTATGTCTTTAACAGTTGCCGCAAAAAGCCACGCCGCAAAAACGCATATAGAAACACCCAAAATAATTACAGGCCTATACGACCACGTAGACTTTGGAATAAATAGTGCTACAGCGACTACTTGCAAGGTAGTCAATGCAACTACTAATCCGTGAACTAATTGTGCGTGCTTTTTTCCTATAAATACATCATAAATTCGCCATTTTTTTTGTAAAAATATGACCGTAACATTCCATAAAATTGACGCAAATATTGCAGCTGTGATTTGCAAGTCTATAAGATTCATATTTTTATAGTATAGACTAGTTAATTAGTTAAGGCTTTTCTATTTTTTCCCAAGCAAAATTTGGTCGTCCAAAATGTCCATACGAACTTGTTTCTTTGTATATTGGATTCCTAAGTTCTAATTTATTAATTATTCCTTTTACCGAAGTATCGATTAATTTTTCGGCAAAATCTTCTAGTTCTTTTTGTGTACAAGTAGCTGTATTAAACGTATCGATTGTTTTCATTAATGGTTTAGGTTGGCCAATTACATATGCAAGACCTACTTCACATTTTGTAGCCAAACCTGCTGCTACAATATTTTTTGCAATATATCTTGCTGCGTAGGCGCCACTACGGTCAACTTTGCTTGGATCTTTGCCACTAAAAGCTCCGCCTCCAACCCTTGCGTATCCGCCATAAGTGTCTACTACGATTTTTCTTCCTGTAAGCCCGGCATCGCTACTTGGACCTGGTATATGCCATAAACCTGTACCGTTTACGATTAATTGGTCTTTATTTATACTGTAGCCGTACTTTTTTAACGTAGGCAATACGACCTCTTTGTATACTGCATCTTTTACTTCAGATTCGTCAGTGTCTTCATTATGCGCAGTTGCAATCACGACTTTTTCTATAAAAACTGGTTTTCCGTCTTCATAACGAACCGTTACCTGGCTCTTTCCGTCTGGCCGTATAAAAGATAGTGTTTTATTTATTCTAACTGCGTCTAAGCGTTTAGTCAGTTCTTGTGCAAGAGTAATCGGTAATGGCATTAGTTCTGGTGTTTCATTAATTGCAAAACCAAACATCATTCCCTGATCGCCGGCACCGCCATCATCTACAACACCTTGAGCAATCTCTGGTGATTGTTCGTGAATATACACCTCTACTGGCGATAAATCGCTAAATCCCCAAGCAGGGTTAGTGTAACCAAGCTCGGCAATAGTGTCTTTTGCTATAGATTTATAATCTACCTTAGCTGTAGTGTTTACTTCACCAAAAAGTACTACTCTATTTGCCCCTGCTACTGTTTCTAGTCCAGTTTTAGCATGAGGGTCTTGCTTAAGAATCTCGTCCAAAATAGCATCGCTGATGCGGTCAGCAATTTTATCTGGATGCCCAGCACAAACACTTTCGCTTGTGAAATAAGTTACATTTTTTGACATAAAAAAATCCTTTCTATCTGCCCGTTATATAGGTCGTGAAAGGACTCGTGTCGATTTCATCTTTCCCATAGTAGGGCTAGAGGTAGCACCACACATTAGATAATGTAGGTTGCTGGCGGGTCATAAGGCTAGTTCCTTCGCCGCACTCGTGATAGTGTTAATTGTTAAAGCTTTTTAATTATAACATAAATACTATTTATTTTTTACGGTTTTTGGTTTTTGGTTTAATTTTTTTAACAACCTTATTTTTTGAAGAGTTCTTTTTTGGATGCTTTTTAGTACTGGGTTTTGATTCAACTTTTAGATCTACCGTATCTGTAATTATATCTGCTAATGGTCCTTCGATTATTAAATTACCGCTTTGCTTTAACTTAAGGTAACGTCTAAATACAATAGCCGCAGCAACAAAAAATACTACTACTATAGCTATAAAAATATCGCTAGACGTATTACCTACAGTAACCTTTTTTTGTTGAATAGCAGGTGATCCCTGAACACTTAATCCGTCATAAGACTTATAAGATTCAATACCTAGTGCATCTTGTTGAGGCTGACCTGTAGCTTGACTTTTGGGCGCAGTATTGTCGGTTGATTGAGTTTGCAAATTTGCTTGACCTGGCTGTATATTATTTGAACCCTGGGGTTGAAGTTGTGTGCTGTTTAAATTGTCGGTTGATTGTTGCATATAACACTTATGTTACACCAACAGATGCTATTTGACGTAAATTTTGTGCATAATATAACAATTAATAATTTGCACTTTTGCTACAGATTAGATTATGTGTTATTATTAGCTTGATTTTGGCGTGGTCCACGTAAATATAGGTAACTAGACATATCGCGGTGCTCGCTCCAAAAGAATTAACAATTGTGCCGGTGGTAAACCGAGTGCGGGGTGTGTAAGGCATCCATAAAGGAAAAAACGCGATATGAACGCAAAACTATATATTAGTAACTTAAGTTACACATCTACTGAAGACAGCCTTAAAGAAGCTGTTAGTGCAATTGCAGAAGTAGAAAGTGTTCGCATCATTACTGACCGCGAAACTAACCGCAGCCGTGGTTTTGGTTTTGTTGAGTTAAAAGATGCATCACAATTACAAGCTGTAATTGACGCCCTAAACGGCAAAGACGTTGACGGACGCGAAATTCGCGTTGCTGAAGCTCAAGAACGCACAGATCGCCCACGTGGCGGCGGTGGCGGCGGTGGCGGTTTTAACCGTGATCGTGGTGGCCGTGATGGTGGCAACGGTGGTTTCACTCGAAGCTACTAAATTCTGAAGTTTACTTCACAAAAAACATCTCCCTAAACGGAGATGTTTTTTTGTGTAAAAATTCCTAATTTATAACTACAATTTTTTGTAGCAATTTAGATACTCGACTTCTTGAACCTTCGCCTTGCTTGGTTTTTGTGTATACCCAAATACCATAACCAAGCAAAATTAATGATTCCCCCAATAGTGCCACGTTGTACCAACCTACTGATCTTACAGATCCATATGTTAAATACCCGCCTACAAGAATCAAGGCAAAAGAAACAAATCTAATAAATCTATTTATTTTAATGTGTGCTGATTTTTTAGACTTAGTTAATAAACCATCAAGTACTACAGTCAAAGCCATACTTATTCCAGCCAATGTAACTCCAAATAAATGAATTCGATACGGCCAAGGTTCCCAACTAACTGGCATTAAAACCACCAGATACATTCCTACAATAGTTAAAGTAATTAAAAAAAGCACAGGCCCTGGGCGTTTAAGCGTGCGACTTAAATAATTTCGCCATCGCCATAATCCGTATGCTGCAAAAAATATCGATCCTGCAAAATACGGCACCGTACGAACGTCTTTTCCAAAATCGCTAAATGCGGTAGATACCCTAAACAATTCGGGGCGTATCGCAAAACAAATACCCATACCAATTAACATTCCAATAATTCCTGTTATTCCCCAAAATCTACCATGTAATTTTTGTAGAAACCTAAAAAATAATACTTTATCTAGTATTACCTGTATTTTTTTGCCACGAATAGTAATTTTGTAGTGATTAGGTTTATTTTTGGACATATAATTAGTATTGCACGATAAGCATAAAAAATTAACCTATTTACCGTACCCAAACTGCCTATAGTCCTGCAAGGGTTTAAAATAATCGCCCAATTTTACA
>JBAXHY010000014.1:0-21146 GCA_037138655.1 bacterium | reverse complement strand
ACAAATGTAATTGCAGGGAAGTCATTTTGTAGTTTTTTAAGTAGGTCTTTCACTAGTAAATAGTATGACGATTTTTGCCGTTGTATAGCAACCTTAAGCTTAATAATTATGATTATTTCTGATCATACAAACCTTGCAGGTTTGCGACCTTTCTACACCTTTTGCATTGGCAAAAAGGTGTAACCAAAAGCAAGCCATACAAAAGACACGCCATCATGTGTAAGAACTATTTTACTGTTCCTGCGGATCTCCCTACGGTCGGGGATAATTTTTTATACCTTTAGGTAGAAAAATTACCCATGTCCTCGGAAACTATTCAGTAAAATACTCCTTCCACCTGTTGGGTGACTTTAGAATGGCACAGCATGGTCGGCTTGCGACCATGAGCTATCGCTAGATACGTGGTACGATTAGGAAATGAAAAAGCTGCTTCTTTTTGATATTGACGGCACTTTATTGACGGGTGCTGGTGTTGAAAGATTTAAGCGATCGATCAATAATCTGCATAATCTAGAAATAAAATCAGACAGGGATTTTAATGGTTACACAGACTTTTTAATTTTGGCTGCCTTACTCGAAGACGAAGGATGGGACAAAAAACAGATAGAGGAAGCCATGCCAGAGTTGATGCGTGAACTCGATAGGGTACATGCAGAAACGTTTCATGCCGAGAATATAACATTATTACCAGGTGTCACTGATTTGTTAGTTACACTAAAAAGTAAAAATATTACCCTAGGTTTAATAACAGGAAATTTGCGAACTGTTGCAGAGCGAAAACTTAAAGCATTGGGAATATGGGATTATTTTACCGAAGGAGGATTTGGAAGCGATCCGCACACTGTCCGCGCTGATCTAGTTAGATTGGCAGTAAAACAAGCTGGTTTCAAGAATGATCTGGATAATGTGTTCGTTATTGGTGATACACCACGCGATATTCAAGCGGCCACCGAAGCCGGCATAAAGAATAGTGTTGGTGTTGCAAATGGTTTTAGAGACATAAAAGAATTAAGCGACGCCGGCGCAAAATTTGTCTTCGAAGACTTGGTGAACACTGACGCCGTATTGAGAAATCTTCAACTAATATAGTCTGCAGGGGCTGGGACTCTAGACGTTCCTGGGCGTTCTTTGTAAAAACAACACTTTAAAGGCGGCAGCTTTAGGTTATTTTTTCTACCTAAATATCTATGAAAAAATAATCCCGACCGTAGGGAGTTCTGCCGAGCAGTGTTGCTTTTTACAAAATTGGACGAACCAAGAACGTTCTATTGTCCCAGGCGGTTTGCCATACTTTGCCAAGACAAAGTATGAAAGGGCGGTTGCCTAGGCGACCATGAAAATTAATTAAAAGGATTTTTATTGATTGGCTAAAATGTAGCAGCCGTATATAACGGCTTCTTCGGCGTTTTGTGCGCCAAAAACTGGCGGTACATGCAACAGGTCGTCTTCGTATAATTTTAGTTCTTCGATTAATTTGTCACCATATTTTGCAAAGTGACTACCTACGCCACCACCAATTACGATTGCGTCTGGTGTAGTAGCTGCGATTACGTCTATTAATCCAAGTGCAATATTACGCGCCACAATGTACCAAGTTGCCTGATCTTCTATTTCGCTTGCTCGTTTTCCAAATTTTTCTACTATGGCTTTACCAGATGCAAATGCTTCCCATCGCTGTAATTTACCATCGTGTTCCAGTAGCATGTGGCCATATTCGGCATCTTTATTGTTAGGGTCAATTTTGCCGTTTATTATCATCCCTCCGCCAATTCCAGTACTAACAGTAATGTATAAAACTTTTCTATATTCGGGTATTAAATGAGCCTCAGAAAGTGCTGCTAATTTGGCATCGTTTTCGATTTTAACAGGGATAGATAGTTTATGCTCTAAGTCCGAAACTATTGGAACATCGTGCCAACCCAAGTTGCCAAACGCTAATACGACGCCTTTTTTGCGGTCCATTTTACCAGGCATTGCTATCACACATTTTTCGAACTTTTTTGACTGTAAATTTTGGATCGATTCGACTAACTGTGTAATAAATTCTTTATAATCAACAGGAGTAGGAAACTTAAACTGTTCTACAACCTCGCCTTTATTATTAAAGCTTGCAATCAGCGTTTTTGTACCACCTACGTCGACGGTTAAGATATTGCTCATGGTTAAATTGTAGCATAAGCGTTATAACTAGACAAAAATCATTAAATGTGCTAAAATATTACTTATGTCACACAAAAATGAAAAACCTAATTCTATAGAACAAGGACGAATCGAAGTCGTTAGTTATTCACCTAGGGCACTTGCAGTTGCAGGTTGGTGGACAGATCATATTTTACGTAACGTTACGGGTCGTATACCAGAAGCGGGTCTTTCTTTAGAAGAAATACTTACGGATCAGGCAAACGGCGAAACCTGGGGTTCCCCTTATAGTCGTGATGTAGTGTTAACGATTCCCGAAAGGCAAATACAAATCAGGGAAGCGGTTGAACAAAATGCTGGCATTTTTAGAAGTACACTTGCAAGTGTACTAGACGCAAATCGACCTGAAGCTGAAGAAATGCTGAGAAATATGGGAACAGATAAATACGATGGATTACGCCGCCCACATAATCCGCAACAACAGACACTTGCTAACATTGCTTTTCATACAGGTATACCCCATGAAGCATTTCCTTTAGGAATGTCCACTTTTACCGATGGTTATGGCTGGGATGCGATGATAAGGGGACGCACACATATTGGTGTATCGAACGACAAAGCTGATATTGTGTTTCCTATACCTACAACTCAACTTCCTAGTGCATAATTGAAGCAAGTTTCTCATATTTGCCAACAGATAAGAAACAGAGTATAATAATCCTTAAGTCTAGTGGAACAATATTCCAAGGAATACCACAGCAATAAGGAGACATTAATATGTCTAAAAGTGCAATAACAATGGACGAGCTATTAGCTGGTTCAGAAATCGGACAACTAAAAGTAGGAGATGTCGCCACTGGCGTAGTTACATCTGTCAAAAAACACGAGATCTGGATTGATCTTGGTGCTCAAGGAACTGGCGTTGTTATGCGACGTGAAGTTGGTTACGGCCAAAACATAGAACTTGGTTCAGAAGTTACAGTAAGCGTAGTCGACCCAGAAATGGACGAAGGACACGCTTTATTAAGTATGAAACGTGCTGCAAAAGATAAGGGTTGGGACGAACTTGTTCGTGTTATGGAATCTGGTGAAACAATCGAAGTTAATGCATACGACGCAAACCGCGGCGGTATGCTTGTAGAACTAGAAGGAATCCGCGGATTCTTACCTGTTAGCCAATTATCACCTGAACACTATCCACGCGTATCTGGTGCCGACAAAGACGAAATTTTGCAAAAGCTTAATTCGTTAATCCGTCAGACACTTCGAGTACGTATTTTAGACGTTAGCCGTAAAGAAAATAAACTTATATTTTCTGAAAAAGAAGCACTAAAAGACGACATGCAAGCTCGCTTTGCAGAACTAGCTGTTGGTAGCGTAGTTAAAGGTATGATTACTGGTGTAATCGACTTTGGTGCGTTTGTTAATGTTGACGGCATCGAAGGCTTGATTCACATTAGTGAAATTAGCTGGGAACGCGTTGAAGATCCACGCAAGTACGTTAAAGTTGGTGACTTAGTAGAAGCTAAGATTATTGCTATCGACAAAGATCGTCTTAGCCTTAGCCTTAAGCAAATGCAAGAAGATCCTTGGATGAGCGAAGTTAAATCATTCAAAAAAGGTGATACAGTCGAAGGACGCGTTACACGCATCACTCCTTTTGGCGCATTTGTTCAATTAAGTTCTGCAGTTGAAGCATTGGTTCACGTTAGTGAAATGAGCGACGACGACGGTACAGATCCAGAAAAAGTCTTTAAAGTTAACGAAACTAAAGAATTTAAAGTTATCGACATCGACACTACAGCGCGAAAAATCGCACTAAGTCTTAAAAAATAAACGAAGGAAGTTGCATACATGGTACATTTTGAGCGAAAACCTGAAGCTACGATACTCGATGTACCTTTGGTACGCCTCCGTTTCGGTGCTCGGCTTTCTTCTCAAACTGCACTCATGTATGAAACTTCTGCGCACTTAGTGGCTAAGATTCTAGAAGTTTTATCAACTATCAACTATCAACTATCAACTATTCTGAAGCTGGGGGCTATATAAAATGGCTAGTACACTTGAAATCAATGGTCTTATTACAGTTGGTGCGCTAGCCGATAGCTTACGTATTCCGCCCGCTCAATTAATTGGCGAGCTTTTTAAGAACGGTATGATGGTTACCGTAAACGAAAAAATTGACTTTGATACTGCTCAAATTATCGTATCCGAATTGGGCATGGATATTGAGCTTACTCAACGACAAGCCGAAGCACCTACGGTTAAAAAAGATCGTAAAACTGACGACGTAAATGCAAAAGTCCGACCGCCAGTTGTTGCCGTTATGGGTCATGTTGACCACGGCAAAACTTCACTTTTAGATGCTATACGTGGCGCTAATGTGGTTAAGGGTGAAGCTGGTGGAATCACACAGCATATATCTGCTTATCAAGTAGAAAAAAACGGCCGTCAAATTACACTTTTAGACACACCAGGACACGAAGCTTTTGCTGCACTACGCGAACACGGCGCTAGACTTACTGACCTTGTAGTGATAGTTGTAGCAGCAGATGACGGCATTAAGCCACAAACTCTTGAGGCTATTCGATTTGCGCGCAAAGCAGGCGTTAAAATGCTTGTAGCAGCAAACAAAATCGACAAAGAAGGTGCTAATTTGGACCGACTTAAACAACAGCTTTCTGAAAACGACTTAATGCCAGAAGAATGGGGTGGTCAAACAGTAGTTTTACCTGTTAGCGCCAAGACAGGCAAGGGCGTACCAGAGCTATTGGATATGATTTTACTTATTGCTGACGTAGAAGATTTAAAAGCAGTACACGAAGGCCCAGCCGAAGGCTTGGTTATTGAATCACATATGGAAACTGGCAGAGGTCCTGTGGCCGAAGCATTGGTAGAAACAGGCACACTAAAAGCAGGAGACTTTATCGTCGCTGGTGGTGTATACGGCAAGGTTCGTAACTTAGACGGAACAAACGGAAAGCCATTAAAAACAGCTGGCCCTTCAACTCCAGTAGTTATATCTGGACTAAAAGCGTTGCCTGAATTTGGTGATATTTTTACAGTTTATCCAAACGAAAAAGCCGCCCGACTTGCAGCATCAACAGCAGCAAGTTCACGCGGTAGCGCCGGTAAATTAGATATGAGCGGTACAGATTTGTTGCGTATTATTTCTCAGGAAAACCAACAAACTCAGCTTAATATTATTGTTAAAGCTGACGTGCAGGGTTCTTTGACGTCTGTTATAGACAGCTTAAAAACATTAGAAACTAAAGAAGTATCAGTAAAAATTGTAGGCAGCGGCGTAGGAAACATAACAGAAAACGATATGCACCTAGCTGCAACTACTAACGCAATTTTATACGGCTTTCATGTAGATCTTCCAAGCGGTGTTAAGCAATTAATCGCCCGCGAAAAAGTAGCCGTAAGACTTTATAAAGTTATTTACGAACTTATAGACGACGTTCGCGCCGAACTTACAACTTTGTTAAGTCCAGAAATTATCGAAAAAGACCTAGGGCGCATGCTAGTTAAAGGTATATTTAAAATTACTAAAAACGATATCATTTGTGGCGGCGAAGTTACAAAAGGTAAGCTTGTAGTACCATCACTTGTAAAAGTTTTTAGAGGTAACGAAGAAATTGCCGAAATTGAAGCTACTCTTTTAAAGCGTGGACCAGTAGAAACAAGCGAAGTACAGACTGGTGAAATGTGTGGAGTTAGTCTTAAGACTAAAACTCGCGTTGATATGCAAGAAGGCGACAGACTAGAGTTCTTTACCAGAGAAGCGTTAGCTAGATCTTTATAAGGGTTTAAGGTAAGTTTATGGCCGAAGGCTATTCACACAATCCAGACGACGAAAATACGATTCCATCTATAGAATCTACCGTAAATAAAAAACCAGAAGCGGTAGATCGATTTAGGGCGTTTATTAGCGAAATTTTTAGACCAAAAGATTCTAAGGACAAGTACGAACAAGAAGAAGACGAAGAAGATAAAGAATCTTCGTCCAAAATTAATCGTTTTACAAAACTTTGGCGCAGTTTGTTTTCTAGTTTAGCTATAAAAGAAGATGTTATTGGTGATTCACCAGAACGACCAAGGCGTGGATTGTTTTTTGAAGCAACAGATACCGAAGGCGTATTAGAAGAACCAGAAACGCCAGATGAACCAGAGGTAATTGTTCCGGAATCAGTAACACCATCAGAAATTATTGCATCAATTCCAGAAGTAGAAGTATCAAAAAACACAGTAGAATACACAGAACCGGCTATAAAAACGGTTCACGAATCTGTAGTTGTTGGCGGACTTACGTCGTCGGAACGATTTAGGGTTCGCAATCTAGAATCTAATTTAAAGAATACCGAGCGTGAATTAAATAAGGTTCAAAAAAATCAAGAGCGTGTCCGCGAAATGTATAACCGCAGTCCCGAAGCTAAAAAGCCTGAGTCTGTTAACCATTATATTAAACCCGAAGTAAAGGTTGAACAACCACGTTCACCAGAGCAGATTGTTAGCGTTAACGAAGTAGCAAAAAAAACTATTATCGAAAACATACTTAAAATCGATAATAAAGAACAAGAAGTTCAAAAAGAAATAAGCTATGAATTAAGCCACGAGCATAAAGATATGGACAAGCAAACAGCGGGTGCGTGGGCTGCATTACAAGAAAGAGCAGACAACCAAGCAAAGTCAAACGCAGCAGCCGTTGCAGCTGCACAAAATATAGCGCAAGATGCAGATTTGCTTAAAAAAGACCTGGCAAAAGACGTCAAAAATAATCAAAATTCGTTATACAAAAAAGCAACCATCAGTGGATTTGTGACCGCCGTTATAGTTTTTGCGATTATATTAACGATAATTCTGGTACAATCTAAGTAAATGTTTGGAGAAATAATATGTTTAAACTAGATAACAACTTTTTGATAGAACTAGGACTTGGTGCTCTTCCTGCCGAAGAAAAAAACAAGATGCTTTCGCATATCTACGAAACACTAGAAATGCGCGTAGGAATGAAGCTGGCAGAACAAATGACAGATGCGCAGTTAGATGAGTTTGAAAGCTATATTAACCGTAATGACGAAGCAGGTGCATTGGGCTGGCTAGAAGGTAATTTTCCGGACTATAAGTTAGTTGTATCAGCAGAACTAGAAAAGCTTAAGAACGAGATTAAAGCTGTAGCTCCAAGCATTATTGCCGAAAGTATGAGCAATGTTAATAATACTATAGCTTCTACACCTCAACAGCCTCAGCCTCAACCTCAACAGTTTCAACAACCCCTGCCACAATACCAACAGCCAGCACAACAATATCAACAACCTCAACAACC
The DNA here is from genome assembly GCA_037138655.1 of bacterium. Classification (GTDB taxonomy): domain Bacteria; phylum Patescibacteriota; class Saccharimonadia; order Saccharimonadales; family SZUA-47; genus RFTN01. Next base: position 13,678 of record JBAXHY010000014.1, on the reverse strand, counting down.
ACCTCAGCCACAGTACAGACAGCCGCCACTACCTCCGCAATATCCACCGGTATCTTAGTTTTTAAATGTATTTATTGTATCCGTTAATAAAACTAGCGGCTTGCATTTCTGGCTTGCCAGATGGTTTTAGCACGTCTATAACTAACGCACCTTGTTTGCAATAAACTATTAGTTCTTTGTTTATTACTGCAATTTTTCCTGCATCGTCGTTTAGTTCAATTGTATGAGCTTTTGTAATTACAACTTCTAGGCCATTAAAATTTGTGTAACTTTTAGGCCATTCGCTGTATGCGCGTATTTCTTGTTCGATTTGTGTGGCGGTTTTTTGCCAGTCTATTTGTCCATCTTGTTTTTGAATTAGTTTATCAAAGGTTGCAAGATCATTGTTTTGTTCTTTTGGACTAATTTTGTCGTTTAGTACGTCTGGCAAAATTTGTAGTATTAGCTCACTGCCAATTGCTATAAGTTTGTCGCAAAGTTCTTGCTTCGATTCTTTGCCAGTTAGTTGAACATCTTTTTGAATAAAAACGGGACCGGCGTCCATCTGTTTTACTAATTGCATAACACTAACTGCAGTAGTTTTACTGCCCAATAGCATAACGCTTTCTATAGGAGTTGGCCCGCGGTGTTCTGGCAAGGCAGAAGGGTGAATGTTTATAATTCCTTTAGGAAAAATATCTATAACACTTTGAGGGATTATTTTTCCGTATGCAACCAACACGGCAACTTCGGCATCTAGGTCCTTTAGTTGGTCAAAAATATCTGCAGGCTTAGCGGGTAATAAAAGGGGAATGTTATGTTTTTTTGCTATTTCGGCTATTTCTAGGTCTCTTTGTTTTCTGGAATTTGCATGTTCGTTATGCGAAACTACTGCTACCACCTGGTAGCCTGCGTTAATTATTGACTGCAATGTAGGCGCAGTAGTAGACACGCCAGTTGCTAAACGCTCGTTTCCAAAGAATACTATTTTAGATTTATTCGAACTCATGTATGTATTGTACCTTGAAGCGGTTAATTAATTCAGATATCAAGTATCAGATATTTATTTTTAGCCCCATAGCGTTACGTTATCTTTAATGTGAGTTTCATAGTCCAAGGCTTCTAGTTTTCCGTTTTTATCTAATTTATAAAATGCTTCAGAGTCGTCTTTAATGTGGTCGATGTATACTATTCCGTTAGTGTGATCTATTTCGTGTTGAAAAACGCGAGCCAAAAATCCTTCGGCATTAACGCGGAACATTTGTCCTTTTTCGTCCATGGCATCGACTTTTACTTTTGTGTGTCGGGGAACTTTACCGTAGATGTCTTTAATACTTAAACATCCTTCGTAATCGTCTTCTAGTTCGCCGTAATATTTTGCGATTGTAGGATTTATAAAGACGCTAAAATCACGGTTATTTTTATCGTCAAAATCGTTCCGTATTATAACCACACGATGCAGTGAATCTATTTGAACTGCAGCAAGTGCAACGCCAACTTCGTGATCACGGTGGTCTTCCCAATCTAGCGCTGCTGACTTCATATCTGAAATAAGTTGACTGATTTCTTTAGTAATTACTGCAACCTTACTAGACTTAACGCGTAAGTCTGGGTGAGGTAGGGTAATTATACTGTTTCGATCCATCCGTACTAGTTTACACGAATTTACATTAAGTTTATAGGCTCTAAGTCATATTGCCAGCCATTTGGTAGCGATAATGCGATATTAGAAAGGTCTGTTCGGTGTTTTGTTTTTACAACAACTTGAGCAGTTACCATTCCGCGCTTCTTAGGATGAAAAGTAATTACGGGACCCAAAATTGTACAATTATTGGATATTTTACTGATTAGCGTAAGTATTTTAGTTGCGTGTTCAAGTGCGTCATTGGCCGCTTTTTTAGAAATCCAGTATGTAGCCATAAACGTAATCGGTGCAAAATCATATAACATTCTTTGTTCAACTTGTGTTGTATAAAAATCATCATAATTTTTAGCGATTGCTTGCTGAACAACTTTATTGTCCGGATTAAATGTCTGAATTACAGTAGTTCCTGACCTGTGACCTCTGCCAACTCGACCCATTGCTTGGCGCAGTAACTGAAAAGTACGCTCTTCGGCGCTAAAGTCTGGCATTTGCAATGACAGGTCGGCGGCAACTATTCCTACCACTGATAACTTTGGTAAGTCTAGCCCTTTAACTAGCATTTGCGTGCCTACAAGTATGTCTATATGGCCACTAGATACGTCGGTATGTCGTTCGGCTAGGCTTTCTGATTTGCTGTTGTCTGTATCAAAACGAGCTATATTGGCCTGAGAAAATCTTTTTTGTAACCAATCTGTTAATGCTTTGGTTCCAGCACTTTTAAATAGTATTTCGGGGCTATTACAGGTTGGACAAGCGCTTGGTACGTTATTTGAATAGCCGCAAGTGTGACAAATTAATCTGTGATGATCATGATGATAGGTTAGCGCGACATTACAGGTAGGGCACATTGCTTGCCAGCCACAGTCAGAACATAGAATTGCTCTTGCTGTACCTCTACGATTAAGGTAAATAAGCGATTGTTCGCCTTTTTGTAGTGCAGATTCTATGGCCGTTAAAAGCGTATTAGACAGTAGTGGGTGAGCACTAAATTCGTCCCTTGTTTTCATGTCGATTACTTCTACATTTGTATCTGTTTGCGATGTTATTGCGGTTTTTTTAATACGAATAATTGCTTTGTTTCTTTGGCGAGCAAGGTATACGTCGGACACTAACGGTGTTGCGCTACCCATTATTAGCTGTGCATGATGCGTTTTGGCTAAAATACTGGCTACTCTTGAGGCGTGGTATCTTATGCCTTCTTCTTGTTTGTATGCTGGTTCATGCGATTCGTCTATGACTATTAGACCTAAGTTTTGTATAGGTAAAAACAGGGCCGATCGAGTACCGATAATTATTTTTACTTCGCTAGACTGTATTCGTTGCCAAGTAGTTGCGCGTTGAACGTTAGTTAGGGCAGAGTGATATTCGGCAACTACGTCTGGTCCAAATGTCCCAATAAACTCTTTAGAAAGTTGCGGAATCAGAGCTATTTCGGGGCAAAGTATAAGAACAGTCTTATTTATTTTGATTGTTTGTAGTGCCCGTTCGATGTATATTCGTGTTTTGCCTGTTCCGGTATCGCCGTGCAAAAGCACTGTATCGTCGATATTTTTTAGTAATACGTCTATTGCTTCGGACTGTTCGGGATTTAATTTAGGCAGAGTTTTTAGTGTTTGTTCGGCCGTATTTACAGATTTAGTTTTTGTAGTCCTGACCAGGTAATTGGGCATAAATAATTGTAGCGCCTGGGCCTCGGTGGCACCATAATAGTCCTTTAAAAACCTAATAACTTGTTGCTGAGAAGGCAGTAAAAAGTAGTCAAAAAAATGCGTAATTAACTTACAATTAAAGTCTGGTTTATTTATTTTTTTAACAACGATTCCAGTTGTTTGTTTGTTTTTAATAGGAACAATTACATATTGTAATGGCTTTAAAAGTTCTTCGGATTCATAGGTAAAAACACTCCTGGAAGAGGTGTATTCTTGCGTAACCAAAACTTCGTAATAGTTCATGCTTGTACTAAGTATATAACTTAAAACCAAATAATTTACTTGCATCGTTGTAAATGTGTGTCTATACTACGTTGTAGGAAGAACAATAATCACGCTTATGTTAGACGTATTTATCACATCCAGAGTCCGCCGCAAGATAGTAGTTATCTATGCTAAGTATCCAGACTTTAAAACTCACGTTCGTGGGTTGGCTAAGTTGATCAAAGAAGATGCAGGCAACATACAACGCGAACTAAAGCGTTTAGAAAAAGTTGGATTTTTAATTGCCGAAAAGCAAGGTAACACCAAGGTGTACCAAACTAATAAACACTTTTTGATATTTAAAGAACTTCAAAGTATCGTATTAAAAAGCCAAAGAGCAACACAAAAGCGCAACCAGCTATAAAAAAGGCCCAAAAGGGTCTTTTTTTATTGATGCAGTATATTTATTAGCTTAAGCTTTTTACATGTAAACCTGTTTACTGATAGAGTAAGTCACAAGATGACAAAACCTAACCAGATTGAAGTTCTAAGACAAATGGCCTTAGAAGAACAGCATAATTCAAACTTTGAGGGGCGTGAACCTAGCCGATCGATGTTGGACGAACTGGGAAGCACAGTGTTGGCAGATTTTGCACCCGCAATGTGCTTAACACCAAGAGCATACTACATAGACTTTAAGGCAGATAAAGGCGGATATCATTACGAAGAATTAGAAATGACTATGCCTGTCGTAGGAAGTTTTGGTGGTTTTTTATCGGTAAAGGAAGAATTAGACTTTGAAGAAGACGGCAGGGTCCAAATTAATAAAATTGGATATTTTATTATGAATTCGGGATACAAAGATACCGGTTATTTTTGCCCTGTAAATACCACTACTTTAGTAGATGTTGTAAGTAGCCTTAAGCCAGATAATTTATTTTTTAATGAATTGGCAAGCTGTATAGGTTCTGGTGATGAACTAGATGTTGATGAGCTTGTAAAAATAACTAAATTAGTTAGACCAAAAGACCCAGATTTTTATTTATATTCAGCTTTAGTACGGTCAATCATTACTCCTTCTGAGGTATTTAAAGAGGCTACATTTAACGGCTGCTACGTCATAGATTCAGACAACGAAGTTGCTTCTTATAACAAGGGCTTAATGACAAGTACAATAGACAAAGGCGACTATTTACAGCTAGTACCATTTGGGTCACCAGAGACACAAATACTGCTTCGAAAGGGCAGAAGTCATCCGTTGGCGTTGTCGCTTTCTATGCTAATTGGTTATGAGCGTGCCGATTCTATTTGTGATTAAACGCGTAAATAATGGCATAACCAAGAATACTTGCAGATTTTAATCTGTTACTGTACAATTAAGCGATATGATACAAGTAAGTAAAAAAGACCCTAAAGAAAGTTCAGAAAGTTTGTTACGTCGTTTTACACGAAAAGTACAACAATCTGGAATTATTCTTGAAGCAAAATCAATTCAATATTTCGAAAAACCTCTTTCGAAGCCAGAACGTCGTCGTAAGGCAATTATCCGCCGAGCACGCAAAGACATTAAAGTTAAAATGACAAAATTAGGTCAAAAATAATATTTTAGAACTAACAAAATAAGTCGCATCGCAAGGTGCGATTTTTTGTATGCAAGAAAGTGCTACTCTGTTACACTTGAGGCATGAGTATAAAAGAAGCATTACAAGCAGATTTAAAAACTTCGATGATAGCGCGCGACAGCTTTAAGACAGACGTTATTAAAGGTCTAAAAAGTGCAATAATGTACGCCGAAATAGCTGCCGGAAAGCGCGATACTGGTTTGACTGACGAAGAAATTTTGACTGTTTTTAAAAAAGAATCAAAAAAACGCCAAGAATCGGCCGATATGTACATATCTGGAAACAGGGCCGAAAAAGCCGAAATCGAACTTAAAGAAAAATTAATTATAGATGGTTATTTACCAGCTCAATTAGACGAAACAGCCCTTAATTTGTTAATAGACAACGCAGTAAAACAAATGGGTATAGATGCTGTTACTAAACAAGACATGGGTAAGATTATTGGTGCGGTTAAGGCAAAAGGTGGAGCAGAAGTGGACGGAGCGATGTTAGCTAAATTAGTACAAGCAAGGATACAAGCATGAACAAAGTTCAGGCCGTCATTAGCGGCTTGTCGTTAGTCGCTTGTCTTAATGGCTACAGACTGCAGACTAGTGACTATAATTATCATAAGGAAACCTTATGATTTTATTGATGGGTGTTGCAGGAGCTGGTAAAAGCTTAGAAGGAAGACGATTAGCCGACGAACTAGGTTTACCTTGGTTGTCGACTGGCGAATTTTTGCGCATGCTTGTAAGTGGCGAACGTCGCCGCGAAATGCTTGCCGGTGATTTGCTTCATGATCAAGAAATTATTGAATTGGCCGTCAAAATATTTAGCATCATAGATACAAAACAAGAATTTTTGCTTGACGGATTTCCTAGAACTATAGAACAGGCCGATTGGTTGTATGCTCAACATAAAGCAGGACTTGTTAATATTACTTGCGTGTTGCACTTTGAAGCCAGCCAAGAGGTTGTTTTGCAACGTTTGCTGGGTAGAGGTCGCCAAGATGACACAAAAGAATCAATTTCTAAAAGATTTGCCGAATACGAAAAGGTGACGCTTCCGATTCTTAAGGATTTTATGGATAAAGGGATTAAAGTTTTTCATATTAATGCAGAAAACAGCACCGACGATGTTCATGCCGAAGCATTAGGAGCAGTAGCAAAATAATGTTTACCAAAGTAAAAACTGACGCCGAAATAAAAGCAATGCGCGAAAGCGGACGTATGTTGGGTGAAGTATTAAACGTACTAGTTGCTTCTGCTGATGTAGGAATGACAACAAAAGAACTGTCAAACATCGCAAGTCGTGAACTTAAAGCATTGGGTGGCAAGCCAGCATTTTTGGGATACGAAGGCTTTAAAGAAGTGCTTTGTACATCTGTTAACGACGCTGTTGTGCACGGAATTCCAAGCCCTCAATTTGTGCTAAAAGACGGTGATATTGTTGGTTTAGACTTTGGGGTGTCATATAGGGGAATGATTACAGACGCCGCACGGTCAGTAATTGTTGGAACGCCCAAAAAATCCGACGCAAAATTATTACAGACAACATTAGAATCGTTAGATGCCGGTATATTTGCTGTGCGCGGTGGTTGCAAAACTGGCGATATTGCCGCAGCGGTACAAGCAGTACTAGACAGAGGTTCGTACGGCATTGTACGAGATTTAGTCGGCCACGGAGTTGGGCATCATGTACACGAAGAGCCAAATATCCCAAATTACGGCAAAGCCGGCACAGGTCCTATACTTGAAGCAGGTATGACTATTGCGATAGAACCAATGGCTACACTTGGTGGCTGGAGAGTGCGCCAACATCAAGATGGCTGGACTGTTTTGACTGCCGACGGAAGTAGAAGCGCGCATTTTGAAGACACAATCTTAATTACAGAAGACGGATCAGAAATTCTTACTAGGGCATAAGCTTGGTAGCTGTATCTAAAACTTATACTTAAAACAGCATCAATATTTGCTCAAAATATGCCTAGTCGAATCTGGTATTTGGTCACCCCAACAGTTACTGATTAGTAACGTTTTGCCAATCAAGTACATAAGCGCTATACTGCTACCATGTCTTCTGAACATAAAAATGATTTACCACATTTTGTGGGTATAGATATTGGAACATCACAAGTAAGATGTGTGGTCGGTGCTGTTAATCAAGCCGGAGAACCAGAAATTATTGGTTACGGTGTTTCTGCTAATCAGGGAATGCGCAAAGGTGTAGTTACTCACCCAGAAGAAGTCACAAATGCAATTATTGCTGCTATTAACGAAGCCGAACGACATTCAGGCAGACGAGTCAACGCGGCAACTGTAAACATAAATGGCTCACACGTATCTGGCGTTAACAGTAAAGGTGTAATTGCAATCAGTGCCGCAAACCGTGAAATTACCAACGAAGATCGTTACAGGGTAGAAGAAGCCGCGGCAGTAATGCAATTGCCAGCCAACCGAGAAATTATTCAGGTTTTTCCTAAAAGTTACCGACTAGACGGACAAGACAACATTAAAGACCCAGTAGGAATGAACGGGGTACGATTAGAAGTTGATACTCATATTGTTACGGCCAGCACCCCTAGTGTTAGAAGTTTAGACAACGCGTTAACAAAAGCCGAAGTTATTGCTAAGCATCGTACAGTATCAAGCCTTGCTGCAGCCGAAGCAGTATTAAATCGCCAACAAAAAGAAGCCGGTACGGTTGTTATAGATATTGGATCGGGTACTACTAACCTTGTAGTTATAGAAGACGGCGAAGTACAGCACGTTGCGGTTATTCCTATGGGTGGTACTCATATGACTAACGATCTTGCGATTGGGCTTAGAACGGATCTTGATATTGCCGAAAAGGTAAAAATTGAACACGCAAACCTTAGTAGCAAAAATCATCGATCAGTTGCGGCCGTTACTATGGGCAAGATTCAACATACTTTTAACGCCGACGATGTGCGCATGATTGTAGAAGCTAGAGTCGAAGAATTATTTGAATATGTAGACAAAGAACTTAAAAAAATTAATCGTTCACGCAAGCTTCCTGGTGGAGTAGTGATTGTTGGTGGAGCAGCAAAGATGCCTGGATTGGCAGAATTTGCACGTGACCAGCTACAACTACCAGCAAGAATCGGTACACTTTTACCAATTGGTGGACTTGCCGATATTTCTGAAGATTCAAGATATGTAAGCTGTATAGGACTTATGCTACTAGATATGATATTAGATTCCAGTGTACAAAATAATGGTTACGACAGTGAGTCCGTGAGCTTAATAAAAAGCATGTCCAGAATGTTCGAAAAACTAAAGCGCAAATAAAAGTACTTTTTAAATCCACATTACAGTTTATTGTATATAGCAGTATAATTAAGTTATACTAACGTCATTAGATACACCAAGGAGTTATAACCGGCATGCCACAAATAGACCCAGCAATCGAAACATTCGCAAGAATTAAAGTCATTGGAGTTGGAGGCGCCGGCGGTGCTGCAATAAACCGTATGATCGAAGCAGGAGTTGATGGCGTTGAATTTATAGCCGTTAACACCGACGCACAGGCTTTGCACTTTAGCAAAGCTAGCGTAAAGATACATATTGGCAAAGAGACTACCCGTGGACTTGGTGCAGGTGCTGATCCAAGCGTAGGCGAAAAAGCCGCTGCAGAATCAAAAGAAGAAATCGCCAAAGCTATCGAAGGTGCAGATATGATATTTGTAACTATTGGTGCAGGTGGTGGAACAGGCAGTGGTGCCGGTCATATTGTTGCTAAGACTGCACGTGAAGCCGGAATATTAGTGGTTGGATTTGCAACCAAGCCATTTGCCTTTGAAGGCGAAAAACGCCGTAAAAACGCCGATATTGCTATTGCAAACTTGCGTGATTCAGTCGACACATTAATCATTATTCCTAACGACAGATTATTGCAAACTATCGACAGAAGCACTCCTTTATTAGAAGCATTTAAAGTTGCCGACGACGTTTTGCGACAGGGCGTTCAAGGAATATCAGATCTTATTACAGTTCACGGACTAATTAACCTAGACTTTGCCGATGTTAAGGCTGTTATGAAAAACGCCGGAACCGCACTTATGGGTATTGGTCGAGCTAGCGGCGAAAACCGCGCAATGGAAGCAGCTAAGCAAGCTATTGAATCACCACTACTAGAAGTTTCTATAGATGGCGCCAGAGGTGTGTTGTTTAACGTTATTGGTGGAGACGATATGTCTATGCACGAAATTAACATTGCAGCCGAAACTATTACTACAGCTGCCGATCATGACGCCAATATTATATTTGGTGCTACGATTAACCCAGAACTACAGGGTGAAATTATTGTTACAGTAGTTGCTACTGGTTTTGACGAATCATATTATGGCCGTGCTACGGCACAACCTGCAGCCAAAGAAGCCAGCAACGATAAAGAAGAAGATCAAGAATCAGAAGACGAACCAGCTAGTCAGGAATCTGACATAGATGTACCACCAAGTATATTTTCTGGTAATAACGTGTCTGACAACGATATGGCTGATTTAAATATGACATTAGACGACAAGCCAAAAGAAACATCAGACGCACTAAGCGACTTTACTAGCGATAAATCTAACACACCAAACATTTGGCACCAAGACGAAATGGGTAGTTCTGAAGAATCAAACAGCAAAGAATATTCTACAAAAGAAGAACCCCCAGAACAAGATTCTGAAGAAGAATTAGAAAAACCATCATTTTTAAGAAGATTACGTGGCCACAGAAGCAATAAAGACACAACTCCAACAGGGGAATAACGATACTTTTTGTGCACAAAAATACACCATTATATTGCTTGCAAAACGCTAGCAGTAGGGGTAATATAAGAAACATAAACACTACATATTGTGTTGTACATTCAAAGAATTAAGGGAAGGTAGGGACTTTTATGCGCTGTAATCAGTGTAAATTCGAAGATACGAAGGTTATAGAATCACGCGAAGCTGGTGATGCAGAAGCAATACGCCGTCGCAGAGAGTGTCTTAACTGTAGTCACAGGTTTACAACTTATGAACGCATAGAAAAGCCTCAGCTAGTCGTTATTAAGAACGACGGCACAAGACAGCTATATAGCCGCGAAAAGCTTTTGAGCGGCCTTTATAGAGCCTGTGAAAAAACACCAGTAACTAGCATGCAAATAGAACAACTTGCTACAAATGTAGAAAACAAGTTGTATGCAATAGGCGAACCAGAAATATCGTCTAGTGCAATAGGGCAAGCAGTGATGGACGAGCTGGCAAATACAAACGAAGTGGCTTACGTACGGTTCGCAAGCGTATATCGTCGCTTTAAGGACATTGCAAGCTTCGAAAAAGAACTTTCCGAAATTCGTAACAAAAAATAAATATACCAAACCTAGTTTGGTGGGTTGCCCCAATGACTTAATTACAAAAGAATCATTAGGGTAGCTCATCCTAAGCCTTTTATACAACACTTCATATTACCTGAGAGATAGTATGAGGTCATATAAAAGGCGCTAGATAGCGGTATTACAAAAATAAAATAAATCAAAAATAAGGTAGAGAATAGAGGGTATAAAAAATGGCACAGTTAAGTGGATTAGGAATCGAACGAAGGTTTACAAAAAGTAAATCAAAAGCATATGATGCTTTGACATGGCACAAACGGGATTCAGTAATTATGAATCCTATGACAGGCAAGCCTGTTTTTGAACAACGAGATATTGATTTTCCTGAGGGATGGTCAATGAACGCAATCAATATTGTCGCACAAAAATATTTTACTGGAACTCCAGGATCAACAGACAGAGAAGGCTCACTAAAAACACTTATCGACAGAGTAGTAGACACTGCAACAAGACAAGGTTTGCAAGAAGGTTACTTTGACAGCGAAGTCGAAGCCGAAGATTTTCGCGAGGAACTAAAATATATACTAGCAACACAACGTGCTGCATTTAACTCTCCTGTTTGGTTTAACATTGGTGCCGCTGGACGTGCTCAACAAGCTAGCGCCTGTTTTATTTTGGGAATAGAAGACACTATGGTGTCTATCTTAAACTGGTACCGCGAAGAAGGAATGATTTTTAAGGGCGGGTCTGGATCTGGCGTTAACCTTAGCGTTATTCGTTCATCTGCCGAAACTTTAAGCGGTAGCTCGGGCACTGCAAGCGGTCCACTTAGTTTTATGCGTGGTGCCGACGCGAGTGCTGGTGCAATTAAAAGTGGTGGCAAAACAAGACGCGCCGCAAAGATGGTTATATTAAACATAGACCACCCAGATATCGAAGAATTTATTTGGTGTAAAGCTTTAGAAGAACGAAAAGCAAGAGTTCTTCAGGCTAACGGTTTTGATATGAGTATGGACGGCAAAGACAGTTTTAGCGTTCAATACCAAAACGCCAACAACTCTGTTCGTGTATCTGACGATTTTATGGAAGCAGTTACTAACGATAAAAACTGGGACCTACGTGCAGTTACAGATGGCAAATCTATTCGTACAGTTAAAGCACGAGATTTGTGGAGACAAATTGCCGAAGCAGCATGGGAATGTGCAGATCCAGGATTACAGTTTGATACAACAATCAACAAATGGCACACAACACCAAATGCAGGCCGTATTAATGCAAGCAACCCTTGTAGCGAATACATGCACCTAGACAACTCAGCATGTAACCTTGCAAGCATTAATCTTCTTAAATATTTACGAGACGACAATACATTTGATATTGAAGCCTTTAAACACACCGTAGAAGTTATATTTACAGCCCAAGAAATTTTTGTTGGCTACAGCGAATATCCAACTGAAGGTATTACCAAAAACGCCCGTGCGTACCGCGAACTTGGTATTGGCTACGCTAACCTTGGCGCAATGTTAATGGCTCAAGGTCTACCTTATGACAGCGACGAAGGTCGTGCTCAGGCCGCAGCAATAACAGCACTTTTAACAGGTCACGCTTACGCAACTAGCGCCAAAATCGCTCGTCGTGTTGGTCCTTTTGCTGGATTCCACAAAGACCGCGACAATATGTTAAACATATTACGCATGCACCGACTACAAGTAGACAACGTAAACGCGACGTTAGTATCAGAAGACCTTTTAAGCGCTGCAGCGACCGCATGGGACGAAGCAGTAGAATTAGGCGACTTATACGGCGTACGTAACTCACAGGCTAGCGTGTTGGCTCCAACGGGCACAATCGGTCTTATGATGGACTGCGACACTACTGGCATAGAACCAGACCTTGGTCTTGTTAAGCACAAAAAACTAGTTGGTGGCGGTACTATGACTATTGTTAACCAAACTGTTCCACGTGCATTAATGGTTCTTGGATACACTAAGGCTCAAATAGACGACATCGTTAACTTTATAGACACCGAAAAAACCATCGAAGGTGCTCCTCATATTAAGCCAGATCATCTTGCAGTTTTTAGTTGCTCTATGGGCTTTAACCCAATTCATTATTCTGGTCACATTAGAATGATGGGTGCTGTACAACCGTTTATTAGTGGAGCAATCAGTAAAACAGTTAACATGCCAGAAGAAGCGTCGGTAGAAGATATTGAACAACTCCACGTTGATGCATGGAAGCTTGGTATTAAGGCTGTTGCTGTGTACCGCGACAACTGTAAAGTTGGTCAGCCACTTAGCATGATGAAAAAAGGTGCCGATGCTAATAACAACATCGAAGCTACAACAACTGCACCAACAATTGACGCAGTTAATAGCACAGTTATTGTTAAGGGCGCTGTTAGACGACCGTTACCAAAAGTACGTCCAGCTAAAACCTATTCGTTTACAGTTGCAGACTGTCACGGATACTTTACAGTGGGCGAATATGAAGACGGTAACATCGGTGAATTATTTGTTAGCGTTGCTAAAATGGGATCTACTCTTTCTGGATTGATGGACAGCTTTGGCCGTTCTATTAGCTACGGATTGCAGTACGGCGTACCACTAAAGGTTTACGTTAAGGGAATGACAGCAATGTCGTTTGCTCCATCAGGCATTACCGACGATAAAGAAATTCGCACAGCTGCGTCTTTGGTAGACTACATCTTTAGACGACTAGCAACAGATTATCTAAATTTTGATGATCGCCTAGAACTAGGACTTGCTAGCTTTGACGATATGCCAGCAGAACAAACTAGTTTACTAGGAGATAACGCCGGTTTAAAAGTTGAAAGCCAAAACACACAGGTCGTAAATGTAAGCATGGATGTGCCAAGCACAGAAGTTAAACCAGTCGTCGTAGACAAACCAGTAGTTGCTGCGGCAGTAGCATCTGCTCCAAAGGTTACAAAAAAGACAGTCGCTGATCAGAGTGCGCCTATGTGTTACAACTGTGGCAATCAAACACAACGAGCAGGTAGTTGTTATGTATGTACCTCGTGCGGAAGTACAACAGGCTGTAGCTGATATTAATCAGCCTGCCAGACATTAAAAGAGGCCGAAAGGCCTCTTTTAAATTACGTTAATTTATCTTGGTCGCCGTAGTGGAAACCGCTTTTTTTCATCATGGTCGCCAGAGTGGCGACCGCCTTTTCATACTTTGTCTTG
>JBAXHY010000013.1:0-21991 GCA_037138655.1 bacterium | reverse complement strand
GGTAGCCTACATTAGCAGCGATGTTATTCTTTGCAATAACGTTGTCTTGTCCTGTTGTGTTTTTACTGTTCTGATATGAGGTATCTGCACTAGCCTTTTGACCAGTAAGTGTGTTGTAAGCTGTGTTGTATGAATCAAGTACGTTCTGATGGCCAATGTTTCGTTGGTTATCTAAGCGACCTATACCTGAGTTGATGTTGCCTATTTGTAGGTTGTTGGCAGTTGTTTGTGGATCTGGTGCGGTGTAGCCACCTGTTGACTGAGTATTGGTTACTGCACCCAATACCTCTTGTGGACTTGTCAATCCAAAATTATTGCCAGATCCCGTAATGGGTACTGAAAGTCCGCCGTAGCTATTATCATAAAGTGTTAGTCCTGTAGGCACTCCGCTTGATGTGTTATCAAACATAAAATAAATCCTTTTTTAGTAAAGGAGTAGTGTATTTATGGTTATATTAAGACTTGATTAGGTGTTGTACTACTATGTAATTACTATTAAACTCATTGTTTTTTGATGTATTACAAACCGAATAACCTACTTTGTCATATTCTGGATCTATTAAGTTCTTATTGTGAAGGTAACTTTTTTTCCAAGATTCCACAACCGACGTACTACCAAAATCATTATTAGCTAAATTTTCTCCAGCCTTTTTATATGCAATTTTCTGTGCCTCAATAAAGCTCCAAGGTTCTATTCCGCTAGGCGAATTATGCGCCCAATAATCTTTAGCAACCATATCGTTGCATTTATTTTCAGCGGAAATATCTAGGTGCGTGTCTCTTGTTAGTGCTTTTAGGCCAAGAGACTCTCTGTATTTATTGACGAGTACAAATATTCTAGTGGTAGATGGTTTAGTTATCGGTGTAGTCAATGATGTACGCAATACTGGCTCTGCTACTCTGTTCGTAACCTTAGTCACCAAAGTACAGTATATTAAAAATACAATAGCCAATATAGTAAGAAAAACTTTGTGTTTAATCACCAATTTCATACGTATATTATACCATGAAATTATCACTACTCCAAGTTGTTAAAATTGCGTTAGTAATGTACTAAATAGTTAGTAAATAGCTATCACAATCTGTCTCCGTCTTTTTATACGGTGCTTGGCTGTACGTTTCTGTACTGGCTCATAGAGGTTTAGCTATACCTAGCTTGCCGTGTCTCTGCTTTGTATTACAGTGATCGACTGCCGTTTTTATTGGCTTGGTCTAGGGGCTATGATATTAACATTATAACATTTTTACAACTACAAATAAACCTGCTTTTAAATTACCCCTTCGGTACAGGCTACCTCACTGATGCGCGGAATCAAGAATGTCATTATTCCAGAGTCTGTGCGTTTGTTGGGTTGTCTAGTAGTTGATACTTTTAGCTTCTATTGATATAAGTAACGATTCGTAGTAAACCCAAATTGTTAATGTACAGGAACGTAGTCATTCCGTCATCCGTCTGCATAACAAGCCATACAGCTAGCCTAGTTTATTCCTTGTGTCCGTAACTCTGGTACGGCTTATACTGGTACGTTGTGAGTAGTTACAACTCCGAGTGTCCAGTGGGTAGAATAACACCCTTGCCTGCTCGCCTTTTAAGTTAAAAACAAAAGCACCCGAAACACGTTGTGTGTTATCGAGTGCCGTTCTTTTAGCTGCTCGTGGATGAATTGTAGTAAGTAGGTCGTCAGACTTACTTAATTACATTATAGCACACATATAAACAAAAGAAAACTCCCCGCTTAAGTCTGACGATTGTGCGGGGAGTTGTTATAACATTGTACCATACTACAATTAAAAACACCACCCCGTTACCCGAAAGGTGGTGTTTACAAGTACTTGTCTTCACCCATTATATCAAATTTACGGTTTATTTACTAGTTAGGTATATAGTTATAAGTTACTGATGTGATTGTAAATGACGGAGTTGTACCACCAATAGTCCACACAACTCTCCATGTACGAGGTATCACGTTAGAAGCGACTGCCGTAGTGCCTGTGGTAGCTGCCCCTGCGAGTACGGTAGCACCCGGATATACAGTTATACCGACATTGACTGAAGCTACAAGGGAAGCGGTGGTAGCACCGGGAATATCGTAGAAGGTTGTGCCACCATCGACAGAACCCTGTAGTTTGAATACACAGGTCGGGGTTGTACCTGATACCGTACCAAGTACGATAAAGAGTTGCATACCTTTGTTGCCTACGTTTGTCTGTGTTGCACCGTTACCTGTAGCAACTTTAGCGCCTGTATCACCTGTGGTAGTGGCGATTGACATACCCCTTTGTCTATCCCAAGATGTACCGTTAAACAGCATACTATCTGCACCTATTTGGGTAATGGTTGGGTTGGTTAGTGCGTCGGCAGATGCAGCGGAAGCAGGAAGTTTTGTGTCTGTTACGGCGTTAGTAGTACCAGGGGTTGTTTGGTCTATTTTGACCGACATATATCCTGCTGTAGATATAGCTGTCATATCAGAGGCGAGGGTGACTCTTTGTGAACCTGTGCCAGTGACACCGTTACCCATAAGAGGAGTGACTGCGTTAATAGTAGTTACATCATGCTTTAGGTTTTGGGCGGCAGTAAACTGAGCCGTAGCTGTTTGACCTGTAGTAAGAGTGGCTGGTGCGGTAGTAAAAACTCCACCGACAGGAACAGGGTTAGCGGTTGCGGTAACAGCGTTAGCCACGTTACCACCTACGGCAAGTGTTCCAGCTACACCACCTGTAACTGTGTTGGTGCCGCCTACTTGAGCCATATTAACTGATTGGTTAGCGGGTAGGGCTACTGAGTCAGGTGTGACTAAAAGCTTGTTTGTAAGTGCTGGTTGGTCTGTAGCTAGAACGACACGCATTGTTCCTGCTGATTTCACACCAGAGTTTGAATCTACTGCTGTACCGTTAATTTCATTGATTGCTGAACGGTTATTACCTAAAGTTGTTACAGTTCGTGGGCCAGTAGCCATAATTCCAAATGTAGTATCTATCTGGAGAGTAGTAGTAGCAGAAGCACCTGTGTTTTGTACTCTTAGACGGAAGTAGTTACCAGGAAGTGTAATGTTTTCGTTAAATGGAACGTTGGCAAGTCGAGTAAATGTATCTGTTGAGGTAAGTTTTGTACCAGCTAAATCTATAAACTGGTCTATGTTTAGGGTATAGGGTTGGTCTGAAAATATCTGTATTTGTGCTGCTTGTAAGTTTAAGACTGTTTCAATAGTTCCAGTAAAGGTAGCAGATGCGGCTAATTGTGCAGTTGATGAGTTATTAGTAGATGCTGGGAATGTAAGAGAGTTTAAAGCTATACCTACGTTACTAGCTCGTAGTTGTGCGTCTGTGAGTGGGCCTGTGACTGCGGTAGTAGGCGCAGAAGTAACGATTACGTTATGGTTGTTCGGTAGCTGTAATGCAGAAGTAGCGAAGCCTGTAATTGCAGCGGGTGGTGTAAGAGTTGTAATCTGTGCAGCGGTTAAGACTACTGGAGTTGAGGCAGCCGCTAAAGCTTGGCCTTGTGCTGGTATGTTGTCTGTTTTAGCTTTAATAAGAGCTAGGGTTGCTTCGGTTGACGCACCTGTTGGGAGTGCTGGAGTACCTGTTTGTACTATAGGTAGAGGATTAGCTGCTGAAACAAGCGTAGCACTGTCTAATGCACCAAACTCTACTTTAACCATTTGATGTTTTACACCAGCAATATCATCAGTAGCAATAATATCTCCTAGAGTTCCTACGTTCAGTTGCGTGTTATCCGCCATTTTATATCTCCAAGTATTCGTTACCAGTTAGTAGTTTTGAGGGATCGGGGGTTTTTAATGACTTAAAAGCGTAAGGGTTGATAAGCATCTTGCCTTTACGGAATAAAATATATGAATTAGGTGTAGCTACTGAACCACCACCACCACCTGCGAAAAATAGTAAAATCATTAGCTACCCCATATCGCGTATGTTAATGATGCTCTGTTAGTAAAGTTAGTTGCATAGTTTGATTGCCCGAAAGAAAACCTAATGGTCTTAGGACTTGTTGAGGTATCAAACTTACGGATGTACCATGCGCCTCTGTTGTCTGTGTAGCCGAAGTATTGAACGGCACCGGCATCGTCTATATCAGATGGTAGGTAATAAATAAGTGGGTCAGTTGGGGTGTTAGCAACAGGAATGTTCTTTGTGTCTACAGCCTTTTTAACTGTTTCTAAGCCTTTAACGATAGATTTAACGTCTGTCTCTGCAACGTTTACGACAGGAGCAGGTACGGTAATCTTTGGACTTAGCTTTATAGATTTGACTTCTTTAGTAAGAGTGTCGATTGCCTTACTTTGGCGTTCTAGTACGTTTAGTAATTCACCTAAGTTTGTAACACTTACTTTGTCGGTCTTTGAGCCTTTGATAAGTGCGTTTTGACCCTTTAGTTCTTTGGTAATATCACTTGATACGTTTTCAAGTGTAGCGATAATGTCAGTGTTATCTATCCCAATAGGTTTTAGGGACTTTTCAAGCTGTTTAACGGCTTTAACTACCTCTTTTATGTCTGGTGTAGATAGTGACGTTGGGAATGATATATCAGGTTTGTAGGATAACAGAAACTTAGCCATTGCCTTTTTTGCATCATCAATAGAACTAGTAATCTCAGCCACTTGAGTCTTTGCAAACTCTTGTTCTGGGTTGGGTTTACTAGCTTCTAGTTCAAGATTGCGCTGAAGGTTAGCTAAGAAATTCTGTGTTTCCATTACAACTGATATCCGTGTGCAACTACTGCGTTATTAGTGTTACCAGCGCCAAGAGCAGGGCAAGACACAACAATAGATGTGTTTACTGCCGTTGCAGGAATTGGTTCCGGGAACTCTACTAGTAGTGGTGTGTTTGCAACTGTAACACCGGTAGCGGCAGCATAGACAAATGTCATTGTGCCACCTAGAACGTTGGTAACGGTTACTAGAACAGCTGCACCAGCAGTTGCCCCTGTACCTGTTAGTTCAAAACCAGTGATGTGTGTTGTTCGTCCTGCTACTGCTGCAAGGGTAGATGTAGCTGAGGCGTTTGCAACGTTACCAGATGAAGATGTAAGTTGTTGATAGTTTGATGGAACAGATGCCATATTATCTCCTTAGCACTTGCAACCGCCAACGTTACCGCAACCAGGCATGTGTTTAGTCACACCAGTTTTAACAACTTTAGCTTGTCCAACTGCTTTAATATTCTTAGACGCGATTGATTTTGGTAGTTTAACTGTGCTCATATTTATTCCTTTTAAGTTTAGATAGTCGTTTTACCGTCGTGTTCTTGCCTATGGCAACAGCGATCGTGGAGATGATTATCAAGTTAATTAACTAGGGTAGGCGAGTCCAGCTACCAACAGCGTTAGTAATGTACCAAGCGTTTACGCCAGTTACACCAGAACTCTGTAGAGTGATTTCGTCACCAGCTTGTACTACAGCAGCTAAGACCTGTGGGCCTTTACCAGTTGCAGATGTGAAGCCTAGACCGTTTACACCGTCAGCAGCGTTAGGAGTTACAGTGACAGGGCCGTCACCGTTGTTGTTACCAGCACGAACTGTGAATGAAAGACCTACGTTACCAGCAGCTACAGCAGGAAGTGTGAAAACTCCAGTTGTACCAGCAGTAGCAGTTACATAGTTCTGTACAAAACCAGCGTCAGTTGCAGCAGCTAAAGTTTTAGCGGCAGCAGTAACAGTCTGTACTTGTCGAGCCTTGTATTGAGGAAGCATTGACATATTATTATTTCCTTTTCTTTAAATTACTTAGAGCGTAGGTAGCCAGGGACAGAACCAACACCGTGTTTGGTTGTACCCATTTTAACTACGTTGTCTGTGTGGTTGTTTGCGCTCATGTTTGCTTTGTTCTTAGCTGTTGAGCCTTGCATAGCACCTTTTTGTGCTGCACCAGCATTAACGCCAGAACCGAACTTAGAGTTCATTGCTGAACCTAATTTAACAGGGAATGTACCCTGATTGTTGGCAGGCATGTTAGCGTCAGCTTTGCTGTCACCCATCTTTGGAGTGCCAGCTTTTCGCGTTGGCGTGACATTCATATTCTTGAAAGCCATTATTTACTCTCTTTCTTAGCAGGAGTACCCATTTTGTCCATCTCAACCTGAGTTGTAATAGAGGCTTCCCTGCCTTCTTTAACTAATACATATCCGAGTCTTACAACTGCGTCTGCTTGTATTGGATCAATACAGCCTATATATGTCTTTGACTCTTTGTCGTAGTACAGTCCAACTGGATTGTCTACTGTTGTTGTTTCTGGTTTCATAAATACTCCCTGCTTAAATTACTTAGGCTATTTTGTGTAGTGCTAGTGCAATACCGTGGTTAGTAGGGATGAATGCATCGTAGTAACGACGACCTTCAACTACCCAACCGTCGATACCCTGTACTTCTTTTAGAATACGGAAAGTATCAAATTTGTGAGGTGCTACTAGAACTGAGTTGTGAACAATCAAGAATCCAGTGTTAGCTGCAAGGTATGAAGTAGGAACTTTAACGATTGTTACACCGTCAACGTCTCCAACAACACCTTTTCGTAGCATGTCTTGAGCCATTTCACTAGCTTTGATGAAGTTAGTATCTTGCTTTAGTAAAGCGTATGTTGCTGGTGTTACGAAAGCAACACGGCCATCTGCTGGTACTTTTGCATCATCTAATGTAGCTTGGCGAGATAAGAACTGGATGTATACGTTTGAGCTAGACAAAGCTACAGTTGTAGATTGTGAGTTAGCTA
Organism: bacterium; assembly: GCA_037138655.1. Taxonomy (GTDB): domain Bacteria; phylum Patescibacteriota; class Saccharimonadia; order Saccharimonadales; family SZUA-47; genus RFTN01. The sequence continues at coordinate 15,265 of JBAXHY010000013.1, read as the reverse complement.
CAGCGTATGTAGTCAAAGCTGCAAGACGGTAGATGTCGGTGTTAGGAACACAAACAACTTCGATTTGACGTTGTAGTGTGCTACCAGCTTCAGTAACCATAGCAGAATCTTCGTAGTTACCACGGTCGATAGAGTAAGTAAATGCTCGGTCTTGTGATAGTGTGAAAGTTTGCTTTGTAGTATCTAATTCTAGTAGTGAACCGAATCGGTTTGAACCTGAACGAGTATAAGCAGTTTCTGCTACAGTTGCTACACCGTAGATTGTTACTGCGTTTACGCCTTCGTAGTCAAGGCGGATGCCTTTATTTATGATGATGTCTGTAACGCTATTGATACGAAATACTTCGTCAATAGTTTTCTGATATTTAGCAGCAAGGTTTTGTGCCATTAGAGTTATCTCCTAATATTTGCCACCGGACAATCCTTGTAAGAAAGGGTCAACCTTTGCTTCTTTTGGCGCTGCGCTAGATGGTGCGTCTACAGCTGCAAGCATTCTTTCGTTTGCTTTTTGGCCTTTAACTTGGCTATCTAGTGCGACGTTTTGAATTGTGTCGGCGAATGTTTTATAAAAGTTATAAGGCATAACATTGGCATTAACTACAAGTCCAGTATTAGGGTCAGTCTGTACGCCTGCTGCTTGCTGGTATAAATCAGCTACATTTTGTGCAAGTGTTTCATTGTACTGGTCACTATTTGGATTAAATACGGGGAAGTCGTTCAAAGCAGCGCGGGCTTCGTCTTGCAGTGAGTAGTTGAGTTCTGTAACCTGACGGTTAAATCGTTCAACTTCTATGTCTTGGCGAAGTGCTTCTACCTTTGCGTCGGTTTCGCTATATCCTGCGTCAACTAATTCTTGTTCACTAGCTGGCTTGTATGCTTGAGCGTTTAATTGCTCTACTTGCTGGCGTAGTTCACGGTTTTCGTTGGCGAGTGTCCGTATTCTTGTGTTAGCTTCGTTTTTTGCCTTGGGCTTTTCGTCTTCTGTTTCGTCTGATTTGGCTTCTTCCTCTTTGGTTTCTGCCTCTTCTTCTGTTTCTTGACTAGCTTCTTCGGTTTTATCCTCAGTTGCTACCTCTTCGGTTTTGTTTTCTTCTGTTGACGAGACTTCTGCGGTAGTATCCGCTACTACCTGTTCGACATCATCTACGATGTCATTAACGTCTAGCTCGATAAAAGGATCGGCCATATTTTTCTCCCTCTCAATTTTTTTAAACGTCTATATGGTGACGAGCCAAGAGCTGAGAAACTCCGTGCTGCTCTGTGGGAGTCAGAGCAACACGCAATCGCCTAGTTCTTGTAGTGGTCACGTAGACTTGCTATCCACTCCCTCTCGGTTACTAAGTTGTCGTGTATAACCTTTGCTGCCTTAAATTGGATATGAAACATATCTGGGCTTAGGTCTGGGTCAATACAACTAGTAGATGAGTAATACGCAATACGTGCATCGAACCGTTCAAGCAAGTCATCTATGAATGGTGCGGCGGCCTTTACTCTGCCCCGCTCTGCCCGTTCTTCTTTAACCTGCTCGTCGGGTTCCGCTAGTAAGTCGTGAAACGTTGTGCCGTCATTAGGCATCATTTCGTTAAAGTCATCCATTATTTGCCACCTAGCATTTGAATAATCTGCTGTTCTGAATAACCGTGATGTTGCAAAGCAAGAGCTTGACCAATTTGCTGGTCGTTATAGCCTGCTTGTTGTAGGTCTGTGATTAACTGGTGGTCTTCTGGTGTAAGATTATCTGAAGGTAAACTTTGGTCTTGGGCTGGTGCTGGTTCGCCTTGTGGTTCACTTTGTTTGTCCTGAGGTGTTTCTGCATCAGTATTAACCTGTTGTTGGGCTAATTGTGCTGATTGGTCTTGAGCTTGTTGTGCCTGAGATTGTGCGACTCCCGCATTTACGTGTTGGTGAGCCATATCTATCGCCTGTAAATGAGCATTTTGTGACGCTATTGCTTGGTCATTGCCTTGTGGTGTCATTTGAGTGGTAGGTATGCCAATCATCTGTAGTAGTTCTTGCTTTGAGTCTTCTGGTAGGTCGGTAAACTTAATGTTTAGTGATTCCATTATCTTTTGAGCAGGATGAGTGTTGTCTGCTACAGGTGCTTTAGCTTGTATATCTGCTTGCTGGGTAGCATTTGGTTGCATGATGTCTTGTGGCTGGATGTTGATACCGGCGTTCTTAAGTGCTTCAACCTGTGCAGCTGGTGGTAGATCATTATAGTTAAGCGTGACACGTGGCTTATCAAAGTTTGGTGCCATTGCGTTGTTTTGTTGTGGCTTACCTGTTTGTGGATCAACGGGTAATTTGGTAAGAATCTTGTCAATGTCTTGTAAGCCGAGGCGCTGGAAAAGTTGTTTGTAGACTTCGCCGGTGTGTAATTCGTATCCCTCTGCTTGAATGTAGTAAGGGATGTATGGTGATGCTGCGGTGTCGGCAAGTAGTTCTTTAAGTTGAGTGATTTGTTCTTGGTCGTCTTTCTTCATAGACGTAGATGCATCAACTCTAAACTCAAGGTTAGGTGTTTCAGTGTCCCAATTGATACGAATCTTGTTATCTTCGCTTACTGAGCCGGGTTGTGCGTCATTAAGCTTGTCTGCAGTCATTTCATCGACAATGATCTCTTCGATACCATGCTTCTCTGCGAAGTAAAGATTAATCATTGTTTCAGATATGTCTTGAAACCATGCTTCAAAGTTACGGCGCATGTAGTTATCGTCAACAGACACATTGCCTTGTTGCTGTTTTACGCCTGCATCAGTCTTGCTAAAGCCGGGGTTGCCAATTTCAGCACTAATAGATGCATCAGGACTAGACAATAGGTTAAGAAGCTGTGACTTCATAAGTCCGTAGTTAGCTGGGAACTGTGCAATAGCTGATGTATCAATCCTAAGGGCTTCAAGTGAAGCGTTTACGTCAGAGCCAAGATCAATAATCGTGTTAGGTGCAAACTTAGCTTGTGACTTCGACCAGTTACCCTTTTTAAGTAGTGGTGGGTTTAGCATTAAGGCACGGTTATACTGGTACATCTGCACTTCGGTGTCGATAAGGTTCTGCATAGCGCCGACTAGTTCAACATATCCCCTACCTAGTGGGTTGCTCATGTCTACATCTGCGTATAAGAAGTGAATCGGCATAACTCCGCGTGGATCTGGGTTGACTCTAGTTCTAACTATCTTTTGTGTACCCATGTGGAATGAATAGAACTTAGCACCTACACCTTTTTGGAAGGCGTGAATAATCTCTACTCCACCGGTTCTATTGTTCTTAGCTCGTTCGTTAGGAGTAACCGATAAGTCATCTTTTTGGCTTTGGTTGTCTTGTATCTCTTTAAGCGCTTCAATATCCCATGTTGGGGTGTATTCTTCTTTGCGCTTCTTAGCTTTCGCTGCAAGGTCTTTTTCTTTTTCAATAATCGCTTTGATGTCTGCTGGTTGATACCAAGAACGCATCAATATGTAGTTAGAGTCTTTGTCTGATAGCTTTCCTCTTTCAAGGAATACATCTTTTATGTAGGGAAGTGTAATGTCTGTACCAAAGTATTCACCGTTACGCACAAATGATACGTAAGCTGGTTGTGAACCATAGGTAAGAGCCTTAGAAACGGCAGCCCACGATTTCTGTATTAAAGAGTATTGCGAGTTAGCGTTTAAAAGTATCTTGTTGTTATAGATAAAGTCAGCAACGTGAGTAAGCCAGTCTTCTGAGTCGCTTTTAACCTTGCCGGTAGGTAGCTGCTGGATAATTCTACGTGGAGTCTTCTGTACAATAGATGCAGTTGTTCCGTCAGTAGTCTTAGGATATGCTTTGTCTATACCTTCATGTGGTCGGTTACGTGCAATACGCTCGAACTCTGTAAATGGTTCAAACAATGGTCGCATGTATACTTTACTGTCACGGAATGCGTCAAATACGGTTGTTTCGTCGAGATATGAGAACACTTTAGGCCTAAACAAAAAGCAGCGGTGACGTTACATCACACGCTGCTGTTTCTTGGGCTGGCGTTCTTTTACCTACATTATACAGTATTTTGTGTTATAAATCTACTTAACTAATTCAGTCCAACACTTTACGATGTACCATGTTGGATTGGTTTCTTTACGTTCTATGTGGAATGATGGATCTAGTTTACCCGATGATTCAACACTAAAGCGTAACATCTCTTCTGTTTGTTGTTGTTCGTTCGATACTTTGACCCTAATGCTATACGTTTTAAATGTTTCTGGCATAGGTGTACCATCCTTGTAGTTAGTTTTAATAGATAATGTAGAACCTTCTGTGTCTAATGTAGTGGTGGTGGTTTCGCTACCGTATTTCATCGCCAAAAGCTTTCTATGTTACCACTAGTTACGTTATCTTCTACATCTTCTGGTTGTGGTCGTATGGAGTCAAAAGCATATCTAGTTGCGTCAAGGGCGTGGTCTTTACCGCCTTCTGGTTCGTTTATTATCTTACCTTCTTTGTCGGTCATCCATAGGTAGTTACGGTACTCTTTAATAAGATTGATTGAACTCTTAGTGACTGATATACGTTGTTGTTGCACATAATCTATAGATGCTTTAAGATATGACATCTTACCAAATCCCTTCTTTACTGTTCCGATAATGGGCACGTTGTATTGTTGTATCTCTGAGACGCTCTTTGGTTCTGAGCTATCTGCTACTACTAAAGTTGATGGAGTTTCTAGGTTGTTTATAAAGCTTGCAAGTTCGTTGTTGTGCATCCCTTTGCGATAGAGACGCTCATTTAGTATGTAACCACCGTTATAGCGGTATACATCAACGATTGCTGCAGGGTCATTACTAAAGCCAAAATCTAGCCCTCTTCTGAGTAGTTGAGCTTCGTGTGGTATCTCGTCTATGATCGCCCAATCTTTGTATATCTTGCCTTCTACTTCGCCAAGTTGACCAAGGCCGTAGACGTTCCACCAGTTCTTATTTGATTTATGAGATTCTATTTCAGATACGATGTTAGCGTCTAGTGCTTCATTGTCTAGGTAAGTAAGGGTAATAAACTCTACGTCTTCACGCTTACCAATAAGTTCTTCATAAGCCCAAAACTCATTCGTCGGATTATAGTCAAGGAATGCAAACTCTTTAGTTCTAATGAGTAGTTGATCCCACGATTCCCACGCTATATTGTTGCCTTCGTTGACAAACAACCTGTCTCTACGTGGGCCACGTACTTTGCTTGGCATGTCTGCACTAAAGAACTCTATTCTGCTACCTGTTTCAAATGTATAGGTATATTCTGTTTTGTTCCATAGTGAGTCTTTGTAGTAGCCGTGTTCTTGCATAATGTTTAGGAAGTCTCTAACTGAACCTCTGCGAAGATGCGGGAATGATTCACTTACTATTGATGTAAGTGTTGGGGTCTTATCTGTTTGCGCCTTTGCGATGAGATACAACAAGATAGATATAGTCTTGGAAGCAGATGTGCCACCACAGACTATTCTAATACGTTTGTTTAGGCTCATTACTTTACGTGTTGCAGTGGTTTTACTGTACATTTTGACCTCTTTTCGATACAAAGTCGGTCTTTCTATCGTAATATGACTGGTCTCGGCACGTTCTAGTGCAGTATTTGCGTCTTTTAGTCACTTCAAAATACCTTTGGCACCTTTCTTGATAACACTTACAGAATATTTGTATCTGGTGCATCTATATCTAGTATTGGCTTAGGTAATATAAGTGTATGCTCTGACTTCTCGCTAAAGTCGCTATCTGTTTTAGCTACGAACTTAGTTATATCTGCTCTTATCTTTTCATCATCACTAACTAGTAATTCTTTAAGGTTTGTCTTAGCTTGTGTGACTAATTCGTCTTTAGTTACTGTTCCTAGACTTTCCGAGAGCCATGCTACTTGTGAGTTAATAGATTCTGCATACTCTTTGCTATATCCTGCTTTGACTGCTGATTGGTAAATATTACTAAATGTAGGAGTCTTAGGCTTTAGGTAATACTCTAGGAATAAAGCTTGTCTAGGGTCTAGTAGTTCCTTCTTTGGTTTACTAGTTGGCATTACTTCTTCCCTTTACGCTTTACTATCTCTGCTTCAATTAAATCTTTAGGTGGAATTGCTGTTTCTTCTAGTTTCTTCACGTTTTTTTTAAAGTTGTTAATAAATTTCATTAAGTCTGTCTTTGTAAATAGATCTAAGTTGTCTGCACCGGCAGCGTTCTGTAGTTCTGTAAGACCGTCTTGGATAATAATTCTAAATCTTGGTATGTCTTTTGGTTCTTCCATTTATATATCCCTTGTTAAATAGCATCCTTCGCTATCCCATCTATTACGTGTGCGGTGAAAGTTACCGTTAATATCAAAGCCTGTTCTTATGTCTTCTATGTCGTACTGAAAGCTGTATACTTCTTCTTCAGTAGTTCTAGGGATAGTTAAAGGGTTAAATTGAACTACATCTTTTATTGGACATAGTATACTTGCAAGCCTTTTTAGTCTTTGTTCGTATTCTTCTGATACAAATTCCATATTTCTCCTTAATTTTATTAGCAGGTGGAGTACGTCTTTATCTTTGTTTTCGTTGGGTTGTTTATATTAAGATCGTGAGACGAACGAGTAAAAGCGTTGAATGTATGAGGTAATTGAAGACGTACTTCACACAAGATGTCTAATGACATCAAAGGTGCAAGAGTAATACTGCATCATAAATGATGTACTCCACTTGGTAATAAATTGTCTGACGGAGAAGCTATCTTGTTAGTCTTATTATAGCACAAATTACTCTTTAGTTCTAGTGTTTACTCCTCTATCCTTGATTTAATATCAGCTAAAAGTTTGACGTTGCCGTCTACGGTCATTTCTTTGTCGTGGCCTAGCCCAAACACAGGTTCTCCGTTTATATATACTTTTGATACTTACCCACAGTTAGGGCGACGTGTATTTCTGATTGCTGCTTATTAAATAGCTCTAGTATGGCATCAACAGTTGCGTCTACCTCTGCTAATCCTTTTTTTTCGTACTCTTGTTCTGACTCTTTGCTTGTGGCATAGTCAGACATTTGGTACTGGTAACCCAAGTTCATGCTTAGTAGTATCTTCCTAAGTTCGCTCTTGAAGTCAGTCATTTAATTCCCATACTTTTAATTATTTTGAGTACTTCTGTTTCGTTAAGGGGTTGTTTAAATTCAAACCCTGTAAGTGCTTCGTAAAGTCTTATTTGGTCTATAGCTGGTAGTTCAATCTTGCTTTTCATGTGTTCCTTCCTGTTCATTTAGAGACCCCTAACTGACTTTGTAATTCTGCTAGGCGTTCAGTGTAGTAATCAGTAAAACTTTCGCCACGAGTATTTATATAAAAACTGACTGCTTTTAGTTCGGCTATCTGTGCCTCTAGTAATAAGTTCTTAATGGCTTTAACTGCTTCATCTGTTATTTCGTCAGCGTTATTGCCACCCTCTAGGTAAATTCTAGTAGTAAATAATGCTAGGGTTTTCTTTATCTCGCTATCTAGTAGTGTGGGTTCTGTTGGTTCTGTCATAGTTAATCCTTTACGTTTTCGTATTTTCTTAATTCGTAGTCGCCACGTTCTGCCCAACCCTTCTTGTAGGCTTCTGCTTCTTTTGTGTCGATTAACTTTCTTAATCTGTCTTTGTTAAAGTTGACTAGTGGTGAATTGCCTGTGTTGGGCGCAAGTTCATCTATTAACCAGTCTATAGTGGGTTCTAGCTCGTTTGTATCAGAACTAGGTTCTATCTTAGACATTATATGTACCTCTTACTACTAGTATTGTTAGACATGGCTAGCACACCATCTTTGGATTAGGGTCTACATACGGTATGTGTGTTCTTGAGCCAAGTGGAAAAGATAAAGTCGGCTGTTGAACGTTTTGAATAACTTTACTTTGTGCCTCTATTACGGCTAGCAGTTGGTCAATAGTTGTTTGGTATGCTTTGATTATCTCTTTGTATGCGTTATCTGTTGCGTCACTCATTCTATTCTCCTTCTTTTACTATAGGTGGTTAGTTACTAGTAGGTGCGTTCTTTTCGTGCTGTTCTGTAATTGTTGTAGTCCAAAAGGTCGTGCCACAGTATCCACACTCTTGGAATACTGGCGAGTTAGCTATTGCGTAACTTGTCGTACTACCATTACCTTTGTGACCACGTTCTTTGCAGATTAAATATTGTTCATACTTTGTCATACTATTCTCCTTCTTTTACTATAGGGTTACTGACTTATCAACAACCGTAAAGCTAGGTTCTGTCATTTCTATATAGATAAACTTACTAGCTATTTTTAGCCACATCTTTTGTGTTAATAGTCGGGGTTTTGGTTTTATGCAGACCTGTACTTTTTGGTTAACTCGCATAGCCATACCCTTTGCTATCTCACCAGTCATATCATTTACAAAGCCCATATTCTTTCCTTTCATTTATCTATTCACAGTATTGGTGGTAAGCGCTAAGTTTATCTATAGATTTATTAGCATTTGCTACTAACATGTAGCCGTCCTAGCTTCAGTTGCGATCCTGCTTATTGAACGAACTACCACCAAAACAGTAAATAGAGGTCTAAGTGTGTATGTGCACGGGGTAGAAGTTCGTTAGTTCTTCGATGGGTGTTTCTCTTACCTGCCTTACTCTTGGCGATACCCCATGCAGCTACACACTTAGATTTAATCGTTAAGTTACTTTACATACTGCACAGTGTCCGTTAATCCATAAATGCACTTGGTTGGTTGCGTAAAAACCACAAGTTACTTCCACCATCTATCCTTGCGTTTAGGTGCTTCTGTTAGATTTAACTCCCAGACCATTGAATAGGCTTGGTGGACTGTCATAGCCCTCTACCTATAGATATTCCCATATTCACTATTAAAGGAAACAAATACCATATAGCTGCAAGGTAAGCTATTAAAAACGCTATTGCTAGTAAGTACCATTTCATAAATCCCCCACGATCCTTTTTACATAGTTGATGCTACAATTAACTTTTAGTGCTATATCTTCTATGTCTTTAATTGTTCTGTAAAGTTGTTTAATTTCGTCACGTTTCATATAAAATCCTTTTTAGCGTCACATAGAATATGCTTAGTATTTACTAGTAGGCTTTCAAGGCGCTGTACTGCCATATATTCGTCTGGTGTATTTACGTTAAGTTCGCGTACAAGCATGATGTCTTTTTTTAGTTCGTTGGTACGACCATCTAATAAGACAAGCTTGTTTGCTTTTTTTGATATGCTCATAGCTTGCTAGATTCCTCTCCTCTTAGTGTTTCGAGTGTGTCTCCGTTTTCTAAGCGTTTTTTGTATTCTTTAAGTTCTGCTAAACGGTCAGTCCAGTTTACTTTTGTCATAGTTTGAGACATTTGTAATAAAATCTCCCGGTGTTCCTGCGCCCAAGTAGTCGTTACAAACCTACTAAATGTTAGCGGTTTATCTGTGTACCTTCCGTGACAACTAGCGCATAAACAATAAGCGTTAATTAAGAGTGTTCTGGTAGCTGATGCCTTACGCCCCTCTATGTGTGCAGCTTGCATAGGGCAAGTATTGTGTTTCATCTTATCCATACAGTCACATTCGTAACCGCATGATTCACATTTACCCAGTGAGCGTATAATTACGCTGTGTAGTTTAGTTGCCTTTCCCTTGTCACCCTTACCATACATATCAGCCACGTTCGGCTTCTTCACGTTCTTCAATTAAATGATACTGCCATAAACTGCCTTTAATTCGGGTTGCAACCACGTTCCAGCCATCTTGTCTAAGTTCTGCGATACGACTTGAATACTTGTAGATTCCCATAACTATCATGTCAGTAGATGTAATACCTTGATTACCGGCAATTTTTAAAGCTCGTATAATTCGTGTACCCTGTGACGGTTTTGCTAAACTAAGAGTTTGTTGTGTCATCTTCCCCATCCTTAATCTGTTCTTCACTAGCGTTAATGTTTTCGGTAGTCCATAATTCAAATTCTTCAGCTATTTTATTAGTCGTTTGTTCTGGGCTTATTCCACCAAAATTTTCTGTACAATATTCCATAGAGTTAAATATTGAGCCGTTTTGACGGCGTATTGTTACATGTATTCTGTAATTACTTTCCATTAGGCCACACCCTCTAATTCTTCTTTAAATCGGTCAATAATTCGTTCCATTTGTTGTTTGTAATAAGATTCAAAAGTACCCTCTGCTCCCCTCTGCTTAAATAGCACGAACAGGGTATTTCTTAATCTTTGTGATTCAGACTTACTTTTAATCATCGGGTCTGGTTTGCCTAAAGGTATATCACTTTCCGTAATGTCATCGTCTGTACTGAATACTCCAAATGCGTTTTTATCTGCTATAGAAAAAAGAGCCGTTTTTGCTTCGGCGCTCATTTCTCTTGATGTTCCTATAACTATTTTTATTGTTCTGTCTGATCGTGTTTCAATCTTTTCAACTGCAAGTGCAAAAGCTATTTTAGGCATTTTTATCTCCAGTGTTTTTTAAAGGTACTCTGTTCCAATACTTATGTTCATGTTTAAGTATTTTTCCCTCTGTAACAACTATCCTCATATTTTCTGGTAGCATTACACCTCTTTTTCTTGAAAGTTTGCGATAGGCTTCAAGTGCTATGTCTTCTGAGTAGTAATGTTCAAATGGATCTTGCATAATAGATGCAGCAGAAGCTCCGCCGTCTTCTGCTGGTTTATAATGTCTACTCATTATCTTTTAAATGTCTTTAGGAATTGAAAGCCACCAATAATAGCTATAAGCACTCCTGAAAATCTAACTGCTAATACGTCTCTATTTGTCATTCCTACCCTTGTCGAGTAGTACAATGCAAAACTTGCTACTATTACTAGTGCTACTGCTTCAACAAAGTGTTCAAAACGAGTAAAATACTCTTTATAAGTTTTTACAATCTTGTTAAATTCGTGTCTATTCTTAGTTGCATTGCTCATAATTTTTACATTATCCATAGTCTTAACTTCAATATTCTTTTTCATATCCCACTCCTAAAATGTCCACTGTTCTACAATGTCATTTACTTCTTTTAAAATTTGTAATTCGTATTCTCTTATAAACTCTATCTGATCCTCATACTGCTCACGATTAACCGTTATTAACCAGTAAGGCTTTTGGATTACTTTCGGGCAATAAGAGACATAGTGTACTTGTTGCAGTCTTTTATTTACGATAAAGTATTGCATTATCTGATCCATATATTCTGCTGGTACTATATTTTCTATAACTGTTTGAATGTGTCTTGCAGATTTCGGACATTTTACTTCTAGTGCTTCCGTTTTGCTTACTACTCTGTCTGGTGATATTGCTATATCGTCTGATTCGTCTGACAACCACATTCCATTTTGTTCTGTCTTTACGTTCAAAGATTCTTCAAACTTAGTTACTGCTTCGGATTCTAGGTCGTGACCACGTTGGCGGTCGTCTTCGCCTTCTTCGTCTATAGCTCCAAGTTTGTCTGCTACTAGTTGGTAAAAACCAATCTTCTTGCCGTTTCCTCTTTTAACTATTAGGTCTTTAAGTTTACTACCGGTAATCTTTCCGCGTCTAAACTCTAACCACTGGTCGCTATTCTGATCTAGGTGTACTATTTTCATTAAATAATGCCTTTCTAACGTCTTTAGCTTTTACAACTCGTTCGTCGTTCTTTAAGTTAGTAGATGCCCAAAAAGCTTTTAGTTCATCTTCGGTCTGACATTCATCTATTGCTAAAACTGCTTCTAACACTAGGTTGTCTTTATAGTCGTTAAATTCTTCCATTTCTTCGCTTGATGCTATTTCGCCGTTATTTAAGTAGCCCATAAGACTAAGGCAACGACCAACTGCTATGCTTTCCAGCTTTTCAAAGGCTTTTGCCCCTTTGTTTTCGCCCATAGAGTGACCCGTTGCTTCTGCGCTGTTCGGTTCTGATTTGTCTTTTAATATACGTGCTTTAAAAATAATCGTTGAACCATCTATAGTTGGTGATGTTTCAACTAAAGCATTCGGATTATTCTGTCTAAACTCTTTTAACCTATCGGCTACTTTGGCATAATCGCCACCGCTTACCTTCATTGTTTTTACGTTTGTCATTTAATCGTCTCCCTCGTCACCTATTAGTAGTTCTCTGGCTTCTAGTGAACGCCAATCTATTCTGTCTATTAAATCGTCACCAGTTGAATCAGTACCGTAGTCTTCTGCTTCAATTATTTCTTTTGTTCTTAAATTAAATATTATCTTCTGACTTGCTGGTACTCTTAGTGCTGTCTTTAAAATCTTTTCTGCGTTCATATTCTCCCCTTTCGTTAAATACGAGCTGATGCTTGATACCCTCTCGCAAATGGGTACCAAACATCAACTCGTTGTCTTTGTTGATAGAGCGCATGAGTGCTAGTAGCAACCCCGTCGCCATAGCTACTCGGTGTGCTGCAGAATTCCTTTAACCGTTTCCAGTTACTACCAGCGCTACTGCGCTCTATCTATTACCACCAGTTATTAGCTGTCCAAAAGGTGTATGCTTGATGCCAGCTTCCATATCGTGTGGTTGCATAATTTGTTGCCCAACGGACTTGGCAGGCGACATCTGATAAGCTACAGTTCATCTTTTCACAGGGTAATGCTTGAAACAATCCACATGCACCTATACTGTTTATGGCGCGTGGGTTCCAGCTACTTTCTTTAAAACCGATGTACTCTACAGCGTACCAAGCGTCGCCAACTCCTAAGTCTACTAAGGTGGCTTGTGCTATATCTTTTGGTTCACTACTTGGTGGTAGTTTCTCCGTCTCGACCACTGGTAATGGCGCTGGTGTAGGTGCTTCACTCGTTATGGTTGGTTGCACTACTTCCGTTGCTACTACTTCTTGGACTTTCGTCTGTGTTGCTTGGGTCGAATTGTTAATGTGTGACGGAGTTGCGTTTACCTTTGGCATTGATATAAATATCAGTACCGCAAGTGCTATAAATAGCTTCATTGCTTCCCCTTTGTTAAATACCTTCCCTTACAAACCTCACGTTTGTTTAGGCAGACTTGCCAAGCTACTGTTACGCTATTGCGTAGTTGTGTATCGCTGTGGTAGTTCTGTTTGTAGTTTGTCCTCGTCAGAAAACACACTACAAAATAAAACCGCCGCATCTCTCGATGCGACGGTTATTTGTAGAATATTTTCTACCGATAACTATTGTTTACTACTTGGAGCCTTGACGGGGGATTGAACCCCGGACCTCTTCCTTACCATGGTTAGGGTTAAAGCCCTATCTGTTAGCTTGGATTTAGTTGCTCCAGATCGTAAGACGACGCATCTGAGTTGTTGATTGTTAAACTCTTTCAAGTTCGATTAACATTCAAGTTAATATCTACATAATACACGCTTATTATGTTTATGTCAATAGTTTAATGCTTATCTTTTAGACCGTGTGGTACTTTTTATACTCCTCTTGTAAACGTGGGTTTGAAACATGTAAGTACATACCCGTGGTGGCTATTGATGAGTGGCCCATAAGTGTTTGAAGGTTATGAATTGCTATACCTTTTTGGGCTAAATCAGTAGCAAACGAATGTCTTAAAGTATGTGGTGTAATTTTTTGGGTAAATCCGCCCTTGTTTCTTGCTTCTACAAATATACGCTCTATACCAGACTTATTCATTCGTTGCTTAGATATACGCTGAATAAAAAGTGCCGGGTGGTTGTCTACTCGTGTTTTAAGATAAAGTTCAATGGCGGTGGCTGTACGTTGGTCATAGAAGCAAAGACGTAACTTATTGCCTTTACCTATTATAGTAAACTTTCCTTCGTGTAATTGATCTCTGTTTAATTGAGTAAGCTCAGATACTCTTATACCGCTTGAATATAGTAACGATACAATAGCTTTAGCTCGCTTGTGTGAGCAGGTTTGAATAAGTTTAGATACTTGTTCGGGAGTAATCCAGCTTGGTATGGTGTTTTCCCTCTTAGGTAGTGGTATTTCGTCTACATCTATACAAGATACTTTGATTTTACGCATGTGTACTACTACGCAGCGCAACTTAATAATGTAAGCTCTTATAGTATTCTGGCTCTTGCCTTCTTTCTCCATTAGTTCTTTCCATTGTCTTATGTGTTCAAAAGTAAGTGATTCTATAGGTATCTCACCACAAGTTTTAAGTAATGATTTAAGCGCAGTAAAATGCATCTCAGCCGTTCGGCTAGATTGATTCTTGAACGATATAATCTGGTAGTAAGAAGCAAAAGCCTCACTAATCAACATAGAATCCTCATTTACTTAAACACTTAATTTGACAATTAAAAGTTACGAAGCAACTAAGAACGGATCACTTCTTTATGAAATAACCTTTTTTTTATGTTTTTATATTAGTGATTTCGTTTACATTATGTGATATTTGTCACATTAAATCAATACAAATCTTCCCTGCTAGTAACCTAAGCAGGTAAAGCCCTCTAACCTATACAACATAAAGCAACGTCTCTAAGGATTCGTGCAGTAAGTCCATTCTTATAGCTATACATCAGCCTAAGCCTATATAGTCCTATAGATGGGGAATACAAATCACATCTCTTTCACCCTGATTTCCGTAGTATCACTTCTATTTTTAAATACAAAGCAGTAAAAGACCGTTAATTTTAGGAACGGTCAAACTATCTATATTAAAACAAAAATCCCTGCTCATAATAAAATGCTAATTAAAGCCGTATGTATGAAGCGGTACTAATGAATATGTTTAGAAAACTAAACTATCGCACTACCCTGATGCGTGTTGTATAGGTTTTTAAACTAAGTTATTTGAATTGTCCACAAATACTTAGCGCATTTGTAGTGTGTTTTCTGACGAGTACCTACATTGTAGCATACTAAGGGTAAAATTAAAAGAGCATGGTGCGTCGTCTAAACTCACATGCTCTTTTATGTATATATTGTAACACAAGTATGCCTGTTATTCAACGTTATTTATGTACGTCTGTTATATATACTGTACCGTCTTTAATCTTACTGATCGTACCGGTAACTACCTGACCATTCCAATAAGTCTGTATTACGTCTTTGATTTTTAATTCAATCATCGTAGCGTTCCATAAGTAGTAACTCGTTAATATCTTCTTCTAGTTGTAGGTCAAGTATTTCAAGTTCTTCCTGTATGCGCTCCATAAGTTCACGGTTTTCAGGTATTGCATAGCCAAAGTGCTTATCCGTAAGTAGAACGTAAGCATTAGAAAACACAAGTAACCATAGCGATCTAACTTTATATAATAGTTTCATTCTATATCCCCGTCTAATAATGTTTCAATGTCACCTGATTGGTCTTTTAAATAGTGTTCAAAGTCTGGTTCTGTTG
>JBAXHY010000012.1:0-22886 GCA_037138655.1 bacterium | reverse complement strand
ATGGGTGGCGGCACAAGTAAATTAGTTACAGTAATTAGTAACGAAGATATAGCAGCAGCAAAACAAAAGCTAACAGGCAAATCAAGAACACTAGCTATAACAGACCTGACTTCTAATTTAGAATCACAGAGCCTACTTGCTTTAACCGACACGTTGTCTGATACGCCTCCAATATTTACGCAATCAGCTGCAGTCGATACCGAAGCTACAGATGTTACGGTGTCTAGCATAACAACCTATACAATGCTTGGAATTAACCAAGAAAATATAAAAAACTTGGTAGAAGCAGATGTTACAAATAAAATAACAAACAGTCAGCAAAAAATATTAGACAACGGTATTGGTTCAAAAAAGATGCTTTTATTAGATAAAAAAAGCCCTACAGAACAAAAACTTAGCCTTACGGTAATTGCAATAGTTGGTCCTGACATTAATATATCTGGCATATCTACAGAAGTTGCAGGCAAAACAAGGGGCGATATTCAACGAATCTTATCTGCCAGGGACGGAGTAAAAGAAGTAAACATTCATTACGAACCATTCTGGGTTACTAGTACTCCTAAAAAAGCTAGCAAAATAAAAGTTCTAGTCGAAAAAGTTGATGCAAAATAATATGGTAGAAGGCGTATTGCTGGGGTTAGATATAGGCCTAAGCCGCATAGGTGTAGCGCGTGTGCATACCATAGCTAAAATACCAGAACCGCTACCACTAATAGACGTTAAAAAACACGATCCAATAAAATCCGTAGTAGAAGTTATTAAACAAACCGATGCTGAACTTTTGGTAATCGGCCTACCTTTGTTAAAAAGCGGTGACGACAGCGAACAGACAATCGCAGTCAGAAATTTTGTAGACGATTTAAAAAAATTTATAAATGTACCGTACGTATTTGTTGACGAAGCGTATTCAAGCCAAGACGCCGATGATTATATAAAAAGATCAGGGTTAAAGTTAGTAAGCAACGATTCGGTAGCAGCGTGCATTATTTTAGAAAGATATTTAGAAGGAAATAAAAGTTAATATGTATAAGTTTAAGCAAAATAAAAAACGTAAAAAAGTTATAATTTTATCTGTAGTTTGTGTATTTTTAGTATCTATTTTGGTATCTGGTTTTATTTTATTAAAAACTTACAATAAAAATCTAACAGCTTATTCTGACGACAGTAAGTTAAGCATTGTAACTATAGAAGTAGGCAGCACAGCAGCTAGTATTGCCAGCCAATTAGAAAAATTACATTTAATACGAAGTGCTACATCGTTTGAATGGTACATAAGAACCCAAAATCTACGAGACAAAATAAAAGCCGGCAGCTTTAGTATTAGCCAGTCTATGAGTGTTAAAGACATTGTCGAACTTATAATTTCTGGCAAAGTAGCAACTAATTTATTTACCATATTACCATCGCAGCGACTTGATCAAATTCAAGATTCTTTTGTTAAAGAATTTACAAAAAAGGGTTACACTCAACAACAAGTAGAATCTGTTTTTGATGCATCTTTATACGCAAATCATCCTGCGTTGGCAGATAAGCCAAAATCGGCTAGCCTAGAAGGTTATTTATACCCTGAAAGCTTTCAGGTAACCGCAGATACTTCACCTCAGGATATTATTAAGGCGTCTTTAGATCAAATGGCAAACGTACTAACTAGCGACCTTAAAGCGGGCATTATAAAGCAAGGATTATCGGTTCACGAAGGTGTAATATTGGCGTCTATAATAGAAAAAGAAACATCTAATCCTGCAGATAAACAAAAAGTTGCACAGGTATTTTTAAAGCGCTATAAGCAAGGTATGATGCTGGGGTCTGACGTGACTGCATATTACGGTGCCGCAGTTGCAAACCTAACTAAGTCTGTACTAACAGATACGCCGTACAACACAAGAATATACAAAGGTTTACCACCTGGACCTATAAGTAATATAGGTATGACGTCTATTAAAGCTGTATCTAATCCCGCTAGTACTGATTATTTATATTTTGTTGCTGGTGACGACGGAATCACGTATTTTTCTGGTACTCTTAAGCAGCACGAAGCATTAGCCGCAGAACACTGTAAAAAGCTTTGCCAAGAATAACATTAACAGAGGTGGTTAATTGACATAATACGCATGTATTTGTTATAATTTAACGTAATAACCCTTGAACAAATGACGGTTATAATCGCCACTTAAACAATAAATAAAAAACTATATAAGTTTTAAATATAATTAAGCAGTGTCGTAAGCAACAAAGAATTGTTGCACAGGAGTCTATAATAGCAAATCAACAATCTACAAAAGGCGTAGCCGTATTGGCTAAATCTTATCAAGTAGTGGGCGACCAAGTTACTAAAACCGGTAAAAAATTGCACCGTTCTTTTAAAAAACGTCTTATTAGATACGGTTTAGTAGGTTTAAACGGAGCAATATTATTGGCTGTTATTCTTTTGGTTATAAAAAATCCTAATAGTAGCGATTCTGTTAAACAGGGATCACTAAACCAACAATCGGATTCATCGGTAGTGTCTAATCCTTTAGACGAACTTTCTAGTGCAGATATTGCAGTACAGGTTGCGCAACTTGCAAGATTGTCAGAATCTACGTCTGTTAAAAATAATGCAGATAGTCAAAATGAACAACTCAATTTAGTATCGTCAGGGACTCAAACAGTTACTAAGCCTCAAATAGTTAGTACTGCCCTAAAATCTAAAAAAGACATTAAAGTATACGTAACGGTACAAGGCGATACAGTATCTGCTTTGGCGGCTGCTAACGGTATAACTAGTGACAGCATTAAATGGTCCAATGGACTGTCGGGGGATTCACTGTCGGTCGGCAAAAAGTTGTTTATTCCTCCTGTTACGGGTGTGGCGTACGAAGTTAGGCAGGGCGACACCGTAGATTCTGTATCAGAAAAATTTAGATCCAATAAAGAACAAGTAATTGCAGATAATGACGCCGAAGTATCAGGCTTAAAAGTTGGTGAAAGAATTTTATTAAGAGACGGAACCGTACCACCACCTGTAGTGACATATGGTACTCCGGCATTTGGTTTTGCATGGGGTGGATATAACCCAATATACGGTAGCAACGGTTACGATTTTGGATGGTGTACTTGGTATGTGGCAATAAGACGAGCAGAAATCGGTCGCCCTGTTCCAAGTAACCTAGGAAACGCCTATAGCTGGTACAGATTAGCGCAAAGAGCAGGCTTACCAACGGGACTTGCACCAGCAGTAGGTGCTGTAGCAGTTAGCGAAGCAGGCAACCACGTAGCAGTAGTAGAAGCAGTTAACCCAGACGGAAGTTTTATTGTCTCAGAAATGAACTCACGAGGATTTAATTCAATCGAAAATATCGGAAACCCAAGTTTTGCAACTGGCGGATGGAGAGTAAAAGACTACAAAACATACGGCTCACCAGGCAATCTAAAATTCATTTATTAACATAATTAAGCGTAAGCATTAGTTTTCTACCCCTATAAATGGTATAGTTATACTATATGTTTATAGATAAGACAAAGGTGCAGTTTAAAGCAGGCGATGGCGGTAACGGAATAGTCGGTTTTAGGCGCGAACGATACGTAGAATTTGGCGGACCAGACGGCGGAGACGGCGGCAGAGGCGGTCACGTTATTTTAATTGCCAGCAGAAACCAAAACACATTAGCAAAATTTAGATTCCAAAAAGAACTTGCAGCTGATCCAGGTGGAAAAGGCGATAGTTCTAATAAGCACGGCAGAAACGGCAAAAACCTTGTAGTTCAAATCCCAGTCGGTACTGTTGTACTAGACAAAGAAGGAAAAGTACTTTTAGCCGATATGTCTGTTGACGGACAAGAAGTTATTATTGCACACGGCGGAAAAGGTGGATTTGGAAACGCCCACTTTACGTCTAGCGTAAGACAAGCTCCAAAAATCGCAGAAAAAGGCGAACCAGGCGAAACATTCGAAGCTTTGTTAGAACTTAAAATGATTGCCGATGTAGGATTAGTTGGGCTTCCTAATGCTGGTAAATCTACCTTTTTAGCTAGTTTAAGCAATGCAAAACCAGAAATAGCTGATTATCCATTTACGACCTTAACTCCTAACCTAGGAATTGTTCCTGTAGATAAAGAAAGCTCGCTTTTAGTAGCAGATATCCCCGGACTTATAGAAGGCGCAAGCGAAGGCAAGGGATTGGGTGATGAATTTTTGCGTCATATTGAACGAACTAAAGTTTTGGTACATTTAATTGACGCCTGGAACAGCGACGTAGTTGCAGCCTATAAGACTATTGTTGGTGAACTTGCCGCTTACAAAATAGATCTATCTAAAAAACCTCAAATTGTAGCAGTAAGTAAAATAGACGGACTAGACGCCGATATTATTGCAGACGAACTTAAGCAACTACAAAAAGTGTTGCCTAAAGGAGTTCCATTATTTGCTATTTCTGCAATTAGTAAAACCGGATTAAAAGAACTTTTATATTCTGCGTTAGACTTTGTAAAAAATTCCCAAGAAGAACAACAAGAAATAGACGACAACACGTTACCAATTATAGGTATTAAAGAAGACGAAAAATCATGGCATATTACTAAAGAAAACGACGATTTTTATGTACGAGGTCGTAAAATTGAACGATTTGCACTGCGCGTTGACGTAGATACAGAAGAAGGCGAAAGACGCTTACGTGACATTATGCGAAAAATGGGCATTATGACAGCATTAGAACGTCAAGGAATAGAACCCGATCAAAAAATTCATATAGGTATAGTTTGCGTACTAGAATACTAAAATGCCCCGCGACAATATAAAAATTAACCCTAATAGTAATATTGGGACAATTAATGTAGCCGGAAAAAGCGTCTTATATTTAATTAACAGTGGCAGTAACCTAGATATTTTAAAGCTAGTAATAGCTCAAAAAACTGCTTTAGATAATAAATTACCTATTGCAGTAGTTTATTTTGTGTCATTAAGTTCTATTAATAATTCTACCAAAGAGGGAATTAAGGCATTAAAAAATTTAATATCAAACGAAACAATGCTTAATAAATTTAATATTCCACTTATGGTTATAATTGGTGACATAAAAGATAAACTACACTCTTTAATGCATCACACTCAACCTAAAGCGGTGTATTTTAATAATGTTACAACCGCTAAAGATCAACAAGAACTAACGGCTTTATTTAGTAATTCAGAATTAATATTTTTAGATAATTTTGATCAAAAAGTAATGCCACTACAAAAACATCTAATAGACTGGAAGGGCCCAGTAATACCGATTAACGATCTAATTAAAATTATAGATAAATTAATTAACAATAGTAACTAGTCATTTATTACTACCGCGTCTAGTCTGAGCTAATGTGCTAGACTTACCAATATATATGGAAAAATCATTCTATTTTTACGATACAGAAACTAGCGGTCTTCGACCTGCAACTTCTAGGATTATGCAATTTGCTGGTCAGCGCACTAACATGAATCTGGAATCAATTGGTGAACCAGATGATTTATTAATTAAGTTAACTCCAGATATATTGCCAGATCCTGACGCAGTTTTAATACACGGTATAACTCCACAACAAACAATTCAAGATGGATTAACAGAAGCTGAATTTAGTAGATATTTTCAAGACAATATTGCTACACCAAACACTATATTTGTAGGATTTAATACAGTTAGATTCGATGATGAATTTGTTAGATACAACATGTATCGTAATTTTCATGAGCCTTATGAATGGCAATGGAAAGACGGAAGAAGCAGGTGGGATTTAATGGACGCACTAAGAATGATGCGTGCATTGCGTCCTGAGGGCATTGAATGGCCTTTTGACGATAAAGGTAATCCAACTGTCAGATTAGAGCTAATGACGGCTGCAAACGGCTTAAATCACGAAAACGCCCATACAGCTATAGCAGACGTAAACGCTACAATTGATGTTGCAAAATTAATGAAAACCGCTCAACCCAAACTTTTTGAATATTTGTTAAATATAAGAGGCAAAAAAGACGTTCAAAAAATAGTAGAAAACGACGATACATTTGTATATACAAGCGGCAAATTCGCCGGAGAATATTTAAAAACTACACTTGCCACAACTATAATCAAGCATCCAAAAAGAGACGCTGTTATAGTTTACGATTTAAGGCATGATCCAGAACAGTTTTTATCTATGACAACCGAACAGTTAGCAGAATCTTGGCGCGTTAAGTATGGTGAAGACAAAGTTAGACTGCCTATTAAGACACTGCAGTACAATAAGTGCCCTGCTATCGCACCTGTATCTGTATTGGATAAATTAAGCCAAGATAGATTAAAAATAAATATAGAACAAGCCAATCAGTATAAAAATACAATTAAAAATAATCCAGAATTTATAGCTAGGATTTCTGAGGCACTAGGAATAGTAGAAGACAAACAGGCCAAATTGTTTGAATCAGACGATGTAGATGCACAGTTATACGACAGTTTTTGGAGTAGCAGCGACAAATATACATTAAATCAAATATTAAATCATGCTCCGGCAACGCTTGGTGAGCTTACATCTAAAATTAAAGATAAAAGAATATTAAAATTACTTCCACTATATAAAGCAAGAAACTATCCAGCTTTTTTGAGCCCCGAAGAACACGATGCCTACGAGACTTTTCGTCACCATAAATTACTTAACGGTGGTAACGAAAGTGAATATGGAAGATTTATGCAAAGACTGCAGGCTTTAGCTTATGAAAAAACAAGTAGCAGAGATAAATATTTACTGACAGAACTGCAGTTATACGCCGAAAGCATAGCGCCCGCTATAGACTAAATTAAATAGTACTTATTAGTTCTAATGTTAATAGGTCTTTAGTAGACTGGATTATATTATTAGTAACTTTTTTAACTAAATAATAAATAACTGATGTGCTAAAAAAAACTACCCAAAAAAGCAACATCGGTACAATATTTATTTGAATTGTAGTTCCGGGTATTTTTCCCAAAACAATTAGTTCTAACATAGCAAAGCATCCCAAGATTAATAGCCTAAAGTATATAACAATATTGCTTAATACACAACTATGTTTTTAAGAACTTATGCTTTGTTTTTAAGTATTTTTTTGCTTACCCAATTAGATATTTTTTCTAGCCTTCGTCGGTTTGTAATTAACAGTCCAACAGATACAAATATTGTTACTATAGCCATATTTTGTGTTATATTTTTTGTATCTTTACTAATAATTATAATTGCCAATCCGACTATTGCTAGGCTAAGAATGTCGTAGACCCATAAAATTTTACTGTTGTCAGGAAAGACCACATCGTAAATATTAGACCCTTTGTCTTTAGTTTTTTGAAGTAATTTACGCGCCCAAGCATGATTAATAGACAATAATCCGATTCCTCCAAGCAGTAGCGGTATTCCGCCTGGGCCTGGTATCCATCCAAAAAGTATTGCTCCAATTATCATTAATATGCCCGCAATATCTGTAAAAATAACTTTAATGCGGTTGAATTTTATTATTGCCATACGCCTATTATATAGCTTTTATGCAAACTGTTGCGAATATGACATTTTACGTGCTTATGATATTGGTGTACAAATATAGTATAAATTGGAGTAAAAAATAAATGCCAAGACATCACCAGCCCAGGAATCAGTTACCTTCAAAAAGAGACATGACTCCTCAGCTAGGAGCAAGACGCCCCCTAGAAATATGTGATAATTTGGACATTTTTTATACAAACGCCGAAACCGCTATTCGTTTAGCGGTAGAAAATTCTACAAATAATTACAGTATAGACAGACCGCTTAAAGAACTTGGTGTAAGACTTTATGACGATATAGATGCAAAATCAAGTCAAAGGCCTGCTTTAAAAATATTTGAACGAAGATTTGCTTTAAAGCATGGTCAAAAATACCGAATTAGTTGGACTAGGCAAGATATCGGCAGAATTAGAGGTAACATTCAGGACGACATTGACCACCTAGAAAAACCAAACGATTATTTGCCTGACGGTTCTTTAAAAGTTATTTTTAGTGAAATCATTAGATTAGGGGACGGCGAAGCTTCAAAAGACGGAAAGCGTAAATTTGGTATGATTGCCGACCAAGCTACGACTGCATCCGAATATTTAGTAAAAGAACACGAGACTGTATTTAACGGTATCCAAACAGCAATGTCTAGGTTTTTGTATCCATATTCAGAATACGTTCCACAGGTAACACTGGGTACATTTAGTAACGATGTATCTAATGATCGAAAGAACGAAGTAATCGGTGCATTGCAAAAATTATTGCCGTTTTCTTGCGTTTTAGAGCCAATAAAGTTCTATTCTGAACAAGACATCTAGAATATATTCGTCATAAGAAGTAAAATGGTATGACAGTATGAGTGATAAGCTAATAATTAAAGGTGCCCGTGAGCATAATCTTAAGAATATAGATCTTGAGATTCCTCGTAATTCCTTAGTAGTAATTACGGGTGTTTCTGGTTCCGGAAAATCCTCATTAGCTTTTGACACAATCTATGCAGAAGGACAACGCAGATACGTAGAAAGTCTTAGTGCGTATGCACGACAATTTTTGGGACTAATGGAAAAACCAGACGTAGACCAGATTGACGGCCTTAGTCCTGCAATTAGTATCGATCAAAAATCCACAAGCCGTAACCCAAGAAGCACAGTCGCAACAGTAACCGAAATTTATGATTATTTAAGACTTTTGTATGCACGTATTGGTATAGCACACGGACCAGACGGCAAACCAATTCAGAGCATGACAATTCAAGAAATCGCAGACGGAGTTTGCCAGCTACCCGAAAAACATCGATTAATGATTTTAGCACCAGTAGTGGTAGACAAAAAAGGTGAGCACGCTCATATTCCAGAGATTTATATTCGCCAAGGTTACGCCAGGGCTCGTGTTGACGGCGTTGTATATGCGCTTGATGAATTTCCTGAATTAGACAAAAAATATAAGCATTCAATAGAAATTATAGTAGACAGGGTAGTAAACGACAGTGATCAAGCTAGCAGAATTTTTCAGGCAGTCGAAGCAGGGCTTACGGCATCTGACGGACAATTAAAAGTTGTAGATGCTGATGATTCAGATAAAGAATATTCGTTTTCGCAGCGTTATTACAACACAGAATTCCCAGACTTTATTGCACCAGAGATGGAACCAAGAACGTTCAGTTTTAACAGCCCACACGGGGCATGTCCAATTTGTACAGGATTAGGCACAAGATTAGAAGTAGATCCAGAATTAGTTTTACCTAACGGGAATTTAACTATTGCCGAAGGTGCAATTAGACCATACAACAGAATGGCTCCAGATGCATGGAACATGAAAAAAATTGTTGCTGTTGCCGCCGAAAATGATTTTTCGGTAAGTGTTCCTACTGGTCAACTTACAGACGAACAAATACATAAAGTACTTTATGGCACAGGTGACAAAACATACCATATATCTCTTGGAAGCGGTCGTTTTTTTGACACTACATACGAAGGCGTAATACCCAACCTAGAAAGACGACACAAAGAAACAGATAGTGATTTTATGCGTCGTGAAATAGGTAAATTCATGATAGAAAAACCTTGTCATGGATGTATGGGAAAACGCCTTAAGCCAGAAGTATTGGCTGTAACTATTGCTGGCGTGTCAATTATGGATATTTGTGAATTGCCAGTAGATGAAGCAGTAGTTTTGTTTGGAACATTAAAATTATCGGCAAAAGAGCAAGACATCGCAAGGCAGGTATTTAAAGAAATAACCGCCAGATTACAGTTTATGCTCCAGGTTGGACTTGGCTATTTAACACTTGCCCGTAGTGCTGTCAGCTTAAGTGGTGGCGAAGCACAGCGTATACGACTTGCTACACAAATTGGTAGCGGACTTCAGGGCGTTATGTATGTATTAGACGAACCATCTATTGGACTGCATCAACGCGACAACGAACGATTAATTAAAACTCTAAAACATCTTAAAGAACTAGGAAATACAGTTATTGTAGTCGAACACGACGAAGACACCATAAGAAGCGCAGATTATTTGGTAGATATTGGTCCTGGAGCTGGTATTCATGGTGGTAATGTAATTGCCGCAGGAACACCATTAGAAGTTTCTGCCATTAGCGCAAGCATAACTGGACAATATCTAAGTGGTAAAAAATCGATTGCAGTACCTAAAAAAAGACGAAGCGGAAACGGAAAAAGTATTGGTATTCGGGGAGCTCGTGAACATAACTTAAAAAATATTGATGTAGATATCCCATTAGGAAAAATGGTAGTAGTTAGTGGCGTTTCTGGATCGGGCAAAAGTACTTTAATTAACGATATATTGGCAAAAGAACTACAGGCTCGTTTACATCACGCGCACGAACCAGGTGGAAAACACGACACAATCGAAGGTATAGATCATCTAGACAAAGCTATAATTATTGACCAATCGCCAATTGGACGCACTCCAAGAAGTAATCCAGCAACATATGTCGGGCTGTTTACTCCTATTCGTGAACTTTTTGCTGCCACAAATGAAGCAAAAATTCGTGGTTATAAGGCTGGTAGATTTAGCTTTAACGTACGTGGCGGACGATGTGAAAATTGTCAGGGTGACGGAATGATTAAAATAGAAATGCACTTTTTGCCAGACGTTTATGTTGTTTGCGAAGTATGTAATGGCATGCGATACAACCGCGAAGCATTAGAAATTATGTTTAAAGGTAAAACAATAGCAGATATTCTTAAATTAACCATAGAACAAGCCTGGGAATTTTTTAGTAATCAGCCAGCAATTGCGCACAAACTAGAAACGTTGGTCCAGGTAGGCCTTGGATATATGACATTAGGTCAGTCAGCTACAACATTAAGTGGCGGCGAAGCACAGCGCGTAAAACTAGCAACGGAGCTTAGTAGGCGAGCAACAGGAAGAACGCTGTACATACTAGACGAACCAACAACTGGACTTCATATAGATGACGTTAAAAGACTGCTAGAAGTACTGCATGCGCTGGTAGACACAGGAAACAGCATGGTTATAATAGAACACAACTTGGACGTAATTAAATCAGCAGATTATGTCATAGACATGGGTCCAGAAGGCGGTGGCGGTGGCGGACAAGTAATTGCAGTTGGTACACCAGAACAAATTGCTAATAACAAAGCAAGCTTTACCGGTCAGCATCTAAAGACTATGCTTAGTAACTAAAATTTAATTGTTTTAACTATTTTTTAAATTTATTTTTAAAATAGTTAAAAAGGTTTGATCTAGACCTTGGGTCAATTAAAATGTGCAAAATAGGTGGTCCAAACGTGAATATTGTCGCTAAACCTACGGCAGGTAATAAATATTTGTCTATGTTTGGTATTTTGCTTCCTAACAAGTAACCTAACATAGTTACACCAATTCCCCACAAACAAGCTCCTAGTATGTTGTAGTACATAAATTTTTTACGATTCATTTCTGCGACACCTGCGATTACCGGCACAAACGTTCGTATAATAGGAACGAATCTTGCTAACGTTATGGTTTTACCGCCGTGTTTTTCATAAAATTCCTGGGCTTTAACTATATATTCAGCCCTAAACAAAACACCATCTTTTTTATTAAATATACGGTGACCAGTTTTTTTACCGATCATGTAACCTACGTTGTCGCCAATTGCTGCTGCTAATACCGTAGCGATTAACAATAACCAAATACTTAATTTACCTTGACTAGCAAAAAAACCAGCTGTAAAAAGTAAAGTGTCGCCTGGTAAAAAAAATCCAATAAGTAATCCTGACTCAGCAAAAACTATTGCTGCAACCAACAAAACACCGCCACTTTGTAATAATTGCTCTACATTTATCAACATATATTACTCTTATGGTAGCACCCAATGCCCCTCATTTGCTATACTGTTATTAAAAGAGGAGAATTATGAGCGGAAACGCAATTTTATTACAGGCAGAAGAACGTACCGTTAGCGGTAAAAAGGTTGGTTCATTAAGACGCTCAGGTAAAGTACCTGCAGTCGTTTACGAAAAAGGTATCGACTCTGACATGGTGTCAGTAGACTATATTTCTTTAGTTAAAGTTTGGAACAAAGCTGGTAAGCACCATACTGTTTCATTAAAATATGGAAACAAAGAACGACTTACAGTTATAAAAGATGTCACATTCGATCCAGTAAAAGGATTGTTGTCACATGTTGCTTTTCATGCTGTTAAACAAAACGAAAACATCGAAGCTGAAGTGCCTGTTTTGTTAGAAGGTTTAGCACCAGCATCTGTTGCTGGATTTATCGTTAGAACTAATCTAGACCACATCGTTGTTAAAGGATTCCCGGGCAATATCCCAGATTCAATAGCAATTGACGTAACTAACTTAGCTACTCAAGATGATGTAATTCGTGCAGCTCAGGTAGTATTACCTAAAAATACTACACTAGCGACTGATCCTGATACGATCATTGTTAGCGTTGTAGTACCAAGAGCAGAAGTAGAAAAAGTAGAAGAAGAAGTAGCTGCTGCAGAAGTGCCAAGTGCGCACGGATCAGAAAAAACAGCATAGTTAATTAGTAACTATTAAAAAAGCATCCATAACAGGATGCTTTTTTAATATATTTTAATTATTAATCTTGCAGGAATCCACCTGATTGATGTGCCCATAATTTAGAATATAAGCCCTTTTTGTTTTTTATAAGTTCTGCGTGTGAACCTTCTTCTGCTATTTTTCCATCATCTAGCACAATAATTCTGTCCATTTTTTGAATTGTACTTAATCTGTGGGCAATTACTATTGCAGTTTTATTTTGCATAAGTTTCCATAGCGCATCCTGTATAAGTGCCTCAGATTCGCTGTCTAGGGCGCTTGTAGCTTCGTCTAACAGCAGAATAGGCGCATTCTTAATAAGTGACCTAGCAATAGCTATTCGTTGTTTTTGACCGCCAGAAAGCTTTACGCCGCGTTCTCCTACTAAAGTGTCGTATCCGTCAGAAAGTTTCATAATAAAATCGTGTGCATGAGCTTTTTTTGCAGCTGCTTCTACTAGTTCTTTACTTGCAAAGTTATTACCGTACGCAATATTTTCGGATATAGAACGATGGAATAAAAGTGGTTCTTGTGGAACATAAGTTATAGATCTTCTAAGGTCTGCTTGAGTTATTTTTGTAATATCTTGGTCGTCTATAGCTATAGTCCCGTCCTGAATATCCATAAATCTAAGTAGTAATTTTGTTATTGTTGTTTTTCCACCACCACTAGGGCCAACTAAACCTACGTGTTCGCCTTTTTTAATGTTAAAAGATACGTTATCAAATAAGATATCTGATTTACTACGATCTGGATACCAAAATGTAACATCTTTAAAACTAATTGATCCGTCTTTAGCTCTAAATTTAACTGGATTTACTGGGTCTGCGATTTCAGGAGTTATTTGTAAGATTTCTGCCATATCGCCCGCGTCTCCAAAGACTCTAGTAAATTGACGAAAAGTATTGTTTAAATCCCATAATCTTCGCAATATTGCAGTTGTAAAAGTTAGGGCAAGATATATTGTACCTACTTGTAGTTTACCGTTTACAGCAAGTAGTACCGACACAATAATTACCGATATATTTATGCTTCGTTGTAGTGCGCCACTAACAAGTTCTTGGGACATATTAATTTTCATTGTGTCCATTGAACGTTCGTGTACTTCGTGACTTCGTTCTTCCATTCGCTTTTCTTCAAAGCGTTCATTAGCAAATGATTTAATTGCCATAATATTGCTAAAGCCGTCGGCTAATTGACCAGTACGTCTAGTTTCGGCACTTGCCCATCTTTTGTTATAAGGAATTTGTTTTTTACGAAAATTCCAAACAACAGGAATATACACAGCTGTTATTACAAGCATAGCAATTACTACCGACGGCGCTTTAGGCGCTAATATTACAGACGTAGATATAAAAGCGATAATTAATTTAAATACGTTCCAAGTTAGGGGGTCTGTTAAACGTTCAAATGAACCTACAAATTTATTAGTTTGACTGACTAATGAACCCGCAAATCGTTCTGAATAAAATCGGTAACTCATGTCTGTTAGATGTTTATAAACAGTCAAAGACAAATCTCTCATTATTGCGTCTTGTGTTCTCCAGAATAATCTAACAACAACATTCCACAATAAATGACCAGTAAGCTCAAGGGCTGTTATAAGCAATAATAAAGGCCAGATCTTACTTAAAGCTAAATCTTGCGTATTATTTTGAGCTAATTTTGTTAATATACCGCTAACTATAATCGGTGCAGCTACATCTTCTGCCAATTGAGCAATTACCATTAGTGGGTAAAGGGTTAAAAGTTTAGATTTGTATTTTTTGGCGTGGTTCCAATAAATTTTTAATGTAAATTTCGTTGTCGTCATGGCCTCTCCAAATTCTATTTTGGCTGTCACTTAATAAAAGTTTTATGTTTTTGTTTTAACGCTCTTTTTTGCCGCCTCGGTTATTTTTTTAAATGCTATCTGTTATTGTATCTGTTATTATGTATATATGCAAAAAATAATTTTGTTTTATAAGTTTGTACCAATCGCAGATCCCGAATCTGTTATGTTTTGGCAAAGAGCGCTTTGTGAAAAGCTGCAGCTTAAAGGCAGGATTATAATTAGTCCACACGGCATAAACGCTACACTTGGTGGTGATTTGATGAATCTAAAATACTATACTCGCGACATGAAGGCTCATGGTTTATTTGGGGGAATTACTTACAAATGGAGTAACGGCGGAATAGCTGATTTTCCTAAATTAAGCGTTAAAGTAAAACCAGAAATAGTAGCTTTTGATGCTGCCGACGAAATTATTGTTGGAATAAATGGTATACAAAACGGCGGAAAACACTTAAAGCCAGATGCAGTACATAAGCTTGTCGCCAAGCATGGTGACGATGTTATTTTTTATGATGGCAGGAACATGTACGAGGCTCAAATTGGTAAGTTTAAAAATGCAATTATCCCAGAAGTAACAACAAGTCGCGATTTTAAAAAAGATTTAGATCAGGGCGAAATTGCCAAGCACAAAGATAAGCAGATTGTAACCTATTGTACGGGAGGTATTCGTTGCGAAATATTAAGTGCAATGATGATAAAACGCGGTTATAAAAATGTTTACCAAATGGACGGCGGAATTGTTAAATACGGCGAAAAATTTGCAGATGAAGGCTTGTGGGAAGGCAAATTATTTGTATTTGACGATCGTATGAAAATGGGCTTTAGCGACAAAGCAGAAGACATAGCAAACTGCGAAAAATGCGGAGTCAAAACTAGTCACCAAATTAACAGTACAAATATCCGACGAAAACTTCATGTTGTCTGTGAAGACTGCGCAAAAGTAAAAGTAAAAGTTGCAAGTGAATAATGTTCTTAAAGACAAGCTAAGCACTTTACCTAAAACTCCCGGAGTATATTTTCATAAAAATAGCGAAGGTAAAATAATTTATATAGGTAAGGCTGCAATACTACGCAACCGCGTGCGTCAGTATTTTCAGAGTAGTCGTTATAGGGATCCTAAAACAGATGCACTAGTTGCAGAAATAGCAGACGTCGAATGGATAGAAGTAGAGTCAGAAATTGACGCGCTATTTTTAGAAGCCGAGTTGGTGCGTAGATATATGCCTCAGTACAACATAATGTTACGCGACGATAAAAGTTTGCAGTATGTAAGAATAGATCATAAAAGTGATTATCCTACAGTTACGCTTACAAGACGTCCATTAGATGATAAAGCAGAATATTACGGACCTTATATTAATGGTTGGGCAGTAAAACGAGCACTAAAGTATTTAAGACGCATATTTCCGTATGCAATCAAAAAACAAGAAGGTACTTTGGGCAGTACTTTGTACCAGCAAATTGGGCTAGATCCAGGAGTAGAAAGCGGAAAAACTTCATTAAAAGAATACCGTTCTAATTTAGCTAAGCTTGGTCAATATTTAACTGGCCAACGCGTAGCACTGGTTAACCAAATAGAAAAAGACATGAAGCTAGCTGCAAAAAACCAAGAATTTGAACAAGCAACAAAGTTAAGAAATCAGATGTTTGCAATTAAAGAACTTGGTAAACAAATAATATTTTCTGACCATGAATTTTTAGACATAAGTAAAGACAGGGCACTAGCTGGACTTACAGAACTATTAGGACTAAATAGCGCACTTCACAGGATTGAAGGTTTCGATATTAGTCATATGAGCGGTAGCGATGTGGTTGCTAGTATGGTGGTTTTTACAAACGGCATACCCGATAAAACATCTTACAGAAAATTTAAACTTAAAGTACAGCAAAATAACGACTTCGCAAGTATGTCGGAAGTTATTTCCAGAAGATTAAGCGAAAAAAATCGAAAAGGTTGGGGCGTGCCAAATCTATTTTTAATAGACGGTGGCAAAGGACAATTGGGAGCAGCTTTATCGGTTCTACAAAACGCTGGGTTAAATTCTATACCTATGATTGGTTTAGCAAAGCAAGAAGAAGAAATAGTAATAAGTTTAGACTCAGAACTAGCCATAAATAAAAGTAAAATTATTGAACAGTCTAATAAACTTAAAGCAATTGTTAGAGAGTCAGACAACTACTTATTAATCGAACTACCAAAAGACAGTGACATCGTTAAATTGCTTCAACGAATACGCGACGAGTCTCATAGATTTGCAGTCAGTTATCATACGGTACTAAAACGCGGTCGTCAAACATCTAGCTGGCTAGAAGATGTACCTAGCATAGGACCGTTAACCAAGAAAAAATTAATTAAAACTTTTGGAAGTAGTAGGGGAGTATTACAGGCTACAGACGAAGAATTAATTAATTTAATAGGTGTTAAAAAAACCGAATTAATAAAACGGTATATAAGTATAGAAAAAAAATAAATTTAAGTAGTATAGTTAGACTATGTCTAAATCAGTTATTTATATAGGCGCTACAGTAGGTGGATTATTGGGCGGTGCAATCGGCGCCAAATTTGACGGCGGAAACATTTTTGGATTATGGGGAATTTTACTAAGCACTATATTTGGTCTTGGTGGAATTTATATTGCATATAAAATCCAACAATAAATTAGGCACTTTTACTAATTATGTTATCTGGTAATTAAATTTGAGGTACTATATACTTCTTGAATATGTTTTCTGCAAAATTTTATAAGCAAAACCGAAGCAATGTATCTAAAACTACAGATGTAGATATAATAGTTTTGACGGCTAATGGATTGGTCCAAAAAAGTGCAGACACTACTTTTAAGTTTAAACAAGACAGCAACTTTTGGTATTTAACTGGCTTAGACCTGTCAGAGGCAACAGTAGTAATTAACAAACAAACCAACACCGAATACTTAATAATGCCACCAAGGCTGGATCACAGAGACATGTGGGAAGGCAAAATCGACGAATCTGAAGTTATTACTAATAGTGGAATCAAAACAGTTTATGCCCATGACGCAGGATGGGATGTGCTTAAAAAAGATATTACAAGCAACGCTAAAGTAGGCACAATATTGCCGGCTCGTTCGTATGAACCTAATTACGGTATGTATATAAATCCAGCAAAACTAGTGTTTAGTAAAAAAATTAAACGACTAGCTGGTAAAAATATAGTAGACATTAGACGCAACTTAGCAGTATTAAGGCAAGTTAAAACAGCAGAAGAAATCAGCTACATTAAAAGCGCAGTTAATATTACAGCCGATGGACTTTTTGAACTAAGAAAAAATATTAAAAATATGAATTCTGAAAATGATATAAATATATTTTTAACACACGAATTTGCATTAAAAGGCGCCAATGGACACGCCTATAATCCGATTATTGCAAGCGGTAAAAACGCCGCAACAATACATTACGAAAAAAACGATTCACCCTTAAGCCACGGGTCATTACTTTTAATGGACGTAGGTGCGCAGTACGGTCATTACGCTGCCGATATTTCACGCACTTGGTCACTGGGTTTACCTTCTAAAAGGCAACAGCAAGTTTTTGACGCTGTTTATAATGTTCGTCAATATGCGCTAAATCTATTAAAACCAGGCGTTATACTGCGTGAATACGAAAAAGATGTTCGTACTTTTATGAACACACAATTAAACAATCTTGGACTTATAGGAAAAAATAAATCAGAAGACCAAATAAAGTATTACCCACATTTAACGTCTCATTTTTTGGGTATAGATGTACATGATGCAGGCGATTACGATACGCCTCTTGTAGCAAATACCGTATTAACGGTAGAACCAGGTATATATATCCCAGAAGAAAACATTGGTATAAGAATAGAAGACGATGTATTAATAACACCCAACGGCTTTAACAATTTATCGGACTCTATACCTACACATCTGGTATAATAGTAAGTAATATATGAAGAGAAAAAAATCGTCACGGTTTATAGTGAGATGGGTAGTATCAAGTTTAGGCTTATGGTTGGCAGCAGCATTAGTCGGAAGCGACAAAATATCGTTTCAAAATAGATTAAGCGTAGTTGTAATATCGGGACTAGTACTATCTGTTGTTAATACAATAATTAAGCCTTTAGTAGTATTTTTATCACTTCCTGCAGTTTTGTTGTCTTTAGGAGTATTTATGGTTGTTATTAATGGACTTATGGTGTCAATTGCGGCCAAATTGTATAGTCCACTAGAGGTTTCTAGTTTTGGTGTTGCTATAGTAGCAGGTATAGTAATAGGTTTTACAAATTTTTTGGTTACTGCAATCATAGATAATGAAAAGTAAATAATAAGGAATATTATGAATATTTGGAACTACATAACAATCGGCTCGTCAATATTAATGGCTATACTAGTTTTGGTTCAAACCAGAGGCGCTAGTTTAGGCGCAGGTCTAGGTGGCGGTGGCGAAGTTAATACAGTTCGTCGTGGCACCGACAAAACAATTATGAACCTTACAATTATTGTTGCAGCTGTATTTGCAGGCTCTTTACTTATAGGTTTATTAACAGCTTAACGATTATCTAAAAATGTCTGGGTGGGCTTTGTGATGATGATTAACAAGAAGATTAAGTTAAGATTTAGGCGAACTATTAGACGTCACAAACGTGATGCCATAGAAGCCGCCGATAATGCCGAACAACAATTAGACAAATTATTTTTTCGTAGACTAGCAAGATTAGAAAATGTAAGAAGATTTGTTACGGGCTGGATAACGTTAATAATTGTATTAACTATAAGTGTCGTATTGCAGGTTAGAGGATTAGACGGTTATTACCAAAAATTAGCCCCTATAGACGGTGGTATATTGCGAGAAGGTGCAGTTGGTACTTTTACTAATGCAAATCCATTGTATGCAGTTAATAACATCGACGGCTCTGTATCTAAGCTATTGTTTTCTTCGTTGTTCACGCATGACGCTAATAACGTATTAGTGCCTGACCTTGCAGACAAATGGGAATCAGACGACAAGGGACAAGTATTTACCGTAAGTTTACGCAAAAATGTAAAATGGCACGATAATACTTTATTTACATCTGCAGACGTAGTTTATACCTATAAAACAATTCAAAAGCCAGATGCAAAATCACCATTACTTGCCAGTTGGCAGGGTGTAGACATATCGGCAATCGATGAATTTACGGTTAAATTTAGCCTTCCAAGCCCATTGGCGGCTTTTCCGTATTCACTTATAAACGGTATAGTTCCAGAACACATACTTGGCAAGATTCCTGCAAGCCAACTACGAAGTGTGCCGTTTAATACCGTTAATCCTGTTGGAACAGGTCCATTTGTATGGAGTTCGGTAGAAGTATCAGGCACAACTAAAGAATCGCGTAACGAACAAATAGCTCTTAAAAGAAACACTAATTATCATCTTGGTGTACCAAAAATAGACAAATACGTACTTAGGACTTTTAAGGACGAATCCGAACTTATTAAAGCCTATGAAAATAAAGAATTAACATCTGTTGTTGGGCTAGATAAAGTACCAGATTCGATTAACAGCGATACAACTTCTAACAGCTATAACGTACCTATGGACGGTATAGTGATGGTATTTTTAAACAATAGTAGCGAATATCTTAAAGATGTTCATGTTAGGCAAGCCTTAAGTATAGGTACAGACAGAACTGAACTAATAAAACAGCTTGGGTTTACAGCTCTTACCGTCGATGGTCCTTTGTTAAAACATCAGCTTGGAAATGATAATTCTAAAAATCAACAAGTTTATAACCTAGAAGAAGCTAATAAAATATTAGATAACGCGGGTTGGTCCAGATCAGAAGGCGACATTCGTCAAAAAGACGGAAAACCATTATTACTGCGATTTGTTTCACAAAATTCTGCTGAATATGCGGCTATTTCTCAGAGTTTACAAAAACAATGGCGATCATTAGGAGTAGATGTTGATGTAAAACTTCGACCAGAAGAAGATATGCAGGGCGATATTCTTACAAGGCACGACTACGATGTTTTGCTATATGGTATATCGTTAGGAATTGACCCAGATGTTTTTGCGTACTGGCATAGTTCGCAGGCAGATATTAGGTCTACAAGTAGATTAAATCTATCCGAATACAAAAGCAAAATTGCCGACAAAGCACTAGAAGCCGGACGTACCAGAATAGAGCCAGTTTTAAGAGCCGTAAAATACAAGCCTTTTTTACAAGCCTGGAAAGAAGACACTCCAGCCATACCACTTTATCAACCTAGATTTTTGTATATAACCAGAAGTGAGCTTACCGGATTTAATTCGCGCAGGTTAAACAGCGCTGTCGACAGATTAAACAACATTCAATCATGGACAGTTTTGCAAGACAGAGTGCTTAAATAGGAATATTTAATTATTTAGTGATAATAATATGGTATTATTAACTCTATAGAACTTATGCTTTTAAAGGAAAAACTATAAAGTGAATAAAGTCGCTCATTATTTACAGGAACATCTAATTGGTGAAGTCTTCACCAGTCCAGATACGCGCAGTTATTTTTCTACAGATGGCAGTATTATGCGTATTGTACCGTCAATAGTTGTATACCCAAGAAACGAAAACGATATGCGCAAAACAGCTAGATTTGCATGGCAACTGGCAGAGCGTGGTCGTGTAATACCCATTACTGCAAGAGGTATGGGCACAGACGTAGGTGGTGCTTCTATTGGTAGTGGTATTTGTATAGTTTTTCCTGCTCACATGCATAAAATATTAGAACTCGACCCAAAATCAGGCATTGTAGCAGTTCAGCCTGGTGCAAATTTTGGAAAAATGCAACAAACAATACACACACATGGTAGGTTTGTGCCGGTATATCCTCAATCTATTGAATATACTAGTGTCGGTGGAGCAGTTAGTAATAATTGCAGTGGTGAACGGTCTGGCAAATATGGAAGCGCAAAAGAATACGTAAAAGGATTACGAGTTGTTTTAGCTAATGGTGAACTTATAGAAACAGGACGAATCAGTAAGCGTGAACTAAACAAAAAAATCGGTCTAGCTAGTTTAGAAGGCGAAATATACAGAACAATTGACGCCTTAATAGAAGACAACAAAGATGTCATAAAAAATCTTCCACCACTACCAAGAGTAAACTCGGCCGGTTACGCAGTAGCAGATGTTAAACGCAAAGATGGTTCGTTTGATCTTACGCCGTTAATCGTAGGTAGCCAAGGTACATTAGCTTTGATTAGCGAAATTGTCTTTAATAGCGAAGCTTATAATCCAGAGACAAATGTTATGACTGCAACTTTTGCTAGCAGATCGTCGGCACTAGATGCAGCCGAAGAATTATCTAAAATGAGCGATATTCCGGCAGTAATAGATTTTGTAGATAAACATCTTTTAGAAGACATTAACAGGATAAACCCACAACTTTTAAAAGAAGTAATAGAAACGCCACTTCCAGAGATGTTATTGTATGTAGAATTTGACGACGACAGTACAAGGCAACAAAAAAAGCTTGCCAAAAAAGCTCGTAAAATCATAGAAAAACACAACGGCTTTTTAGCAATAGCAAACGAAGAACACGATATAGACAGATTAAAATCAGTACGCGACAGTGCAGCTACTATGTGGACACACGTAGAAGGTAGCGCAAGAGCATTACCTATAATAGACGACGCAGCGGTTCCTTTAAAACAACTAGGTGCTCTTTTGGCCGGAATCGACGAAATGATGCAACGCAACAACCAAGTTATGTACGCGGTTTCGGGTAGCGCATTAAGTGGAACCGTAAGAGTTCTACCTCATTTAGACATGTCTCAAATAGGAGACAGGCAAAAAGTATTTAAATACATCGAAGAGTTTTATACATTAGTAATATCACTGGGAGGAACCATAAGTACAGATCACGGAGACGGAAGACTTAGAGGTTCGATGTTAGTAAATCAATACGGAGAAAACGTAGTTGAACTGTTTGGACTAATTAAAAAAGCATTTGACCCTTACGGAATAATGAACCCAGGTGTAAAAATAGGCTCTACCATAGAAGACATGAAGTTGACTATACGTGCAGATTATTCAGCAAGACAAAACTTGCAACACATGCCACGACTTTAGGAATTATTAGGGGACTCAACCTGCTTTTGGCTGGCCCACATTTTTTTATACTTCATACAAGCATGAAGTATAAAAATTCGCCTTGCGATGTCCGAATGCCATTTTTTATCCCGACCTTAGGTCTAAGACTTTAGGTCCTAACTGCTGACCAATCAAAAAACCGGCACTAGGCCGGTTGTTTGATTGGTGGGCGCTGAGGGGCTCGAACCCCCGACCCCCTCGGTGTAAACGAGGTGCTCTAGCCAACTGAGCTAAGCGCCCACAATGTAATACATAATACCTTATAATTCTTGCTTTGTACAGATGAAACAAAGTATTATTTAATGGTGCAAAATATCGGCGCGGGTGGTGAAATGGTAGACACGCAGCCTTGAGGTGGCTGTGGGAGCAATCCTGTGGAGGTTCAAGTCCTCTCTCGCGCACCAAT
>JBAXHY010000011.1:0-23033 GCA_037138655.1 bacterium | reverse complement strand
CGTTAGGTGCGGGTTTACCTTTGTATTCAATACCTTTAAGCAACGAATCATTGACAGGTTACAAGCAAACTTCTGTTACACCCCTAAATTTTGCAGGTACCGAATTGTATCAATACAACCTAAGCTAAAATAATCCTGGGTATAGAAGTTCAGCGATATTCTTGATGTTTATTATTACAAGACAAACTTGCGCATTAATTTGCTTAAAATCACATTATTAGTTCTTCTGCGCTAGCTGGTTTCATTGAATCTATTACTTTTATAAGCTCACTGTTAGGTAAAGCATGATACATAGTAGAAGAGACTACAATTGCAGTACCTTTATATTCACAAAATAATTCATCACCAGAAATACCTAAATATATATATACGTCACAACCTAATGTAGAACGTGCTAAAAATTTACATTTATTTTTATAAATATCTTTAATAGTATTTTTTTTGATATTAGAAACGTAGCTACAATCAGTAGCAGGTCCGGGCTGTCCAGACATAGGAAACTCTATAACACGGTAGCTATTTACAAGGCTCTTACCTTTACTTATGAATTCTACTTCGTAAGTCGTAAAGTTAAAGACGTTTTCTTTCGTAGGAATGATGTTGTATTTTGAATATCCTTCAACTAAGTATGTAGGAAGTAAAATTGTAAAGTTAAAAGAATCTACGACTTTTATTTGAGAACTTTTTAAATTATTTTTCTCTGTAGTGGTTAATTTATTGTAAATTGTCGTGCCTAATGTTCGTGAATATAATACAAATACTGAACACAATGCTATGACAAAAACCACGTGTATAAACATTGGCTTACTAATTGTCTTCACAAGATAAAACATCGTAGCAGTGCAGCTAATTAGATACGCCAATGATAATATGGCGATGCTTAAAAGTTGTGCTTGTAGGTTGTTTAGATGAAGCGTATCAATAAATTTTGATGTAATAAATTTTGATGTAAAAGTAAATATCATAAATAACGCAAATGCAAATCCACTAACAGACGAGAGTATTGCAATATAAAGTTTTGAAACAACAAATTTACTTAGTAAATAAGCTGAAAGTGCTATAGCGGACAGAGGTATTATAATTAGCACAAGATCTTGTTTAATTAAAAAACTAACTTTAGAAGAGGCTACTAAAAACATCGATAGAATAGCGAGTGTCACTACTACTAATGATATAAGTGGAACAATAATAAACCATTTATCACTGATTATTTTTTGTATCAAATCTGGTCCCTTTATATAGGGTTCGGTGTTATTCGTCTCATTATTAATGACATTTAATTTAAAGGCAGGCTGGGGCTCGCTAAGCTTTTCTATACTAGTTATAAACGCAAGTGGTCCGACTGTTTTACTTATTAAAAATAAAAATAAACTAACAATTATTCCCGTTATAATCAATCCGTAATTAAATATCAGTAAACCGGGCACGCCAAATATAAGTAGTTGCGCTATAAAAACACCATATATTGTTTTACGCACGGTCGACAATTTTTTTGCAAAAAACATTACGACTGAAGTTGTCAGTAACCCTAATGAACCTATGACAAAGCACATAATTATATAGAACGATATTGTAAACAAATAAACAGTATTAAGGGCACGTAGGGTACCTACGACGAATGGCGTAAGTACAGCAAGTGTGATTACAGATGATAAAAAATAAGAAATCGTAAAAGAACGAATAGCGCGATAACGTGAAAATATTTTTAATGAGGTGCTGTTATGTTTAAGTGTACTATTTTCGTCTTTTAAATCTTCGTAATTTGCACTTTCAGTTATAAGCCTCATGCTAAAAAAGTAACCCAAAGGACCACGCTTAAAAAGATTACTAAGCAAAAAAGTTTTAGTAACATCGCTCTTAGCTTGCTTAATAGCTTCGGATTTAATTACGCCTTTAGCAAAATCTTCATTTATGCTGGGATTATAATTTATATTACCCGTGTCGACTGAAATATCTACAGTATTGTATGAAAAATTATACGAAGCCTGTATTATTTCTTCATCAGTAAAACCTTTACCTTTTAATATCTCACAAGCCGCAGCGTATGTAAGATTTTCTGATTTAGCTTTTTTTAATTCTTCAACTACTAGTTTTGTTTTTTCGTTCACCTATTAATAGTAACAAAACATTTAAAAAATTCTGCACAATCTTATATTTTTGTAAAACATGGAATCACCCATGTTACGTTTGCCCAGAATTAATTAGTTAAACAATTACGACCCCAAAAAGCATATTTGCAAAAGGGCAAATAAAAACACCCTACAGCCGTAGGGTGTTTTTATTTGGTGATCCCAAGGAGAATACTAAGGTATATTCTAGCCGAGCATGCGAATGAGCAAGCTCCTTCGGTCTCGGCTGAATAGCGAACTATCTTGCCACTGCCTTCGGCAGCTCCGCAATAGGAGTTCGATACGTATGACATTGCCAAATAAATAAACCCACGCAGCCGCGTGGGTTTATTAATTTGGTGATCCCAAGGAGAATCGAACTCCTATTGCCGGGATGAAAACCCGATTTCCTAACCGTTAGAAGATGGGACCTTATCTGTGCAGGTATTTACTACCCCTTATGTGCAACCGTTTGTTTTACGTCTAACGGTTAAGACGATTTCCTACCGACGTTCCGCCGGCCCATCGCCACATCTTTGAAAAATAATTTTCAAGAGTGGTCTCCCTTGCGATATGCCACCGGCATATCTCACGTTAGAAGATGGGACCTTATAACTAAAAGATTATAGCATAACAGATACAAATTGTCTACTATGACAGCTAGTTTGTTGGTCTAATTTTGTTTTTTATATTTACGTAATGTTGTTGTCTTTGTTGAACTGCATTGTTGCCAATTCCGTCTTTTAGACCAAACAATACCGCACAAGTTACCGATCTCGCTAATATTTCTCTGCTGTTTTCGTAAACAGACGATTTATAGCTAGACTCAACTGGCAAAAACTTAATTTTAACTGGCAATATTTTTTTAGCCAACATCAATAGTCTTGGCATATGACCTTTATCTGTAACCAAAGCAAGCTCATCGTGTCCAAGTTCGGTTATTTGGTCACGACTATTTATTAAATTTTGCATTGTATTAATAGATAGTTCTTCTTTTTTAATACTATGGGGCAAAAAATCTTTAAGTACACGCCGTTGTATGTGGTTTTCCATTGCTGTTGCCTCTGACAATAAGTCTTTGGTGCCTTTTCCGCCGCTCAAAAAAAGCACAGGAATTTGCACACCATCATCAATAGCTCGTTCAACAGATTCAATACGCGCTAGTCCTCTTGGTTGTAGACTGCCATCTGGCATTACACCCGAACCTGGTACAAATACAGGCACATCAGAAACTATGTGTTCTGTAGAAGGATAAATTCTCATTGTCATATTATACTACATTTTACCTTTTTTTACAATAGCTAACCACACGTCCCTAATCATACGAGCGTCGTCTAGCGCATGATGTTGCTGATATTTTGTAAGGTCTATTCCAAGACTCTTATAAAAAGTCTTTGCGCCAGATTCTGTTGCCAACAACTTTGTAGGATTAATGCCGTTGGCAAATAAAATACTGCTAAAATCAATTGTCATCCATTTAAAAGGTAACTTACCTGCCCCAAACATTTTTACAAAATACAGGCTGTCGTAGTTGTCTACATACGCAACAGCAAAGGGCATTTTTGGACCCAAAAAGTCACGTATTTGCCTGCAAGCTTCGTGCACAGTCACCTTAGGGTTAGTAAGTGTTGGTAAAATATGACGCTTAACCCAAGGATCAACATCGCCGACATATTCTAGTTCTAGGTACAGTTCTTCGCCGGTTAGCTTAATCATAGCTAGCGACAATATTTGACCAGTTGCAGGTTCTAAGCTGGTAAATTCGGTGTCTATAAAAATAAGATTGTCTGGCTCGTACGGCTTTAATTGCATTTACTTATAATACAAGACTTACCTGTAATAAAAAGTCTCCTTATTGCTAAGGAGACTTTTTGTAAGTTGAGCGGTCAGTCACGACGCGTTTTATCTATTTAAAATGTAGCACATTATTTGTCTTTTGTCGACACTAAAACCTTACGGTTATTTGCGTACTGTTCGTCTAGCAATTAGGTTGTGCAATAATGCACCAGCTAATGTAACGCTACCAAATATTCCAATAACGTTGCCTGCACCAGTGTCAGGAATTTGTGTTGGAGCTGGCTTAACAGATGCAACACATGCACTGCTTGTAACGTCACCCAGGCTAGTTTTAACTGTTGCCTGAATGCTGTAGTTACCTTCTTTTGCATATTTGTAGCTGTACGGTAATTGAGCAGTTGTAATTAGCTTGGTTGTTCCGTCGCCAAAATTAATGCTTAATCCGTTTAACGTTGCTTTATTTAATGTGTAGTTTAATTTGTTAATAACTACAGATGTGCCGTTTTTTGTAACGTCTAGTAAGTCGCAAGTTGCTGGCAATACTTTAGGAATCGAAACTTCTTCGACTTCTACTTTCATAGCCATCCATACTCGTTCGTCCCAACATCCTTTAACGCTGTTTTGTCCTTCGACAAAGCTACCTGCTACGCTACCAATTGGTGCGCCGCCAGCAGTTACGATTGAATTAGGAACAGCAACGTTAACTTTTGCTTCTTCTAAATATGCGCCTGCTGAATCTGCAACATATTTAAGTTTAAATGTACCAGTACCACAATTAAGTGATGCGTTGTCGTTTACAGATTCTGCATTAGAAGATGTAAGTCCACCAGTAATGTTAAAGCTAGAAGCATCTGCAGTTGGTAGTCCAACTTTTGCAATTACGTTTTTTGCAACTGCGCTGCCGTCGGCGTTACCTGCAGGGTTTGCACCGTTGTGTACGTAAAACCATACTACAAATCGGTCACCAGTTTTACAAGTTGTGTTTACTAAATTACTTAGTGTGCTATTTGCTGCACCATCTTTTTTAAGACGAATAAAGTCTGCTTCGTTTCCTACGCTAGGAACATTGTTGTATACGTTAAATGCAGGAAAACTAGTTCCTTGTGTGGCTGCACCTTCGTACGGCAATGATCCTGCAGCAATTGCTGCTGCACTTGCAGGCATTAAACTGATCATAGCAATAGCTAATGCCGCTGATGTTGATTTAATAAAGTTTGTGAATTTCATAATTATATCCGTAATTCTTTCTTAATTTAACAACGTGGGTCGTTAGGGTTATTAATACAATCAGCTGGTGGTTCTACGCCCTTAGGTTTTGCAGTTGTAGTTGTGCTAGGGATTGTTGTTGTAGTCGTGTTAGGTGTTGTAGTACCTGGCACAGTATTAGGAGTAGTTGTACCTGGACCTGTGTTAGGAGTTGTACCTGGTACGTCTGTTGGTGTTCCAGTTGTGTCAGGTGTTCCTGGCTTGTCTGGAGTACTTGGAGAAGTTGGTGCATTGCCGCCACCGCCATTACCACCGCCACCTACTGTTCCAGCACTTGGTGTAGTACCGTTTGCAGGAGTAGATTGTTCGGTAGATTTGCTAGTGTCAGGAGTTGATCCTGGTGTAGAGTTTTTAGTTCCGTTTTGTTGACCTTGGTTAACAACAATTACAAAACGACCATCTCGTTCTTTGCCAATTACAACTCCGTAGCTAACTGCATTGTTTTTGTCACGAACAGTTATAACTTTAATAGGTGATTTTACGTCAACTATTTGAGTTTCAAGGCTTACAAGATTGCCGTAAGTGTCGTATACGTTTTTAACTTCTACGACTTTACCAGATGTAATGTCAAATATTTCGCCTTTAGTAAGAACAGTTTCACGAACGTCCTGACAAGTAGATTTACGCTTGTCATCGTTATGATACAAAACATCAAATGAATCTGTAGCACCTTTAATAATGCTAGGGATTTCATATTGTCCGTTTTGTTGTTTTAGCATTTCGCTAAAAAGTGCAGTTCCCATAGTGTTTTTAGGAATTTCGTTTACAAACTCTGCAATAACTTTTTTGCTGTCAAGCTTTAGAGCA
Source organism: bacterium (assembly GCA_037138655.1). GTDB lineage: Bacteria > Patescibacteriota > Saccharimonadia > Saccharimonadales > SZUA-47 > RFTN01. Next base: position 17,055 of record JBAXHY010000011.1, on the reverse strand, counting down.
TCTGCTTCTGTGTTTTCGGCGTAAGGACCCATTCCCATAGCTTTATTGTATTCATAAGGGTTAAAAGGTTGTACGTCGCAAGCCAAAACTGATTCTGGACTAACTTTTAAAACAGCTGTGCCGTCGTGGTTATTGCTGTCGTTGCTACATCCTGCGATTGCCATTGCTGCCAATCCAAATCTAATAGCAACATTTGTAAATCTGCTTTCGGGACGGCTTTGCGCCATTGAAGGGTCTAAATTCATATCCTAAAACTCCTCTCACATCGAGTTTTTGCGTTATTTTCTTAAAATCATTATAACACTAATGCTAGTGTTTTGTCAATACTTATAAACACATTGTTGTTAATTTAAGAACTTTATTGTACTTATGCTTATTATGCTAATGTACCCAATATAAATCGGGTCATTAAACTTACGGGATGTAGATTTTGATTATTTTTAAAGGTATCGACGTTTAAAGATCTAATTGGTTCTAAAGTACTATTTATTCGATCATTTTTTACTTTTGCTGTGTCTGCAAATGACCGAGTCATGTTTTCTAATGTATCTAATGAAATAACGTCATTAATACCGGGTGTTATTTGTCGTTGAGCTGGTGACGTTATGCGTGTTGCCCACATTCTATCGCCGTATTCGCTATGCCCTGACTTAATTGATTGTTCCCAACCAAAAGTCTTATTTTTATTATTAAATTCATCCAAAAAATCTGACACAACAAATATTGCATCATTTTGGGCGTCAGTATTAGAACTTACAACCTTAAGTAATCCATTTAATGTAGGCTTAGTCTTATCTGTTAAATGACGTTTTGCCTTACCATCTATTTGATTAAATGCGTAGTAAATATCATTTGCTCCGCCTTCGTACAATAATCCTGCAGATTCGCCGTTATTATGATAAATCAAAATATCTGACGCTGTTACTTCTGCGACCCTGCCACAAAGTGACAAAATAAATTTACTAATGTTACCTGCGTTATAATTGCCGGTTAATGAATTTAGTCTTTTTGGCATGTCTAGGGCAACATGCAAACGTGCTGGTGATCCACTTGCTAATACCTTGCGCGCCATTGGCCTGCCATTGCTTGCATAGGTATTAACCAGGTCAATATTATGAGGTGCGTCTTGGCCAGGAACAAACGGTCCTACGGCGTCAATTTGCAAACCTATGCGTCCATGCAAAAGTGAACTTACCAACCCAAAAGGCGACGCGTCTGTACCTAATAATGTCTTAGCCGTAAGCTCTGAGTTTAAATAATCTAACTGCGCAGGGCCGCTACTATTTAGAAGAGCGTCGTAACCTGAATCTACTTCTTGACTCATTTGATGACTCCTGTGGTAATTGCTTAGGACTATTAACTAATTGGTCAATTATAATTCCGTCAATTTGATCATGGTTTGGAATATTTGCATACGATCGTTTTTGCATAAATTTAGTCATTCCACTAATGTCGCCATTTTTAAAATCACCCATATCTATGACAGACTTAAAAGCTACAGCTGCAATAAATCGTCTTGCAATTACTGCTTTTTCGATAGGACTTAAGCGGTCAAGTTTTGCTGTGTGTTCCTGAAACAAGGCGTTTCCTGAATTGTTTAATACTGCTACCGAACCTAGTGCCAATGCTGCAACAATCGCAAGATCTTCGTTTTTAATTTGTACTTCTTTTTGGCTTGATCCTTCTACAAGGCGTTTTGCACGTACAGCTTGTTGCCATCCTTGACCAATTCTACTGTCGGTTAAGGTAATAGGAACAAATAAACCAGTGTTGTTAAGTGACGACAAAACATTAGTCATATATTCACCACTAGAACGTCCCAAAGGATACCTAGCAGACAATAATTCTCTTATTTGTTGTCTAGTTTTAGAAGGTGGCAATAATCCCACATTACTAACTGTGTCTTTGACTTTGCCTAAGTCTTTGCCTTGGATTAAACCAGCAATAGCAGATGTATTGTCGCCTGCTAATACGCTAACCCCAATTCGGCTTCTTAGTGCTGTGTCTAAATCTTTAGATCTTGCACCGTCCTTAAAGTTACTAGTTAAATATGTAGAAGCGTTAGACAAATCATAAATAGCGCCATTAATATCTATTTCGTTAGCGTCCCAATATTTATGCAAAGGACCTGTGTCGCGAAGATGAGAAATTTCGTTCAAAAACAATCTAACGTCGTTAGGGTTAATATGCATTTTGCCAACGTTTAACTTACCGTCAGTGGGACGATAATAACCTTCTAGCGTTTCTACAGTGTCGGTAGCAGCAATATCTGTACGATTTTGTTCGCCCATTACAATGTTTCCAAATTGTGTTTTGCCGGTGCCAGGATCGCCTTCGGCATGAACAGTCGACGCAAGTCCACCTTGTACAAGTGATCCGTAAGCTACGTCCCAACGTCCATCAGCAGGTAATATTAATTGGTTTTCTATAATAGCCAAGCCTTGTGCTGCATGACGTTCAAACTGTCTAATGTCGTCACTAATTGGCCATGATTTTTCGAATTCGTTCATTATACATTCTCCTTTTTAGGCATAGATCGTAATCGTCTTTTAAATGATCCAATTAACGCGCCAATTGTTACTTTTCCGATTAATCCTAATGCAGCAAAATCACGAAGTTTTTCAAAACCTTTAAATTCTGATTTTTCTGTTTTTGTGTACTGCGTGTCAGATATTTCTTTTACTATTTTTTGGAATCCTTCAACGCTACTAGTTGCATAGCTGTCTTCTATTCCTACTGCAAATACGTTAGATTGTACATTTTGAGTAACGCTAACTTGTTGCCCCAAATACTTAACAGTAGACCCAGGATTGCCTAAAGCAATGGTACTAATATTGTTAATTCCAGGTTGATCTTCGCCGTCTAGTAAATTTGCACTAACCGATTCTAATGAATCTGTAATAATTATCGTTTTGTCGGTGTCTAATGCGTCGGCAATATTTAATGCGCCAGCCAAATCTGCTACCGGTTTATTATTTAAGTCTTTAATGTATGCGTCAAAGTTAGCAACAACGTCTGTTTTGCCATTACCGTTAGTTACATTACCCATTTGTTTTGCTTCTGTACCTGCGGCTATAAGTGTGTACGTTATGCCAGGTGTTTTTAGTTCGTTTATACCGTTAACAGATGCTTCTAGTCTAAGCACTGTACCGTCTTTGGTAACTATATCGTTAGCATAAGATGAATAACTTGCGTCTACAATTACTGCCACAGATTCGACCAATGGGTGCGATAATTTAGTAAAAGGATCTGCTAAATTTGCCAAACCCGAACTTAATGCGCTAAATGCCAAAGCAGACGTAACTACTGCGCCTATTTTTTGCTTACGTATATTATTTTTGTAGGTATATTCTTGGTCTTGGTCTGCAAAAACTACGTCATTGGCTGCGTTTTTGTATCTGTTGTATATTCCAGTAACTGCACCAACTCCCACCAAAGCTGCACCAGCGGCAGCGTATACTAAAGGATTGTTTTCAAAATGTACATCAGTAAAAGGTACGCCTATTTCTGCAAGCGCCATACCAGTATTAACCTGTACATTGTCTAAACTCATAGACTATATAATAGCATATTATTGCATTATAAGCAATACCACAATATAAACTACTTCGTGGGGGTGTTAAATTTAAAGCCAAAGGTGCTGCCTTTGCCTTCGATGCTGTTAAATATTAGCGAGCCGCCACTTGCTACAATAACTTTTTTGGCCATAAATAGTCCCAAGCCTGTGCCGTCTGGACGGGCTTTGCGGGCGTTGCCTGCACGGTAAAACTTGGTAAACAAATGTTGTTGTTCGTTTTTTGGTACGCCCATACCTGTGTCTGTTACTGTAAATTCTACGCTGTCGCCAACATTTTTAAGTTCTAATACTATGCTTCCTGTTGCAGGTGTGTAATATATTGCGTTGTCGGTAAAGTTCATAATAACTTGGCGTAATTTAACTTCGTCCAAATTAACAATTGGAAACGTTTTTGGCTTGTTAAATGTCATTTTAATTCCGCGTGCTTTAACTGTTTGGTAAAGCTGCGATATCTCTGATTCTACGACATCTGGCAAATACATTGGTTTTGGTTCTATTATAAATTTACCTGTTTTAAGTCTTGACACATTAAGCAAGTCTGCAATTAAGTACACCATGCGCTGGCTACTTACAAAAGCTTGATCTATAAACTTGTTTTGAGTGTCATTTAGCTTACCTGCATCGCCTTCGGCTAGCATACTTAAATAGCCTTTAACGCTTGTTAATGGCGTACGAAGTTGGTGACTTGCCATGCTAATAAATTCGTCTTTGGCTTCGTCTAAAGCTTTTAACTTTTCGTTAGATTTTTTAAGTTCTTTTGTTGCACCATCAATCTTCTTTTGAAGGGTAATGTTAAATTGTTCGATCTCTTCGAACCGCAATACGTTTTCTATAGCTATGACTAGTTCGTTGGCGATAATTTCTATGATTTTCAAATCTTGAGTTGTGTAGAGGCTCCCGCTCTTCTTCTGACCCATAAATATATAGCCGATACCTTTGACGTCGTAATCTAGCGTTGTTACTAAACGAGCCATGACTTCTATCTGATTTTTCTTTAGTATTTTACTTAGATTAATTTCATTGTCGTTTTCTGTGTCGTTCACCGCTGAATACACCCGGTGATGTATCTTTGAAGCGTGGGTTTCTAGATCGTCAATACTTTCAATTTCCGGATTAATTCTGTGTGCTCCAAATATGCGGCTTGGTAAATACGAGGTTTCGCGGATATAGAACATACAGAAATCATTTTTGATATTTTCTTGGATTACTAATGCACTTTTTGTCAGAAGTGACTCTAGCTGAACATTTGTAACCAGTGTTTGGTTTATTTTGCCTATAAGGGCCTGCGGATCGTAGGCATCACGGAAGAAAATTTTGTTTGTGACTCTATCAAATCGTCTTTTTATGAGCGGGAAGGTTAGAACTAGAACCACTGTAAGCAATATATTTGATATAAACTGTGCAGTCTCAATTTTGGTGTCAGGAACTAAAAAGTGTGTAACAAAAAATGCAACCGCTACATAGCCTGCCACGACAAAAAACGTCGTGAATAGATATGTAAGCGACCTGGCCAATACTGCCCGAAAATCGAAAAGTTTATGTCGTACTATAGCAAGCCCCGTCATACCAATAAAGAACACGCTGAAAAGTGGTCCGATTTTAGTAAGTACTTCTGCATGTTCTGGGAAATTCACTGGTAAAATCGCATTAAATAAACCACCACCGACAGTCAAGATAATGATACCAATTAGAATATATCTAATTTGGCTCCTTTCGGACCTGTTTCCTCTTTTAAAGACCGAGAGGAGGTTATAGAATGAGGCTAACATCAATACGATAAATGCTATTAAGTAAGGGTAATAAAGTATGCCATTTTCAAATTTATCAATCGTAGTTAGCTTATAAACAAGGGGGGTAGCAGATAAAACCGAGATAGCAACTGACGGTACAAAGTAGTACCAGAATAGGTATTTAGGCTTTTTTTTACTTAATATTGTAGTAAAAAGCCACACGAAAAATATCCCAATAAACCCGAAAGAAAAAGCTAAGGACGACGTAATTTTTGATAGTTCATAATCTGAAGTACTATCTGATGTTAGACTTGTTGCCGCCCAGAAAGCAATCGCAAGCGACAGTCCCAAGAATACTTTATTTAAATCACTTTTGGGATTTCTCATAAATACAACGAAGCCAAGTATTGCATTCAATAAACTAGTTATTATGATTGATATTATTCCAGTAATTGTAAACATAAGCTTACTAGTAACTATACTATAAGCCTTAAGTCAAAGACAGTGTTGTCTAAGACACAATTTTTTAAATTGAATGAAAATTAATCATTAGCTGTGTAACGACTGCGCCCATATGTTTTGTAGCTGGATGATCCACGGAGTCGCTGAAAACTCTTTCTAATTCGGAAAGATTTATAACAGAGGGTACGGCAACCATGTTTTCCTCAGCACCCTTCCCGTTGCCGAAAGTGTCATATACGATTGGCTGCATTGAGAATAAGTTGTGCATAGGGTAGCCGTATTTATTTGCAAGAATGTCGTGCATTGCACTAAACGTAAACTGCGTAAGGTGAGTTAGCTGTTTTCTTTTGAATAAATCAATCACAAATACGTCCATTGCTTTAAGTAGACTCTCTATAACATCCATTTTATCTCTGAAATCTAGCGTCATATCTGGTGCAAGTGTTGCTATATCAATCACTTTTTCTACATCGTCGCACGCGTATTGTTGTTTAAACAAAGATATTATCTCTTCTAATCTATCTGAAATTCCAAGCTCAGGCGTGGACCGTGAAGACCTTTCGCTGCCTTTACTAGTTGATGCATCCATCAAAATGGCAAGATCATTAAATGTTTTATTACCTTGCGTGTGAAACGGTATAAATCTTGCCATGCCCAATAAATCGCGACCTGGAATTTGTGTATGTCCTTCAGCTATCTGTAGGTCGGCTTTGCTTCTTCTAAGAAGGACGAATACTGAACTCTCATCGTATCGCTCGAACTCTTCTGTTACTTCGGCAGGATTATCACCTAACTCTTGAAAAGCTAAAAGTTCGATCTGCTTAGCTGCCTTAACATCAGGGTGTTCATAATCAACAAATTCTACAGAATATATACCCCTTCTACCAGTTACTTCAAATGAAGGATATAGATTATTTTTCAATACCAATTCGGGTAATGCATCTGTTGGGTTTGAGTTTAAAATCTCTATTGTTGTCATAGTTAATCTACTTATATTCCGTTCTTGCGCTTTTTAAACAAAAAAACACACCAAACCTTTCGTAAAAAAGGTGTCAGTGTGTTATGTTTCAAAAGTGCGTTGGCGTTAAACCTAAAAAAATATTAGCATAATTATATTAAAAAATCAAGTACTAAATTATACAAACAGATGTCAAAAATACTATTGGTCGAAGATGACCACAGCATAGCTACCATATATAAAATAAAATTAGAATATAGTGGATACGAGTGCTTTCAGGCATATAACGGCCTTGAAGCACTTAAATTATTAGAAAATACTGTACCGGACCTAATTTTACTGGACCTTAAAATGCCAGTTATGGACGGTGAAACTTTTTTGCGATTATTTAGAAAAAATTACACAGATTTGAATACTCCCGTTATTGTATTAACCAACCTTAACGAATCCGAAGCACCAAAAACAATCTGGCATTATGATATTAAAGACTACATAGTAAAGGCACACACTACACCAGGCGAACTTATTACGACTATTCAAAAAATATTAGAGCCAAAGTGACGTTAGATTAATTGATTGATTGATATATTTATTATATAATAACACATATGAGCGATGTTAACCCACCCGAGTCTTTGCAAAGCATTACCAACAGACTAGATAAATTTATTGAAGATGAAAATGCTTTAAATAATGATAATCTGCCAATTACACACTTACAAAATCTTAATTTTAAACAAAAAGTTAGTGATGTTGGCCGTGTTTTGTACAGTAGTTGGCAACAAGAAGGCGCAACAGGCAAGGCTACACTTGTTGGTGCGGCGGCAACACAAATTTACGAACGCAGCAGAATCCCCGAAATTATTGCACCACCAATAGCTGTTGAAGTTTTTAACAGTACAAATGGTAGTACTTTTAAAACAGGATTAGTATTGGGTGGCTTGGTAATGGGTCAGCAGTTGGTTATTGGTAGCGTATGGGCCGAGACTTTGTCGCGGTTTAATAACGTTACAACCGCTATAACAACTCATTTTCCTAAAACATCAGAACTTGCAGAAGATATTGGTCCAGCCAAAAACAGAAAATGGTATTCAAACATAAGAGAAGGATTATCTGGGTTTTTTACGTATGGAACTACTCCATTTTTAATAGCTCAAAAAACTTATCAACCCGAACTAACTCGCAAAGAAGCACACATAACTGCTGCCCGAATTAGTGCGTCTATTGGAATAGTTGGATTAGTTTTTGGTAAAACTATTACAGAAATAGTACAGGAAGTACCTGCAGAATATCAGGACGACATAGTTAATGTTATTGGTAAACCGTATCTGTGGATGGGGCTTGCAGCGCTATATGAAATACCAAGATTTGCCAAAAAAAGACTAGATCGCAAAAAATTAGTTTAACAGCATACTTAAAATGCTTGTGTTACTGATACAAATAGCCTTATTATTAACGTATGAGTAAAATAGCAATAATAGAAGATGACGCTGCGATTAGCCAAATGTACCGAATTAAGTTTGAAACAGAAGGTTATGAAGTAGAAACAGCCGAAAACGGCATTTTAGGACTTGAATTAGTAGACAAAATGAAACCAGATATGGTTCTTTTGGATTTAATGATGCCAGAAATGAACGGCGACGAAATGCTACAAACGCTACGAACTAGCGATTACGGTAAAAACGTTAAAGTGATTGTACTTACAAACATGGGTGAAGCCGAAGCACCAGATTCGTTAAAAGATTTAAACGTATTGGCGTATATAGTTAAAGCCAACATGACACCTCGTCAAGTTGCAGAACTTGTTAAAACTCATTTATAAGTTATTTTAACTATTCTTAATAGGGGTTAAAGCGTTATACTAGTGTTTATGACTAAGTCCGTTTTTAAGTATGATGATTTTGTTGTATCTGACGACAAAAAAACAGTTAAACTAAATTATTCTTTAAGCCATAACGGTGAATCGTTTAAATTTACCGAGGTTTATGTTTTTGCGGTAGAACTTTTAGATACTGCAGAATCCTACCAACTTTTGCGTGCACTACACCTTGCAAGCGGTATAAGTTATTACAAAATTTTTGTATGTAAAGACATTGACCACCCCTACGCTATGACAGCCGACGAAGCAGATTTTTGGAACACAGTTTTTGTTAATGGACTAGGCGAATTTTTGTACGTTAACAAAATTAAACCAACATTGTTAGCAAAGTTTAAAATGCAAAAAGGCCAAGAATCCACCAAAACAGAACGTGTAAGCTTTGTTCCTAAAGTTTTACTTGGTATTGGTGGCGGCAAAGATTCGGTTGTAGCCGGCGAATTATTAAAAAGCATAAATGTACCTGTTAGTGGTTTTGTACTTGCAACAGGCGATGCAACAGGACAAACATACGATATAGCTAAAATTATGGACGTTAGTATGCAAAAAATAGAACGCACCATAGACGCCAGCTTAATAAAGCTACAACAAAGACCAGATGCGCACAAAGGACACGTTCCAATATCTGTACTTTTTGCAATTACCGGATGTTTATTAGCAGTAGCCAACAAAACAAGCTACGTAGTAGTGGCCAACGAATCAAGCGCCAGTATTCCTGGCATACAATGGGAAGGCCAAGACATTAATCATCAGTGGAGCAAATCATTTGAATTTGAAAAAATGATGCAAGCGTACATGTACAAATATGTGTCTAATGATATGTTTTATTTTAGTGCAATTAGGCCGTTAAGTTCTGTCGCTGTTGCAAAGATTTTTTGTAAATATTCTAAATATTTTAATACATACACCAGCGATAATTATTCTTTTAGAGTAGATCCTGCAAAACGGCCAAAAAACAGATGGAGCCTGGATAGCCCAAAATCATTAAGCAGTTTTATACTTATGAGTGCGTGGTTAAACCAAGAACAGCTTATAGAAATGTTTGGCAGAAATTTTTTAAACGAACCAATATTAGAATATTTACTTTTTGAACTAACTGGTCTTAAAGGCGAAGTTCCGTTGGACTGCGTTGGCACACCCGAAGAACTTTGTGCAAGTTTAAGACAAGCATACGACAATGGAACGTGCATAGATTCTGTTTTAATGCGTGTTGCCAAAAATTACGAAATTGTAGGCACAAACGACCCAGACTTAAGTACTACAGACACATTTTTAAATATTTCTGAACAGGCTTCTTTTCCTTTGTCATTAGAGCGATTATTAAATGTAAAAATTAAAGAATTGATAGCATGAACTTTGAACTAAAAGAATTTAACGGTAAGGCAATAATTTTTATCGGCAGAGGTCGTGAAGGTTTAAGTTTTGAAAAATTCATTAAATCTCAAACATCTGTTTCGTCATTTTTATTTATAGACCAACAAGATGACCCAAGCTACCTAGACAGCCTTAGAAACATGGATTTTACTAAAACATTTATTGTTAAAACGGCTGGTTGTCCTGGTAGATTGTTGCCTGCACCGTACACCACTCCTACTAAAGTATTTTTTGAATGTATTAAACAACTTAAGGCTACGGTTATTGGAATAACTGGCACTAAGGGCAAAACCACAACTACATCATTGCTGGGTGCAATGTTAAAAACTAAGCACAAAGATGTAAGAATTTGCGGTAATATTGGTATTCCTATGCTTGACGCATTAAACGGCGCAACACAAGACACTTTATTTGTAGTAGAACTGTCTAGTTACCAATTGGCAGAATTAGAAGAAGTGCCGCACGTAGCAATAGTGACAAACCTTTATAACGACCACGTAGACTACCACGGAACAGAATTTGAATACCAAGAAGCAAAGCGTAATATTATGCGCAACATGAAGTCTGACGACACGTTAATATACAATTCTGAAACAGAACAAATACAATATTGGCTTAATGAAGGTCAATGTAAAAGCATTGCCATAAAACCAGAAGACCAAATAGACATGAGCAAATCAAAGTTAATTGGAGCACATAATGCAAAAAACGCATTAATGGCCCGAACAGCAGCCGGTTTATTTGGCGTAGATGGTGTAACTTGCCAAGAAGTAATTGAATCGTTCGAACCCGTACCGCACAGACTTCAAAAAGTAGCTGTAAAAAACAGAATTACATATATAGATGACGCCATAGGAAGCAATCCAGAAGCTACCATAGCAGGAATCACTACCGTAGTTCACGAACTAGGCCCAATTGCCTGCTTAATGCTGGGCGGCCAAGATCGCAATTATGAATACTGGCCACTAATGCAACTTGTGTCTAGACTTGGAATACCTTATCTTGTTCTTTTTCCTGACACTGGCAAAAGATTAAAAGCTTTATTACCAGCAAGTTACAAAGTTACCTTATTAGAAACAGACAATATGGAAGAAGCAGTTAAATGGGCTGCCGAACGTTGCCCAGTAGACAGTTTTTGCTTGTTGTCGACTGCGGCACCAAGTTACAGTATTTGGAAAGATTTTGAAGAAAAGGGTGACCTTTTTCAGAAGGCTGTAAATGCCTTAACAGAAAAACCCCCACAAGCCGACGAAACCAGCTATGCTTAAACAGTTATTGTAGCTTTAGCAGCTGTTATTACGTTTTCGAATAGGGCTGTAACAGTTAGTGGACCGACTCCACCTTTTTCTGGTGTTATGGCTATGTCGGGTAATTGACGAACATCTGCCGCCACGTCACCAACTAATCCATTACTGTCTGTTGCTACGCCTGCGTCAATTATTACCGCTTTTGGCAAAACCATGTCTGCTTTAATTAGCGACGGTACGCCAGTTGCACTAATTAATATATCTGCAGCTTTAATTTGTTCTACCATATCTTTTGACTGCTTGTCTATTACGGTAACGTCTAAGTCTGTTCCCTGCCACATTTTAGCCAAAGGTTTACCAACTAATCTTCCGTTTCCTACAATAACTATGTGTCTGCCGTTTAGGTCAATATTGTACCCTGCTAATAGCCATGTAATTGCCAAAGGTGTTGGCGGGTCAAATTTGCTATTTGTGCCAAGTCCATCGACGTCTTTAGATGCAATTACAGAATCTAAAATTTCGGTAGTGTTTGTAGGGTCTGGTAAAGGTATTTGAACAATAATACCGTGAACTGAATCGTCTTCATTTAACAATTGTATAGTTTTGATTGCATCTTTTTGGTCAATTGTATGTACTTCGACTTCTACTAAAATCTCTGTACCGTAAGATTGTTTAATACGCATATAACTGTCTACTACGGGGTTTGGGTTTGTACGAATAATGGCAAGTTTAGGGATTATTTTGTGCGATTGTCGTAAATTTCGGACATTACCAGCCTGACGTTCCTGTATATATTCTGCTAGTTCTTTGCCATTTAGTGATTTCATTACTAGTAGTATAACAGGTCTTAGTCTTGCAAAAACAGGGGTAATTTGCTAAAATTTTTAGTAGCGAATCTAATTTATGAACTTTTTCGTTAATAATCGCAAACCTGCCAATCAACCGGCATGGTATGCTACAAAAATATAAGGGCCAGTAGCTCAGCTGGTTAGAGCACCTGCCTCTTAAGCAGGGTGTCCCGGGTTCAAGTCCCGGCTGGCCCTCCACATAAAAACACCCTCCTCGCCGAGGGTGTTTTTATGTGGAGCACAATGGGGACTTACACGGCTACACCCTACTTAAGCCATGGATGGGTGTCCCGGGTGAGTCATGCCAGTGGCATGCCGCAAGGCGACCTACTCTTCAAAACTTGTTTTGAAAGACGTAGTCGCGGGGTCGCGCGAGCGTGACCAAGTCCCGGCTGGCCCTCCAATACGCTTATGCTTTTTCGGATTTTAGGTCGCGAATACTAAAGCCCCTCACCAGGCAGACGACAGCCTGAGAACACTTTCGCGGAGATACCAAGTTTGTCGCGCTGTTCACAACTCATACCTTCTTGTGTGGCAGCAATTTGTTTATAGCTCGCGCCATCGGCAACGTAAAAAACGAGGGCGCTGGTTTTGCAACTAGATACTCCTACACTGAATTGCTTGTCACCATCATAAGTTACATTATCAAATGTAGTGTATTCGCCCTTTTTGCATTCAGGGTCATTCATAACTTTTCCTGCTAGAAATGACACAATTTTGACCGGTGTACCTTCTTTTGGCTGGAAGAAATCATTTACTACTATGTCGTTCTTTTCAGCTTTTGGAAAATCAGGGAATTTTGGCAGAGAAAGTAGTATTCCGCTTCCGTTGTATCCTACTGCTAATTGAGTATCTGTCACTACACCTTTGCTATCTATAAACTTTAGAGGTGCACTCATTTGGAGCATGTCATTAGTTACATAAAGACCCTTATTAGTAACCAATACCTCATAGGCTGTGGTGCCGCCAGCATACTTGTTAGTAATATGCTGAATCTCGGTAAACTTTGGGCTATTCGTAGGATTTGACACACTATAGACCTTTACGTCGAATGTTTGAGCCGCCTGATTTAAGATGTTATGGTAAAACTGCGTCGTGCTTGGGTTGTAAGATAGATCGTCTGCTGTGACACCATTCTGGTCTATGTCTTTTATCTTATTTGTTGAAAGATCTACTTCCACATACTTTCGTTTTGTTGAGTTCTCGGCGGGGACATCGAAAGATTGCAGTCCAAACAAGTAATTTTTATCTGGCACTGGCATGATTCGCTCGAGATTAACATCCAACGTAGCAAGGGGTTTCTCTGTTTTGGTGGCCACGTCATAAGTGACAAGAGCAGTGCTCTTTGTACTCAAGTCTGATTTTTTCTTAATATATACGAGAGATTTATTGTTGAGCCATTTGACGTTGTAATCATATATATCGCTCTGGCCATCTTTGTCCTTTTTAACTGGTAGGGTGGCAAGTAACTCCAGTTTTTCGTTTAGTACAGCCAAGGTTGATTCGGTAGCGCCAGTTGCTGTTTGCGTCCAAGCTGAAACATAGTATTTTTGACTGTCAGGGCTTGGGACGATATAACTTATTGTGCCAACGGACGTCGGTAATGTGTATTTTTTAAGCTCTTTTGTATCCAAGTTCTCGCACTGTAGAGAGTAAAGTCCAACTTTCGTACAAAATACTGAGCCAGGATTATCAGCAGTGCCGCGGGACTCTAGGATGCTACTAGTTACTTTCGTTTTAATTGGACTATTCTTAGACTGGAGCTTCCAAGCCACAAATACGCCGATAGCCACAACAGCCACCAGAAAAATCAACAGCAGGACTTTTTTAGGTAGTTTTGATTTTTCTGTTGCTTGCGGAGTGTCCTTAATGCCTGAGCTATTACTAGTAAATTCACTCGTGACTCCATCTGCTTGCTCATATTTCTCGTCTTGTGTTGGCTGCATAATTTACTTTAAGTGTAGGTGTTTCAGTTATTTTTTACAATATTGCTAAAAGCTACCAGGTAATAAGTCGTGGAAAAACAAATATACAAAATATCTAAAATTTTTTGTCGATTATATCAACGGTGTTAGGGCAAAATGATACCCTCTATGTCCGTACAGGTCAAATCATCCATGAAACGTACCTAGAGACCGTATGCCCTAAACCAAGGCTGTAGAATACGTTTATCCATTTATTTGATATTTCAACCATGTTGTTTGAACACTATGTAGTTTCTGCTGAGCAATACTTTTTTGAATAATGGTTGCAATAGCGTCTACGGTGGCCCTCCAATCCCGCTTATGCTTAAACTCCTTATTCAGAGGAGTTTTTGTTTGCTATTATTAGTTCATGAATGTTAAAAATCATATTAAGTCAAAGAAACCAAAAGTCGGCAAAGTACTATTCGTTGCTGTAGATGGACATGGTGGTTCAGGAAAATCTACTCTAGCAGAGTTATTAGCCATGAAGCTAGGCGCTCAGATAATCCACACTGACGACTTCGCTAGTTGGGAAAATCCGATTGATTGGTGGCCATTAGTTATTGAAAGGGTATTTGAACCAATCGAAGCTGGTAGTATGTTTTTAAACTATCCAAGATCAAAATGGTGGGAGACTCATAATCCCGACCCGGTAGTAGAGCAGCCTGTAGCACCCATCATGATTCTAGAAGGTGTGAGTGCTTTACGAAAAGAGTTTAGACCCTACATCAGTTTTGGGATATATGTTGATACCCCGATGGAAATATGTTTTAAACGAGGCTTTGAACGTGACCGGGGACAAGATGGCAAATCAGATCAAGAAATAAAGCAAATGTGGGCAGAATGGTACAAAGCCGAAGAAACCTATACCAAAAGAGACAATCCCAAAGCCTTTGCTGACTTAATGATTGATGGCACTAAGCCGCTTGAAGATCAACTCGCTGAAATTTAGTTGCAATAGCATCTACGGTGGCCCTCCAAATGAAGAATCCCTCCTCGCCGAGGGATTTTTCATTTGGCAGAGGTTAGCCGGACTTAATCCGAGACACGCCAAAAGGGTGTCCCGGGTGAAAAATGCCAGTGGCATTTCGCAAGGAAACCTACTCTTCAAAACTTGTTTTTGAAAGATGTAGTTTCGGGCCTGCGCTAGCGTAGGCAAGTCCCGGCTGGCCCTCCACGAAAGATCTGTCCTTTTTGGGCGGTTTTTCGTTGTTTCGCTAATGAATCTAATGAGTGCTATCATTATGTCATGCAACCAATACAAATAATTAAGCCGTTGTCACCAAAAAAACACAAAAAAGTAATCGTCGTAATTAGTCTTGTGGTTTTGCTGGCTGGACTGCTTGCAGGTGCTGCGATATGGTTCAATGGCGGGGTTCGCCCAATCTTTGATGATTTTTTACCTACGCCAGACCCTACGAGTGAAAAACTAGGCAAAAAACGAGAAGCCTCCAAGAACAGCACAACTAATGAGTTCGGTGCTATTGAGAATTCAATGGGCTTCACCAGCGGGTCTGCTTCTACATATGACAGTTGCTACAAAGGCCAGAACAACTACAAAGTACACTCTGGTTTTTCAAATAGGTGCACCCTCCGAACCACGAAATACTATGGTTCAAATATAAATTTTAGAAGCGAGATGATGAAACTGGACCAAGTGCTAGTAAGTACTGGCTGGCAATCGAGTGAAAAAGATAGCTTACCATACTATATGACAGATTATTATGATACGGGCAGAAAAATTTCTCAGTTACCCCAGGTACGTGGAGGCTATACAAAAAAAGATAACACAATTGCTATATCTTACGCAGAAAAGGGATCAAACAGCTTATACAATCTAGAAACTGTTCAGGGTTTTAGTTTGATAGGATTTCCCTTTTATGAAGAAAAGAAATTCCAAGATGTAGCATCTGTTTTCAATCAAATCACAGCTAATAACCAATTTATTGTGGCTATATCTATAGATACCAAGTACTATGAAAACTAATCATTAACAATCTGTTGATTCGCAATTTTGGTTGCGATAACGTCTACGGTGGCCCTCCAAATGAAGAATCCCTCCTCGCCGAGGGATTTTTCATTTGGCAGAGGTTAGCCGGACTTAATCCGAGACACGCCAAAAGGGTGTCCCGGGTGAAAAATGCCAGTGGCATTTCGCAAGGAAACCTACTCTTCAAAACTTGTTTTTGAAAGATGTAGTTTCGGGCCTGCGCTAGCGTAGGCAAGTCCCGGCTGGCCCTCCATATCGCTTATGCTTAAACTCCTCTGTTTTGAGGAGTTTTTTGTTGCTATGATTAAGTTATGACGCAACAACCATTTGAATCTCAAAAATCCCACCTACACGGCATTGAGATAAAAGGTATGTCAGACGAAGCCTGTCAACGTGCGGTCAATGAAGCTACGGAGGTATTAAGCAAAAGGCTGCCTTCTTACGTGCAAAAGCTGATTTTTGGTACAGAAATAACAATAGCTAACGGTCTAATTGAATCTGGTGGTTTAACTAAGGCAGAAGAAAAGAAAATCATTCTAGATGCGACTAAAAATGCTCTGAGCTTACAGTCTGCTGAAGATTTACTTGTGAGCGCAGGCTATTTAGAGCCAGGAGATTGGACCAAAGCTCTACCATTTTCCAAAGAACAGCCTTGGAGTTGTCTGACATATCAACTAGTGCATGAATTTGGTCATTTGATAGATGGTCTAAGTAGCGGTGAGCCATACGATAGGTTGGGCACACAGTTCAGCCCAACAAAATACGGAGAAACAAGCCCCTCAGAATCTTTTGCTGAAGCGTTTGCTTACTGGGTGTTTGAGTTAGACTTAGAACCCGATGCGCAACAAGATGTTTCAGTTTTCTTAGCTCAAAACGATGCAATATAGATGGGTGTATTGTTTACCTTCTGAAGCTCAGTTGCGATAGCGTCTACTGTGGCCCTCCAAATGAAGAATCCCTCCTCGCCGAGGGATTTTTAATTTTTATGGCTAGAATTAAGGACTTTATGTTTAAATTAGTTATATGAAA
>JBAXHY010000010.1:0-24586 GCA_037138655.1 bacterium | reverse complement strand
TCTATAATTCGGCACCGTGCTATTTTCCCACTAAAAGCAGTATAGTAACCGCAACGAGGCTTAACTTCTGTGTTCGGAATGGGAACAGGTGTTTCCCTCGCGCCATGGGCACCGATGCTTGCCCTGCTGGCAGGCAGTTCTGGGTTTTAGGTTCTCGGTTCTAGGAAACTACCCAGAACTCAGAACTTAAAACTCAGAACTGCGCCTAAGGCGCATATCGATGTCCATTATACTAATGGCACAAGTACATTTGCGCTGACGCAAATTCAAATTTTTAATAACAGTAGTGTAGTTAACAATTCGTTAGTTCGAGTGCAGATTGTGATGAAAAACGAGCACAAAAGTTGAGCCGTACTTTACATACGGTAAGACTTTTTGTCGCAGTTTTTCGCGCAATATGTGCCGAAATAACGTATTGGCTTACACCAAAAACTAGTCATAAAGCACTCCATATCTCGTACTGCATATAAATATTAGTACAAGACATGGACATAAAAAATCGATGGCCCTATTAGTACATCTCGACTGAATACGTTACCGTACTTACATCTAATGCCTATCAACCTGATAGTCTTTCAGGGGGCTCCATTGGGAAATCTCATCTTGAAGTCAGTTTCGCGCTTAATATGCTTTCAGCGCTTATCTTAACCGCACGTAGCTACTCAGCAATGCTCTTGGTAGAACAACTGATACACCAGCGGTGCGTTCAACCCGGTCCTCTCGTACTAGGGTCAAATCTCCTCAAATTTCCTGACGTCCACAGCGGATATAAACCGAACTGTCTCACGACGTTCTGAACCCAGCTCACGTACCACTTTAACCGGCGAACAGCCGGACCCTTGGAAGATGCTCCTCCTCCAGGATGTGATGAGCCGACATCGAGGTGCCAAACCGGGCCGTCTATGTGAACTATTGGGCCCGATAAGCCTGTTATCCCTAGGGTAACTTTTATCCGTTTGCGCTGTCGATCCCACTTTCATAAATCCGAAGATTAATACAGCGGGTCACTTACTCCCACTTTCGTGTCTGTTTGACTTGTCGGTCTCACAGTCAAGCTAGCTTCTGCGTATGCACTATCGATACGATTTCCATCCGTATCTAGCTAACCTTTGAACGCCTCCGATACTCTTTAGGAGGCAACCGCCCCAGTTAAACTACCCACCAGACACGGTCCCCTGACCGGATAACGGTCGGGGTAAGAATAAAACTGGAACAAGGGTGGTATTTCATATTTCGACTCCACCTTGGCTAGCGCCAAGGCTTCAAAGTCTCCCACCTATTCTACACATGTTACAGTTCGATCCAATGTCAAGCTGTAGTAAAGCTCCATAGGGTCTTTTCGTCCTGCTGCGGACAGACGGCATCTTTACCGTCAATGCACTTTCACCGAGCTCTTCGTTGAGACAGTACCCATATCATTACGCCATTCGTGCGGGTCAGAACTTACCTGACAAGGAATTTCGCTACCTTAGGACGGTTATAGTTACCGCCGCCGTTCACTGGGGCTTCAGTTCAAGCCGTGAAGCTCTCCCCTTAACCTTCCAGCACTGGGCAGGAGTCAGCCCCTATACATCCACTTTCGTGTTAGCAGAGACCTATGTTTTTGGTAAACAGTTGCGTGAAATCTTTAGCTGCGGCCCCGTCACACTACCTACCAAGGTTGTGTGCGCTAGAGGCTAGCTCTCTTTTCTCAATAATTGCTCTGATTAAGACAATGTATTTCTACATCACCTTTTTTTCTTCGAAAAGAAAACTGGCTTATTTAGCGCCTGTCACCGTGATAAACACTGTGACGGGGCAGACCTTATCCCGAAGTTACGGTCGCTATATTGCCGAGTTCCTTAACGAGGACTCACTCGTACACCTTGGTCTACTCGACCTGAGCACCTGTGTCGGTTTGCGGTACGGTCGACGATACACACGCGTTAGAAAGCTTTTCTGGTCAGCATTATCGTACGAATCTGTTCCTAAAGGAACATTTTATTCCAGTGCATAACACACTGTTAAACGGGTATAACCATGAACCCGCTCTTACTACTTTGCCGCGCACTCCTAACAATGTATCGCCGGTACGGGAATATTAACCCGTTGTCCATCGCCTACGCTACGCGCCTCGGCTTAGGCCCGACTAACCCTGGGACGATTATCGTGGCCCAGGAAACCTTGCTCTTTCGGTGGGCAGGATTCTCACCTGCCTTATGGTTACTTATTCCAACATTCTCACTTCCTACCGCTCCACCAAATCTCACGATTCAACTTCAGCGCAATAGGAACGCTCCTCTACCGCTCATATAAATATGAACCCATAGCTTCGGTAATACACTTTAGCCCCGTTACATTTTCCGCGCAAGATCTCTTGATAAGTGAGCTGTTACGCACTCTTTAAATGAATGGCTGCTTCTAAGCCAACATCCTTATTGTTTAAGAAATCTCACCTCGTTTCCCACTGAGTGTATATTTAGGGACCTTAGCTGATGGTCTGGGCTGTTTCCCTTTTGAGCGACGAGCTTAGCCCCGCCGTTCTAACTGCCGTAGTTCCACAGATAGTATTCGTAGTTTGTCAAGGGTGGGTACCATTACTGGCCACAGTCCGAAACAGAGCTCTACCCCTATCTGCTACCGTACGACGCTAGCCCTAAAGCTATTTCGAGGAGAACCAGCTATCTCCAGGTTCGATTGGCATTTCACCGCTTACCACAAGTCATCCGGGCGTGTTGCAACTCGCTACGGTTCGGTCCTCCACAAAGTTTTACCTTTGCTTCAACCTGCTCATGGTAAGGTCACCTGGTTTCGGGTCTAATCATTAGTACAATGTCGCACTATTCATGCTCGCTTTCACTGTGCCTCCGGTAATTACCTTAGGCTGCACTAACAATTAACTCGTTGGATCGTTCTACAAAAAGCACCCCGTCACAGTCCGAAGACCGCTCCGAGTCCTTGTACGCACACAATTTCAGAATCTATTTCACTCCCCTTCCGGGGTTCTTTTAACCTTTCCCTCGCGGTACTAGTTCACTATCGATCACATTATATATTTAGCCTTGGAACGTGGTCGTCCCAGATTCAGGCAGGGTTTCTCGTGCCCCGCTCTACTCGACAAACATGCATTATTTCAGCATGCCAACTCTTCTTCAAGAGTTATCGTAAATATAAGGTTAGCGACACTTTGCATACCGGGCTATCACCGTCTTTGGCGGAACTTTCCAATTCCTTCTGCTCGCATCGCTATTTTCTAAAACCTTATGCACACCAATGGTAGGATATGCTGCCACTACCAAAGTTTGGATAAATCCAAAATTTGATACTGGTTTTTTACAACGTCACAACCCCCTATGATTATTCGTCTACCAACTTATTCAATTGTTAAAAACATTTGAAAAATCATAAAGTTTGGGCTATTCCAATTTCGCTCGCCACTACTCTCGGAATCGTTGTTTACTTTCTTTTCCTCGCCTTACTAAGATGTTTCAGTTCAGGCGGTTACCTCTACCTATCCTATATATTCAGATAAGAGTGACACAACATTACTTGTGCCGGGTTTCCCCATTCGGAAATCCTCGGTTCAAAGCTGGTGGGCAGCTCCCCGAGGCTTATCGCAGCCTACTACGTCCTTTATCGGTATAATGTGTCAAGGCATTCGTTGTGTGCGCTTAATTAACTTTTTACGCTATATAAGAACAAACCGAAGTCTGTTCAAATACTTCGTGCTTTTGACTAGTTTTTGGTTAAAACCAAAAACCTTCTTTGTCGTTTTATGCATCGATAACCATTATCGCTACATAAAACTAATATCATTATTAAATTTTCTCGATGATCTACAAGCGCTTATCGTTGCTTGCAGATCGTTTACGTCAGCCAAATTTTTAAGTTACAAACTTAGAGGTTGGGTTCTTAACCCTGTCATGCCCCTTTAAGTTTACGCTAGAGATCTATTTACTGTTTTCTCGTGCCTAAACTCAAAGATACCAATAGATAATACCAAAAATATTACCCTTTGTAAAGAGTTATTTGGTCATACTTTGATGCAGAAATTGCAACGTTTTTACTACTTGTAGTTAATAACGCGGCTTCTGCTGCTAGTGATAATATTTTTGCATCATAAATATCATCTACTACTGTTACACCGTTTCGACGTAGGCCTAATTCAATAGCGTACAAAACCATTTCTTCATAGTTTAAGTTTTGGTTCATCTTCCAGGCTCGACAAAAATATCCAGTATGAGCAAACCCCGGTACAAGGTTAGCTTCTAGGAAGTGTGGAATATTATTACTGTCTAGTCTTATGTCTATGCGGCCATAATCACGTGCGTTAAGTGACACAAAAACTTGTTCTGCCAATTTTTTTAATGCATCTTTTATTGTACCGTCTTTAACTTCAATGACGCTTTCGTTGTCTTCGTTCTTAACAACTTTACCCAAAATTCTATCGCCGTTGTTATTTTCTTCTGTGACTAATTCAATAGGCATAGAAATCAACATGCCTGCAACAGAAGATTCAAATACAGCTACGCTAAATTCGCGACCAGTTAAATAGGTCTCGACCATTGCGTCTGTATTAAAATTATCATTTACATATAAGACCTGCTTTTTAAAGCTTTCAAAAGTACGCACAACTGATTCTGGTCCAATGCCTTCGCCACTGCCAGTACTTGGCGGCTTAACAAACAAAGGTAAACTAATAGGTAAACTTTTAGCATCGCTGTATTGATCTTTATTGGCTACAAAATATGAAGGAGTTTTAAGCCCAGACTTTAATACGACTTTTTTTGATGCGGGTTTGTCATAATCTAGTTTTATAGCATCACTGCCAGAACCAACATAATTAATACCATATTCGTCTAAATATTTTGATACCCATACTTTTTTAGTAATGTCTTTGTTTGATTCATCTTTAACTAATAGGTGCTTTAATCCCAAAAATACCAAATCAGGCTTGCGTGCGACTACATTTTTTAAGTCTTGCAAACTATTTACTACTACACTGTCCACGTCAGAATAATGTAGACCTAAAATAGCCACGATTGCATCGCAGGATTTTTGCTTCATTGAACTAAGTTCTGGAATAGATGTGCGCAACACTATAATTGATTTATTGATTTTTGACATAAGACCCGAGACCATTACCAATCAAAAGCTCAGTCAACGACTGAGCTTTTTGTTATTTAGCTAATTTATTTCTAGTTACTGATTAACGACGAAAACTTCCACCACCGCCACCTGAACGACGATCTTCTTGGGGACGAGCTTCGTTAACTGTGATTGAACGACCATTAAAGTCTTTGCCATCAAGCTCTTTGATTGCGTTTTGACCGTCTTTAACGTCAGCCATTTCAACAAAGCCAAAGCCTTTTGATTGACCACTATCGCGGTCTTTTATAACTGCAGCACTTGTAACAGCACCAATTTCAGCAAAAAATGCTTCTAGTTCTTTTTCTGTAACGCTGTAAGCTAATCCACCTACGTAAAGTTTCATTGACATAATATTTATTCCTTCTTTTTAGTTGTAGCACTCACGATTGATATGTACTGACCGTGAGTGACTTGTGCTTGTCATTGTTGTGACTTGCTAATCAGAGAACGGAGAGGTTTATAATAACCATTTGCTTAAACTAACTATAGCACGTTTAAGCTTATTATCCTAATGTAGCGCCCCGCGTCAAAATCCTGCTTCATCTGTAAAGTTAGGATAAGGTCGTATTTTAGCGTATACTACAAGATAGAAAGCAGGTGTAATGTACAAATATGTAATTACCGAGTCATCAAGTGGCTACGAAGTGTACGTGAACCTCATAACATCATCAGCCGGCAGATACATCAGTAGACAGCCGCATGTTATCAATCTTATTAAAGAAGTACTAGACACTAAAACTCTTAGTGGTCCAAGAATCGCGCTAGAACACGACATGGGTCGAGTTATTGGCAATACCAACATCGTAGAAACAACAGACAAAGATACAATCTACTACGCTAAAGCGATTAAAATGAGTGCCTTTTCGCGCTACGCAAAAAATCGCAACCCCGGACCAAGCAAAGTCCTAACTGTTATTTTAGAACGTGATGCTGATGGTGGCTACGAAGTGCACGATACCTGGATCGGACCATACAGTCCACCCTTTCCAGACACCGAAAACATGGTCGCAAAAAATATCGCCTACTGGGAAACTCACGCATTTGCTCAAGACGAACACTCAATTCAGGCTAAGACTATTACCAAAATCTGCCCCTACGTCGTAGAAATCTAGTAAAAAAGACATCCCAGCCATAATACAACGGCAAAATATGTGTTATCGCTGTTGTTTAACCTTGTCTTTTTAACCATATTACGGTAGAATGAACAGAGTCAAAAGTTTGAAGATATAGCTCAGTTGGCGCGGCATGCCGCAAAAATAGAAATAGCACCTATGGTGCTCTAGCCAAAAAACAGTGTAAAGCCACAACAAAGTACATACTTTAGACTAAGAAAAACGTGGGGACATAGCTCAGTTGGCTAGAGCACCGCCTTTGCAAGGCGGGGGTCCAGGGTTCGAGTCCCTGTGTCTCCACCAATTTTGACTTTTATATTACAAGTTTACGGACCGTATCCGACAATACGGGCGATTAGCTCAGCTGGCGCGGCTTGCCGCAAAAGTAATAATGAGCGCATGCGCTCAAACCAGCCGGCAAGTAACTTAACAAGCAAAAAAAGCTACCGTAAGCTAAATAATATACGGGCGATTAGCTCAGCTGGTTAGAGCGCGTCACTGATAATGACGAGGTCGGAGGTTCGAGTCCCTCATCGCCCACCAAATAAATAACCCCACGTAAGTGGGGTTATTTATTTGGTCGATATTGGGGCTCGGTTCTTCGACCCTGACAGCTTTGCTGGCAGTTGGTCGGTGGAACGGTCTTTAGTCTAATGCCCGAGCATGCTCGGCGCATAGATTAAAGTGCTCTGTCCCTCATCGCCCACCAAAGCCCGATCTACTCAGCGACTGGCTGGACGGATTCTGGCTCGGTTGCGGCTAGTACATCACCTAAAAACTTTAGGCCAACTGCACCAATACGGGTAGGAGTATATGCAATACCTCCGTCTACAATTTCTTGGATAACTGATCTTGGAATAATAAATTCTTCTGCATCATCGGGGTTTACTGCTTTAAATGCTTTAGTAATTCGTTCGCCGCGTGCCCTGATTTCAGGACTTGAATTGAGTGCCTTGGCTGCAGATTCCGCCTGCCAAGCTGCACCAACAAAAGCTTCACTAACCCTTATGGCTGTATTCGCAGAATAACCATTATCTAATTCAACTTGTCCTAATACCGCGCTACCTATCCCTACGGGTGTATTGCTTGGGTCGGTTTGATTTTCTATTGATTGTGTTGTTTCTTCCATAACTAGACTATACTACAAAATATGTTATTTGTCAACATTAGCATAAGCGTAAAAAGTACCTGCAGACAAAAAAACCTCTAGGCGCTCGGAATGTATCGCCCACAAAACATAAAAAGACTCCCCGCTTAGGGGAGCCATTTTGTGTTTGGTTAAACATTGAGTAGTGCAACGTCTCGGCGTTAATCAAGCCGACAGTTCAAATTTCTTTGTGGGACGCATACATGAACTAATGTGTATGAATCTAAAGATCGCCTTGTCTATACAGAAGTAAACTTCTGCACAACTGATTTCTCCCTAGAAAGGAGGTAATCCATCCGCACCTTCCGGTACGGATACCTTGTTACGACTTAACCCCAATCATCCCCCCTACCTTAGGGCTCGGCAAGCGAACACGTCAGGTATTGGCGACTTTCATGGTTTGACGGGCGGTGTGTACAAGACCCGGGAACGTATTCACGGTAATGTGCTGACTTACCGTTACTAGCGATTCCAGCTTCATGCAGGCGAGTTTCAGCCTGCAATCCGAACTGAGACCGGCTTTGATGGGATTTGCTCCGTCTCGCGACTTGGCAGCCCTTTGTACCGGCCATTGTAGCGTGTTTGTAGCCCCAGACGTAAGGGTAATACTGACCTGACATCATCCCCTCCTTCCTCCCTGTTACCAGGGCAGTCTAAGTAGAAAAATTCAACTACTTACAAGGGTTGCGCTCGTTGAAGGACTTAACCTAACATCTCACGACACGAGCTGACGACGGCCATGCAACACCTGTCACTTGTCCAACTAAATGAAATTCTGCTTTCACAGAACGACGACAAGGAAGTCAAGTCTGGGTAAGGTTCTTCGCTTACCATCGAATTAAACAACACGCTCCACCGCTTGTGCGGGTCCCCGTCAATTCCTTTATGTTTTAAGCTTGCGCTCGTACTCCACAGGCGGGATGCTTAACGCGTTAGCTTCGCTACTTAAGGGGTCGATACCTCAAACAGCTAGCATCCATAGTTTAGGGCGTGGACTACCGGGGTATCTAATCCCGTTTGCTCCCCACGCTTTCGTGCCTCAGTGTCAGTAATGATCCAGTAACCTGCCTACGCCATCGGTGTTCCTCCAAATATCTACGGATTTCACTCCTACACTTGGAATTCCAGTTACCTCTATCATACTCTAGCTTACCAGTTCAGATAATGTTTGTATGGTTGAGCCACACGATTTCACTACCCGCTTAATATGCCACCTACGCAACTCTTTACGCCCAGTAATTCCGAATAACGCTTGGGTCCTACGTATGACCGCGGCTGCTGGCACGTAGTTAGCCGACCCTTATTCATATGTTACCGTCATATTCTTCACATATAAAAGCAGTTTACGATCCGAAAACCTTCATCCTGCACGCGGCGTTGCTCCATCAGGCTTTCGCCCATTGTGGAAAATTCCCTACTGCTGCCTCCCGTAGGAGTCTGGACCGTGTCTCAGTTCCAGTCAGGCTGATCATCCTCTCAGACCAGCTAAAGATCGTCGCCTTGGTGAGCCATTACCTCACCAACTAGCTAATCTTACGCAGGCTGTTCCCAAAGCGCCGAAGCTTTAATCCGAAGATCACATGCGGTATTAGCTACTCTTTCGAGCAGTTATCCCTCACTTTGGGGTACATTCCTACGCGTTACTCTGCCGTCCGCCGCTCGCCGACATTCTGCACTCATTCTTTCATCTCGTAAGATTGAAAGAATGGGTGCAAAACTCGTTGCCGCTCGACTTGCATGTATTAGGCACGCCGCCAGCGTTTATTCTGAGCCAGGATCAAACTCTCCAAAAAAAGTTTCGATTGCTCGAAGTTAATTAACATTGACGTTGCACTACTCAATTTTTAACGTACACCTGCTTCAAAGACATTTTAATAAAGGTCTTGAAACGTTCCTTAGATAATACATCTAATTCATATCTTATGTCAAGCATATTTCGATGTAAGAATCGCTACGATTCTTACATCGAAATATTGGCTTTATTTAGCTGGTTCTGCAGCCGCCGTATCTGTTGATTCAGAATCTTCTAGTTCTTCTTCTGGAGTTGTATCTATAAGAGCCATCGAAACTACACTGTCACCTTCGTTCATTCTCATGATTCGAACGCCCTGTGTTGCACGACCTAATTCTGGTATATCTTTTAGTCCAAGACGTATAGCTTGGCCATTAACCGATATAATAATTACCTCAGAAAGTTCGGCTGTTAATGTAGCAACGCCCATTAGTTTTCCTGTTTTAGCATTTACGACAGCCGATCTAATACCTACTCCGCCGCGTGCGTGTGGAGTAAACTGAGAAATCTTAGTGCGCTTGCCGTATCCATATTCTGATATAACAAATATGCTTGAATCTTGCTGTACTACGTCCATTCCAATGACTTCGTCGCCTGCTCGCAAACGAATACCACGTACACCACGTGACACGCGTCCCATGCCTCGTACGTCGGCCTCGCTAAACCTTATAGCTTGTCCTTGTAGTGTAGAAATAACAATTTCGTTCTTACCGTTAGTTTGCTTAACCCACTTAAGTTCGTCTTTGTCGTCTAGGTTAATGGCTATTAGTCCACTTTGACGTACGTTTTGGTAAGCCTCGTAAGCAGTCTTTTTAACTACTCCACGTGTCGTACACATAAATAAGAAGCCGTCTTTGTCTTTGCTACCCATAGCTATAATAGAAGTAACTGTTTCTTCTGGTTGAAGCTGTAATAGGTTAACAACTGCAATACCCTTAGCCGTTAGACTACTTGCAGGAATTTCGTAAGCTTTAAGTCTAAACACTCTGCCCTTGTCGGTAAAGAACAATATATAGTCGTGAGTACTAGCCATAACAAGATGTTCTATAACGTCTTCTTCGCGGGTAGTCATACCACGCTTGCCTTTACCGCCACGATTTTGTCGCTTGTATTCACCTGCTAGGCTGCGCTTAATATAGTTAGCGCTAGTCATAGTAACTACGATCTGTTCTTCTGGAATAAGTTCTTCGTCACTAAACTTGCCAAGTTCGTTAGGCACAACTTTTGTTCGACGTTCATCGCCGTATTTTTCTTTTAGTTCAAGCATCTCTTCTTTGACGATTGCTAAAATTCGCTTTTCGTCAGCCAAGATAGCCATAAGTTCAGCAATAATCTTAACTAGTTCGGCTAGTTCGTCTTCGATTTTTTGTCGTTCTAGTCCTGCTAGTGTACGCAATTGCATGGCCAATATGGCTTTTGCCTGGATTTCGGATAGCTTAAAGCGCTTAATAAGATTAGCCTGGGCTTCATCGGTTGTTTGACTTGCTCGAATTGTGGCAATAACTTCGTCAATGTTGTCTAGGGCAATCTTTAGACCTTCTAGAATGTGGGCACGTTCTTCGGCCTTTTTAAGTTCGAATTCTGTGCGGCGGCGCACTACAACTTGGCGATGCTTAATGTGTTCGCTAAGAATGTCTGCAAGGCCCAACACGCGTGGTTGTATGCCGTCTATTAAAGCCAACATGTTGTAATGGAACGACTGCTGTAGTGGAGTCATTTTGTACAGTTGGTTCAAAAGCTTCTTAGGATACGCGTCTTTTTTAAGATCAATAACAATGCGCACGTTGCCCCTGGCTGATTCATCGCGAATGTCACTAAGTCCAGCTATTTTCTTTTCTTTATATAGGTCAGCTATTTTTTCGATTAGACTAGCCTTGTTTAGTCCGTAAGGAATTTCACTAATAATGATTCGCTGACGACCGTTTTTATCGCCTTCGACGATTTCGGCTATACCACGAACAACTACACCACCGCGACCGGTAGCATAGGCGTTACGAAGTGATTCTTTGCCGTATACAATACCGCCGGTAGGAAAATCTGGTCCCTTAACGTGTTCTAGCAAGTCGTCTAGAGTTGCTTCTGGGTTGTCTATTAATGTAACCGTAGCGTCTACTAGTTCGCTAAGGTTGTGTGGTGGAATGTTAGTAGCCATACCCACAGCAATACCAAGCTGTCCATTTAATAGTAGGTTTGGTAATTTTGCAGGTAATACAGTTGGTTCGCTTAGACGACCATCGTAGTTTTCACGAAAATCTACAGTGTCTTTGTCTATGTCTAACAAAAGCTCTTCGGCAAGTTTGTGCATTTTAGCTTCGGTATAACGCATAGCAGCCGGTGGATCTCCGTCCATGCTACCAAAGTTACCCTGACCATTCACTAACATATAACGCATGCTCCACGGTTGAGCCATACGTACCATTGCATCATATATAGATGCGTCACCGTGCGGGTGATAGTCACCCATTACAGCACCAACTACGTTAGCACTTTTACGATGCTTTGATCCGCTGCGTAATCCGTCACGATTCATTGTATACAAAATACGTCTATGAACTGGCTTAAGACCGTCGCGTACATCGGGTAGCGCACGTGAAACAATAACGCTCATAGAATATCGCAGATAGCTATATTCCATTACGTCTTCGACTGTGCGCATTTCTACCACGCGTGAATGGGCAAAACTAGTGTCGTCACGGTCTACATTATTATCAATAATTTCTACATCAGCATCCATAGGATTATTAATCACTAATTCATCATTGTTTGTAGTTGTATCTTCGTCCATTATATCGCTCCCTCGGTATTACTGGTCAGGAAAAGACCTTTTATTTTGAGTGCAGTTTGGTTTGCTAGCGAGCATCGGAGCACAGCCGCACCAAATGGTGCGACAAGCACCGAAGCGCAAGCTACAAGCCAAAATGTGCCAAAAGAATAGGTCGCCATTATACGTCCAAGTCCTTTACAAATTTTGCATGTGTTTGAATAAAGTTCTTGCGAAGCTCTACTTCAGTACCCATAAGCTTATTAAATATAGCGTCTGCTTTTTCACCATCTTGTACTCTCACCTGAATAAGTACGCGCTTTTCTGGGTTCATAGTCGTTTCGAACAACTGTTCTGCATCCATTTCACCAAGACCTTTATAGCGCTTTTGTTCAATAAATCCAGCTTGCTTGTATTGTTCGTCTTTTGGATCAATAGTTGCAGCAGATGCTTTACGTGCTGCAATATGTTCGTCTAATAGCTTTGTTAGCTCTTCGTCGCTATATGCATAAATGCTGCTTTTGCGTCCTGGTTTAATAAGTTCAAATAGTGGAGGCTTAGCTAGATACAAATGACCTGCTTCTACTACTGGGCGCATAAACCTAAAGAAGAACGTTAATAGCAAAGTACTAATGTGGCTTCCGTCGACGTCGGCATCGGTCATAATAATGATGCGGTGATATCGCAACCCCGAAAGGTCGAATTGTTCATCTATTCCGACGCCCATAGCTTTAATAAGGTTAACTATTTCATTATTTGCTAGCATTTTATCTAGACGTGCTCGTTCGACGTTTAAAACCTTACCACGTAGTGGCAAAATAGCTTGAGTTTTGCTGTCACGTCCACCTTTGGCAGAACCACCAGCAGAGTCACCCTCTACTAAGTACAGTTCTGAGTCGGCAGGATTTTTGCTACTACAATCGGCCAACTTACCAGGCATGCTTGCACCTTCTAGTACGCCTTTTCGGATAATGTTGTCACGGGCAGCGCGGGCAGCTTTACGTGCGCGGGCAGCAAGCAAGCTTTTACCTACAATTTTACGTGCAACACCGGGGTGTTCTTCTAGGTAATAACCAAACCATTCGGTCATAACTTGTTCTACATAACCACGAATTTCTGGGTTACCAAGTTTGTTTTTAGTTTGACCTTCAAATTGTGGGTCAGGCATTTTAACCAAAATAACAGCGGTCAAACCTTCACGCGTGTCTTCACCAGACAAGTTTTCTTCTTTTTCTTTTAATAGACCACTTTTTCTGGCGTATTCGTTTATTACACGAGTAAGTGCAGACCTAAAACCAGTAAGATGAGTACCACCATCAGGCGTAAGGACGTTATTTGCAAAGGGTTTAACAAGTTCTGTGTAAGATTCTGAATACTGCATTGCTATTTCGACTTGGCAGTCTTCTACCATTTTGTCTATATAAAAAGCCTCGTCGTCTACAACTTCTTTACCAAAATTTAAATGCTTAACATAACTTTGTATACCACCTTCAAAATAAAAACCATAAGTATTACCGGTTCGTTCGTCGGTTACATAAGTTTTTATGCCTTTTGTGAGATATGCTTGATGTCTTAAATAATCTACAACCCATTGGTATTCTAGTTCGATAGTTTCTTTAAAAATCGTTGGATCAGGATAAAAAGTAATTGTGGTTCCAGTTTTGTCGGAATCACCTATTCTTTGGAT
Source organism: bacterium (assembly GCA_037138655.1). Classification (GTDB taxonomy): domain Bacteria; phylum Patescibacteriota; class Saccharimonadia; order Saccharimonadales; family SZUA-47; genus RFTN01. The sequence goes on along the minus strand of JBAXHY010000010.1, from coordinate 10,957 downwards.
TTTTGTAAGCGGCTTACCTGTTGCGTATTCTTGTCTGTAGCTACCACCGTCTCGTTGTACTTCGGCTATAAGTTTAGTAGAAAGTGCGTTAACAACACTGCTACCAACACCGTGTAGACCACTAGAAACTTTATATCCACCGCCACCAAACTTACCACCAGCGTGTAAAACAGTTAAAACTGTTTCTAGGGCGCTAATACCAGTTTTAGCCATTTTATCTACAGGAATACCACGACCATCGTCGCTTACACGACAACCACCATCGGCAAGTAATGTAACTCTTACCTCTGATGCATGACCTGCAATAGCTTCGTCGATACTGTTATCGGCGATTTCTTTTATTAAATGATGCAAACCTTCTCGGCCCGTACCACCTATATACATACCCGGTCGTTTACGTACTGGGTCTAAACCCTCAAGTACTTGGATTGATTCAGAACTATAGCCAGCTGGTGCTGTTTGTTTTTTAGCCACAAGTTTTCCCTCTTACTTTGTCACTTTTATACCCTTTATTATAGCAGATTACTACAGTTCATAACAAATACAGAAAATATACTTGTCTGAACACCTAAATATGTGATTAAATAAGCGCGAGCGTATTGAATACATAAATATTAAAAAACAATCAAAAACGATGTTCAAAAAATTAATATCAAATCTACCATTTAACCCTAGTCTGGTATCTCAGGTTTCTTTTTATACTAAACGGATTCAGCAAGAAGCATCAGTCAGACGAATGGGATTTGGGTTAATAGCACTTGCTATGTTTATTCAGATGTTTGCCGTTATTGCCCCACCAGAACGTTCGTTGGCTGCATCTGACAACCATATTATTAATGGTCTAAGAACAAAAAGAGACATTTTGGCTGCCTGGGACCGAGCAGGAAGCGATATTCCTGCAATATACGGAAAATTTGGACTCACCAGAGCAGACATTAACAGTCTTCCTATGAACCCAAACACAACACTAAAGTCTAATAGCGGTCCTGATTACTGGACTATAGGACGAAATTCTTTGTCTAACTACTCTAACGTTAACTATTTATACAAACTTTCTGAAGTTGCATTAACAGTATCCCCTTCAACGACTGTATATATGAGACAACTAAGTGCTTGGGATATTCAAAATCCATTTAACACTTACAGCGCGTTTACGGGCATTAAAGCCGACGGAGCAAGGTTCTGGATTTTAGTTGATTGCGGAAACTACACACAAGAAGGTAAATTTACACTAAAAGAACCAAAAATGGAGTTCCGTAAAACAGTCGTAGGAAATCCTGCTACTCTTAAGCCGGGTGATAGTTTTACATTTAGATTTGAATACCGCAACGGAGTTCAAGACTCATTAGCGCGAAACGTTATTTTAGCCGACACACTAGACTTAGCAAACTACGATATTATTTCGCCTTCTAACCTTACTTTAAGGGACAGCATACTAAGATTCCCATTGTATGACATAGGATACACGCCTAATTTTAACGTACTAGATATTACCGTTAGACTTAAAAACCCATTCCCTGGAGTGACGGGCAAAACCTGTAACGTAGCAATGTTAGAATCAGCCAATTCGCTTGGTGTACCAGGTGGACCAGCCTGCGTTAATGTTGTGACGCCTTGTACTTATAACCCTGCGCTTGCAGCAAATGATCCTGCTTGTAAGCCACCTGTGCCGCCAAAAAAACCTTGTGCATTCGATCCTAACCTTAACGAAGGCGACGCCGCATGTGAAGCTCCAAAATTAGTTTGTAGCCTTGTAGATACAGATCTTAACAAGTCGACACGAGTCGCCACATTTAAAACAACCGTCGAAACTACCAATGCCAAATCTACAAAAATAATTAGCTACGGCTATGATTTTGGTGACAAAAAAACCGACACCGTACTAAGCAACACGTTAACCAATACAACCAAGCATACATACGCAGCTGGAATATATGACGCTAAAGTTACCGTAAACTACACAGTAAACGGTGATGTTACTCAAACTGCTAAAAAAGTAGAATGTAGCGCGCCAATTAGTTTTGAAGCAGACAAGCCTTTTGGAACAATGAAAAAAGTAAAAAACATTACACAAAATCTTGAAGGTGACAAAGCTTTAAATTCTAAAGTAAACGCCGGCGACGTAATAGAATACACTCTTATTACGACCAACACTCAAGACTATTCACGCAAAAACTACATAGTTAGTGACTATGTTGGCGACCTTATGGACTACTCAGAAATCGACGCACCTTTTCTTGCCTCTCAAGGTGGCTTGTTCGACTCTACAAACAAAAAAATAACATTTAGTATTGCAGATATTGCAGCCCGAACCGACGTTGCAAAAACATTCAAAATCAAGCTAAAGAACCCTATTCCAGCCACTAATTCCCCGTCTAACGTTAGTGGAACATATGATTGTAAAATAAGTAACAAATACGGTAACGAACTTACTATGAACATTGCTTGTCCTGCAGTAAAAGGCATAGAAACTATACCAAACACAGGACCTGGTACAAGCTTAATATTTGGATTTATGATCACTGCAATTGTAGGATATTTTTACGCACGAAGTCGCATAATGGCAAAAGAGTTACAAATTTTAAGGGCAGAATTTGCCCCATCAGGAGGCTTCTAATATGTCCGAAAAACTACAGCCTTCTAGTAAAGAAACAGTCACTAGTCATTCAACAATAGAACGAGCCAAAGAACATCTAGAAAAACTAAAAGCTCAGGCCGACATAGAATCAAAAGCGCATGCATCATCAGAAACATTAGAAAAAGCTAAAGTAGCAGTAGAATCATTGGCTATAAGCGGAAAAGAGATGACCCCTTCCGAGTCTAACAAAGACGTAAAACCAAGCATGGGCTACGTTAACCGCGAACTTAAAGACATGGCGTTTAAACGTAGCTTAAGCACAGCAAGACGTCATATGAACGCCCCATCACGCACAATGAGTAAGATCATTCATCAACCAGTAGTCGAAAAAGTAAGTGATGCAGCAAGCGTAACTGTCGCCCGCCCTTCAGGCATTTTGGGTGGAGGTGCATTTGCTTTAATAGGAAGCATTATTTTATTATGGACAACCAAGCATTACGGCTATAAATATAATTACTTAGTCTTTTTTATGCTATTTATTTGTGGCTTTATAATTGGAATGATTACCGAACTTGTTATTCATTACTTTATTCGTCGCAAAAACAACAAAAAATAATTAAAGTTTAAATACATCTAACAAAGCAGATTCTATTCTAAGAAATCGTCTGGAGTTTGGTGATGTAGCTGACCGTTTTGATCTATGTTTATGTATCTAGAATCGTTGGTATCGTCTTGGCTGGCGACTTGTTGACCAGGCTGAGGATGAAGCAGTAATACACCTTCATCTTGGTTTACGGGCTTGTTAACAGCAGGCTGTGCGATAATTGACGCAGGATTATTTGTAACAAAAGGACTTTGATATGGGTGAAGCGACTGGGTCATTTGATTAAAATCTGACTGGCTAGTTTGAGGCGCAACCTGTGCTGCTATTGGGCCGTCTAGCACTTGTCCTGAAGTAGTTGGCATATTTTGAGCACCACTGTCCAAAGGCGTCTGAACAGCCTGCATTTGTGTCACAGCATCAATAGGTTGAGTAGGATTAGCTGCCGGTTGTTTGAATGGTGATGCAGGAGTTTTAAATGCATTAGTTTGTTTTTTGGTTAACCAATCATCCAGGAATGAACCGTTTGATTTTGGCGCAGTTGGCGCTGGTGCTGCAGCCATTCTGCCAGCTACTGGTTTTGCTGCTGGTTTTTCGTCTTCATGAGTTGCAAGTCTTGCAAAAATCTCTGATTCTACTACAGATTTAGGACGACCATATTTAGCTGCCGACAACTGCTTTAATGCATCGCCTAGACCTTTGTTTGGTGTTCCTAGCGGCGGCAATCCGGTCATACTAAACGGCTGAGTTGGGACTCCTCCAATAAGTGTTCTAACCACTGCATTATAGTTTGGTACACGCAATAAATCGTCACCATCAAATAATGGATTAAAGTATTTAGTTAAGCTGTCTACGTCGTTTTGACCTATTCTAAAGGCCACAATTGTACCCATATTACCAAACACGGCATCACGAATTTCTTCACTTAACTGAGTCGTAAATTGGTTAGCTACAATAAGGTTAAGATGATATTTACGCGCCTCTGACATAATTGTCGCAAAACTATCGGTACTAAAGTTTTGGAACTCATCTACATACAAACAAAAATCTACACGTTCGCTCTCTGGTATACTTGCGCGGCTCATAGCTGCTGCCTGAAACTTCATAACAAAAATCATTCCAAGTAGTTTACTGTTTAGTTCACCCGTGCGACCCTTACTAAGGTTAACTAGTAGGATCTTTTTTTGATCCATTATTTCACGCAAGTTAAACGAACTTTTTGTTTGTCCTATGATGTTTCGCATCATTTCGTTACTTAAAAATGCACCAAATTTACTTACAAACCAACCGAGCACTTCACTCTTATGGTAGTCACTAGTACTAGCCATTTCTTTATTCCAAAAATCCTGAACAGTTTGGTCGGTCACAAATTCTAGTTTTTGCTTAGCGTATTTTGCATCTGTAAATACCTTAGGAATATCTATAAACGTAGCGCCCGCAGGGTCGGCCATAATGGTTAATGCGGCGTTTCTAAACCAATGTTCATACCTAGGACCAATAATACCTTGATGCTGAGGATCGTACAGTTTATAAAGCATATTTATAGCTTCCTGAATCAAAAAGTCTTTTTGTTCTGGACTATGAAATTCAAACAAGTTTAGGCCGATTGGGTAATCCATGTCTGCAGGACAAAAATAAATAACATCTTCGGTACGTTCTTTAGGAACCATACTTAAAAGTTTTTCGGCTGTATCGCCGTGTGGATCAATAAAAGCAAAACCTTCGCCGGCAAGCATGTCTTGAAGAGCTAGGTTTTCTAGGAATGTAGACTTACCTGTTCCTGTTTGACCCACTACATACATATGTCTGGCACGATCCTGATTTGCTAGTCGTATTGCTTTTTTGGCTCCTCTAAACACGTTATAACCCATCAAAAGTCCGTCGTCAGGAACGTTTCTGGGACCGTCTACCTGCTTACTAGACTGGCGTTCTAGTTGCGAAGTAGGCACATTATTTTGGTCAGGAAAATGAAAAATACTAGCCAGCTCTACTGAGTTTAAAATATTCTTATTTGTCTCTTGGGGGAAGAATCTCATTATGTATGCAGTCACAAATGAATCAATGTCTTTTGCTGCGCTAAATTTAAAACCGTTACGACCTGGGGCATCAAATAATGCAAAGGTTGCAACAATATTACTAAGTACCGATTGTGCACGCTGAGAAACGTTAGACGATGCTACAACTCTAATTAATACTTCATAGCCTGCGTACTTACTTTTTTCTTCTATGGCGTTAACAACTTCTTGATCTACTCCAGACAAGTCTGAACCACCACCATCTTTTTTGTCGCCTTTGTCTTCTGGGGGTTTAAAAGGTGCTGCAAATATTTGTCTTAGCCATCCGCCAGAAGCAACTGCACCTTTCTTTTTGTCTTTACCTTTGCGCTTTTTAGAAGCCAAAGCTACGGCATTTTTTCGCCAAAACGATTCGGCTGGTCGCATTAATATTTGTATACCTGCTCCATCTTCTTTTTCTAAGGTAGATAATGCGTTTAATATTGACTGCATAGCATCACGTTTTAAGTCTTGGTACGTTGCAATAGGATAAGCGTAGTTTTCTTTTAGTGTAAGTTCGCCGCCAATCGTGCCACTAATTTTTCCGACGGGACTAAATATATTGTGTTCTGCAACTTCTTCGAGTCTTGCTGCTGGATACGCGCTAACAATAGCCTGTTGAACAACATCGACTAGCGCAACAGGAACGGCGGCGTAAAAATTAACAAAGCCTTTGCTTCCAACTATTTCGAACGCAAAATGACGCTGACCATAATACTTACTTTTAAAGCCCTTTTGCACTGTACTAGATATAATGTTGTACATGACTTGAGCCTTACTAATAGTCTCGTCCGTAACATCACGTGCGTCCCTAGATCCTATGTCTGTATCGTCGCTTGTAGGGGGTAAATGAATAAGCAACGGAACCATCTTAAGTCCACGTTCAAAGTTTTTTTGTTCTCGGTGAATGTTACGAATGTGCAAATACAAAAACATGGCGCCTACAATAAGCACCGTTAGCAAAATCATAATTATAACAAGCACTGACGACATTTTTCCCCTGTTACTCGCTTACTTGTTTTATATCTTTATTATATCTCTTTTTAATGTAGTCTGCTTTTATTTTATTAATTTCTTTATTTTGCGTAAATGGGTCACCTATGGTGTGTTCTACGATTGCCTTAGCTTTTTGAACCCACTCTTTTTCTATAAGATCAACATCGGCGGCCGAAATGTCTGACGAGTGAGTGACCGCGGGGTCAACTGCACTAGCCGTATTACCAACAATCGATTGAATAGAACTTGCAGTTTGCGCACTAACAACAGGACTTGCTACAGGAGGTGGCGATGCGATTGGTTCTGAACTTGGCATAGATTCTGACGAAGACTCTGGTGGAGGTTGGACTACATCTTGGTTAGGCCTTGGTAGTTCCGCACCTTGTTGCAAATTTTCTTGGTTATCCATTGTGTTTATATATTATCAAAATAACCTTATAAGCACGAGTGTTTTATTGCTCTTTTTCTGGCTTAAACATTCTAATAATATAAAAGCTTCCGATTGAACCCAATGCAAGAAGTAAAAAGAAGTCTTTAAACGTAAGCTGACCAAGTGACAAAAGGATAAAAAACACTGCGTATACTAAACCAACAAAAAATAATATAAAACGCGAAAGTGTTTTATTAACGTGCAAAACCAAAATAATGATCCTGGTTAGGCTTAAAACGGCTATTAGTAGTGGCACAGCAGGAAAAATAATAAATATTAAAGGCAATTTGTAAGGAGAAGTCAGGTTAATAAACAAAATAAATACTAAAAATGATAGAAATAATGAAATTATGTTTTTTTTGTTCACATATACATAGTAATAAACAACCGCACTAAATGAAACTGCTAAGTTTTTATTCAATAAAATTTAAATGCCACCCTACTTTGTTGGTGGCACGTTATTTAATTTATGGAGTCAAGGACAGTAAATCCGCTTTTATAAATAGACTATTAAGCGCTTACTGTCCATTGACTTTTGACTGACCGCTCCAAGTAGCTTTAAGGCTACAGGGAACGATATATTCTTATCAGCTTTTTTTAACTTTTTGTTTCTTGCTGATGCTCTATTTATAGCACAAGCGATTTAAATAAGCAATAGTAATATAAAGCCCATATTGTTGTAATAATGTCCAAAGTACCCTATTTAACAGATTGAGTTTATATTATTTTGAACAAATAAAAGTGTTGTGGTAATCACTACTTATGCAACAGTACCGTCCAGTACAAACTGAACAATAAAACAGTGTAAATTAATGCTTAGTATGCTGTATAAAACATTTACCTATTTGTAGCTATTTTATGTGCAATATACTGCATTTTAGTGACCTGCAATGGCTGTATTGTGAGCAATATCATTAACTAATATTGGCTTAGCAAACTTATTTTTGCTCTACCCTAACCCGACCAAGCTAGTAAGTGTAATTAGTATCAACTTTACGGCTCTGAGCCTTTAAACACGACGCTTACTATACGTTTTTAAGCTAGGTCTTAATGTATTTTGATGTAGCAACGTAGCTATAATATTTTGTATTTTGCTGACATAACTTTTGCGTTTAATAGTCATGAAAATGGTCATAAAATTCTTTGCCGCAAATTACGCTTGTGCACAGATTTTATAGATTATTTAGGTCTTTTAAATAGGCTCTTCAGATACGGCATGTGGATAACTATTTTATTGTGCAAAAACTGTGCAGAAATGTGTTGACAGTCTTGCTCATGCTTTGTAGGATAAGCATAGCACTTGAATAAAAAAGGTGCTCAAAAACAAAAACGCATCCAGAACAACGGCTTCTCGCAAGCCGTTGTTCCAAGAAAAAAACTGCGTTAACAAAAACTTCAAAAGACAACAAAAACTAAAAAACATAAAGGCTCATGCTTGCAATCGCAGCGTGAGCCTTTTACATTTAGGCTAGACAGAAAGGTTTACAGTATGTCCAGCGTTGCTCGATCGGTACAGTTACTTGGTGGTGATGCTTGTTTGGTAGATATTGAATGTCACATGAGTGCTGGCTTGCCAGCTATATTAGTTGTAGGTATGACCAGCAAGTCTATAGACGAATCCAAAGAACGTCTACGCGCCGCGTTTAGTAGCAGTGGCCTTACCTTTCCTAAGAAAAAAATAACTATTAATCTTGCACCTGCAGATATACAAAAACTTGGATCTAGTTTTGATTTGGCTATTGCAGTATCAATATTGCTTGGAATGGGAGCCGTTCAAAAATCCAAAGAACAAGACTCATTATATTTTGGCGAACTTGGACTTGATGGTGCCGTGCGTCCTGTTCGTGGAATAGTTGGTAGACTACTCTTTTCTAGGAAACAAGGTTACAAAACCGTATTTGTTCCAAAAGAAAACTACGAACAAGCACTACTCGTTCCGCAAATTACAGTTATTCCAGTCGGATCGCTTACAGAAATATACGAGCATTTAACTGAAGTAAAATTAATTAAGTCTACCGAGACTTTGGGTGGAATTTACAATAAACCTACCGAATCAGAATTGAACGACATAATAGATTTTGACGAAGTCATTGGTCAAGAACGCGCCAAACGTGCACTACTTGTTGCTGCCGCAGGTGGACATAATGTTCTATTTAATGGACCTCCCGGAATGGGCAAAAGCATGCTGGCCAAAACTCTACCTGGCATATTACCCGCTCTAACTCACGAAGAAGCACTGCACATAACTCATATACACAGTCTTGGTAATCAGGACACGCACAAAACTGTTCATACTCGACCCTTTAGAAGCCCGCACCACAGCGCTAGCGACGTGTCTATTGTTGGTGGTGGTCAAAACCCACGTCCCGGCGAAATTACAATGGCACATGGTGGCGTATTGTTTTTAGACGAGCTTCCAGAATTTAGACGGAGTTCTATAGAATCTTTACGCCAACCATTAGAAGACGGTGTAATAACTGTTGCACGAGCAAAAGAAACCGCCACCTACCCTGCACAGTTTATGTTAGTAGCTACACGCAACCCTTGCCCATGTGGCTATTTTGGATCTTCGCATGAATGTACCTGCACGGCGGCGCAAATTTTTGGATACAACAAAAAAATATCTGGACCGATAGAAGACCGCATAGACATACACGTAACAGTAGACCCCGTTGACCACAAAGATTTATTAAAAGTAAACACTGCTAATACCAGTCAAAAACTTCGAATCATAGTAGAACAAGTACGAAAAACCCAGTCAGACAGATACGGAAGTAGTATAACTACAAACGCAACTGCAAGCAGTAAACAAATCAAACAAAAAATTAATCTTACACCAGAAGCCAAAAATTTGTTAAATACCGCTGCTCAACGTCTTGATTTGTCGCCACGCGTTTACATGAAAACCTTAAAAATAGCTCAAACAATTGCCGACTTGTCTAATAACGACAAAGTAGACGTAGAACACATCAGCGAAGCGTTGCAATATCGGCCCATAAAGACACTTCTATAATGCGCTTGATTTAAGACTTTATATCTGTTAAAATAGTATATGAATAAAAACTAACCTGTTCAATACGTAGGAGCAAAGAAGACTATTAACAAGTTCACTCGTATCAACGAGTCAATCCGCGCAAGTCAATTACGCATTATCGGCGAAGACGGCCAGCAACTTGGTGTGCTTTCAAGACAAGAAGCCTTAGAGGCAGCAAGAGCTGCAGGCCTTGACCTTGTAGAGATATCACCAGACGCAAGTCCGCCAGTAGCAAAGATAATTAACTGGGGTAAATATAATTACCAAAAGACCAAGCAGCTGCAAAAAAGTAAACGCAGTGCAAAAGTCGTCGATGTTAAACAAATGCGTTTTGGACTAAAGATCAGCGATAACGATCTTGGAGTCAAATGCCGAAAAATCACAGAATTTTTGGAAGATGGCCACAAGGTAAAAATCATGGTCGTATATCGTGGACGAGAACTTGCTCACAAAGAAATAGGATTTAAACTGGCTGACCGCATCATCGAAAGTTTTGGTGAATCAATTGCAGTCGACCAACAACCACAATTTGCAGGCAAACAATTAGGATTCGTGATAAGAAGCACTCATCCAGCCAAAACAGTAACGAAGGAGAAACCAGATGCCAAAATTAAAAACTCATAGTGGAACAAAAGATCGAGTGCGAATTACCAAAAACGGTAAAGTTATGATGCGAAAAGCATCGGGCAACCACTTGCTAGAGCACAAAAGCGCTAGCCGCAAACGAACTTTTGCAGGACTACATACCCTAATCGGTAAGTCAGCAAAGAACATGAAACTTAAATTAGGTTCTAAATAACCTACAACTAATCAAGAATAATAGGAGAATAGATTATGAGAGTAAAACGAGGCGTTACCAGCCGCGCACGGCACAATAAAATCCGCCGTGGTACCAAAGGATTTACACACAGTAACCGCGTCAGCATTAAGCGTGGACGCCAAGCTTTAGTAAAGGCCCTAGAAAACGCACATCGCGACCGTCGCGAACGCAAGCGATCATTCAGACAATTATGGAACACCCGTATTAATGCTGCTGCTCGTTTGCACGGCACAACTTATAGTGTTTTTATTAAAGCTCTAAAAGACGCAAAAATTGGATTAGACCGCAAGGTTTTAGCCGAACTAGCTGTTAACGAACCACATGCCTTTGAAGCAGTTCTAAAAGCTGCTACAAAAAAATAGATAATTAACTTTATCAAATAAAAAACTCCCTGTTTGGCTAGGGAGTTTTTTAGTGTCTGTCACGCTGTAAGCCGGGTTCTGT
>JBAXHY010000009.1:0-26870 GCA_037138655.1 bacterium | reverse complement strand
ACGTAAACATTAGGGGTGGCACAAATCTTAAGGGCGGCACTAATCTTCGTTAAAACCCTTCGCTATTGCAAAGTGCAGTAAAACACAAATTGGCAATTGGTAAAAGGACTCGTTATAGCGTGTTATTTTAATGTCGCACAATATTTAGGTAATTCTACATACTAAATCCCCTGTAGGGGTAAAATACCTGCTAGTATTATTAGGCTAGTAATAAAATACCTGCATATTTGGTCCAATTTACGTGCCGTTTTTGACCCCAAAATCTGTCAAGAGTTATGCACAGGAATCTGCTTAAAACAGGTTAAAAACACTTTACGTAAGGTGTCGCTAGTAGTAAACTAAGGGTAGGTCAATCAAAAACAAAAAGACCAAAACAAAAATAAACGACTTTCTGCTAAATATCATACAAAATTTGTGATTTTTAACAGATATAAAACAAAAAACAAAAAACATTATGCAAACTGCAAAAAAGCAGATAACTCCCAACAGCTTATGGGTCGCGGTAGGGCGACGAAGTGCAAAGACGCTTGCATTCGTAGCCTTATTTTTGTTTGTCGTATCTGTTAGCGCACTATCTGGCGCTTTTTCTTATACGCGCGCGGGTGCATACGCAGCTACTAGCAATACTCTTAACTTTCAGGCTAGACTGCTTGGCAGCACAGGTAACCTTGTAGCCGACGGGTCGTACAATATTGAATTTAACCTGTATACCCAGCAAGCTCCAGGTGGTACAACACAATGGACCGAAACCCACACGGTATTGGGCGGCAATGCAATTACACTCAAAAATGGTTACTTCAGTGTTAGTCTTGGTGACAGCACAACAGGTACAGCTTTTCCGGGAACAATTGCTTGGGACCAAGAACAATATTTGGGAATGACAGTTAGGGGCACAGGAAGTTGTAGTTTTGGTTCATGTACACCGGCGGATGCCGAAATGACCCCTCGCTTTAAGCTAACGGCCGTACCTTATGCGTTTAGGGCAGCAAAGTTGATGAATAGCTCAAACACTAATGCATTTACCGCCGACGATCTGATTCAAAAAGGGCCTTCCAGTGTGCAGGCCATAAACCTTGCACTTGCAGCAATCCGTCTTAACCAATCAGGTGCAGGCGGATTGTTGCAATTACAGGGTGCAGGATCAGACGTATTTACGGTTGCTAATAACGGCGACACATATACGGCCGGCACTTTATCGGTACAAGGTCAAACCACTTTAAGCCAAGATTTAATCGCCAACAGTAGCGCAACGGGTACGACTGCAACAACAGAACCTACTCTGCGCAGTAATGTAACTACCATAACCACATCTGCTACACATTCGTTTGCAGTAAACGACGTAATTTTTATTAATAACGCAGGCCAAGATTACTACACTCGTGTAACAGCAACACCAACAGGCACAAGTCTTACTGTTAGTCCTTTGGTTAGTTACGACGCTAGCGTTACTATTACAAAATACACAGTGCAAAATGTCGGTGCAAAAACAACCGACTATACAACACAGTCCAATAGATTTTTCCAGGGATACTTTTTGGGTGGAGTAGTAGTAGGCGCCGGAAGCACAACGTTAAGCGACGGAATACTAAGCCGAACAACGGGCGATATAATTATTCAACCCGGAGCAGGTGGAGCTGTACAAGTAAATGGTACTATTAACGCTACAACCTTAACAGGCGACGGATCTTCTGTTACAAATATAAACGGCGCAAATATTACTGGATCGTCAATTGGTGACGGTTCTCTTAGTGCAAACGTAGCATTATTAAGCGGTACGCAAACATTTACAGGAACAAAAACTTTTAGTGCACAATTAATTGGATCAGCAGGTTTAGCAGTAAATGGTGCTGCAGCAACACTAAACACAACTGGCACGGCGCTAACAAGTATAGGTAACGCTACGGGTGCAGTTACTTTAACTGGAAGTAGTTCGTCTACTTTTGTACTTAACGGTATAACAATAGACGCTATCGAATTTAATCGTTTGGACGGCAAAGATGCAGCACTGCTTGATATAAATGATTCAGTTAATACAGCAATAACAGGCACAGGTGCACTATCTACAGGTTCTATTGCAAGCGGATTTGGTACGATTAGTACTACTAGTGACATAACTACTTCTACCAATATCATAACCCCTGTGCTTACAAGCACAGCAGGACTAACTATAAGTTCTGGTGGATCTAGCGATATTACATTAAATAGTGCAAGCAACACTATTATTATTGCTGCTAATGACACTACATTAAAACGTACTGCTTCAGGATCATTTACTATAGATTTATCAGATGCAGGTTCAACAACTTTGACCTTGTCTAATAGCGGAGCAGGCGTTGCCGATCTTAATCTTGGCGACGGTGGTCTGCAAACTGCCGGCACAAGTCGACTAACTAACGGCGGTGCTCTTCAAAATATTACTGGGCTTACTGTTGCAAGTGGCGGTGCAAGTATTACAGGTACCGCGACCTTTGTTAACAATATAGCATTAAACGGTAATACAACAATCGGTGATGCTACAACAGATAGGCTAACAGTAAACGCACAAATTTTAGGAGCTAACGGTCTTGTATTTCAAGGTGCAACTGACGATAGTTTTTCTACCACCTTTGCCATAACTGACCCAACAGCAAATAATTCTATAACCGTGCCTGACGCTACCGGAACTATTACATTAATAGGAACAGTTTCGGCTCAAATTGACTCTGGCACAAATAGTTCACTTTTTATAAACAAAACTGGTGCAAGTGGTAATTTACTAACACTTCAAAAAGGTGGCGCAGGCGTATTCACTGTTGGAAACACCGGTGCAACTACAATCAGCACTACTTCAACATCAGCGCTATCTATTAAAAACGCTGGTGGCACAACCGACTACTTTAACGTCGATACAAGTGGGTCGTTAGTAAGAGTAGGCTCGGCCACCCCAGACGGCACAGGTGTTGTGTTTATACAGGATACAAAAAACACTATAGGTGACCCGACAGGCGGGGCAGCAACATCTGGGGCACAGTATTACAATAGTTTTTGGCAACAATATAGATGTTACAGAGAAATTGCATGGGAAACTTGTGGCGTAACTCCAATAGACCGAGCATTTTCTTTAAGCGATGAATTTATGAGCGGCACTAACATTGCTGCATGTTCACTTACATCGCTAACAGTCGGAGACAATAACTGGGTCTGCAATACCAGTGGTACTACCATAATTGCATATAATACCGGTACAATTTTACCGTTGGCCGACCACCCAGGCGTACTAAACATACAGACAGGTACAGGTAATGGACAAGGTGTTACATTAACACAAATGAGTTCGGTTACAGCTACAGGTAGTATGATTATTGCACAAAATAACAGGGTTATATCGACTGTAGGCGTAGGTGCCACCATTGCCAATACTCGTCTAAGAGTGGGCTTACATGCCGAAGCAGCTACTAACATTCGCCCAGTAACAGGTGTTTGGTGGGAAGCTGATTCTACTACAAATGCGTTCTGGAACTATTGTTACGGTACTGGTGCGGCTGCCGTTTGTGCCCCATCTACACTTGCTGTTGCTGCAAATACGTTCGTCACAACAGATATAAACGTTACTGCTACAGGTGTAACTGTATCAAGTGCTACATTTACTATTAATGGTACTTCATATACTGTTAGCGGCGTGACTATTGATAATTCAAACAAGGTAAGTCCTGCAATAGCGTGCTTTAACTCTGTTGCTGCTGCCCGAAATTGTTATGTTGATTACTTCCAGGTAAGTGGCGTAGCCAGCGCACGAAGATAGAACAACTTATACCCTAAAACGTGCTATTTGTGATACCCTATAGGTAACAAGAGGGAACATAAACAGTGATAACAATTGCAGTTACAAATCAAAAAGGCGGAGTCGGTAAAACTACAACCACTATTAACCTTGGCGCATACCTAGCTAAGGCGGGCAAAGCTGTTTTGTTAGTAGACCTCGATCCTCAGGGTAACGCTACCAGTGGATTGGCAATAAACAAATCAGGACTTGAACAAAAAACAATGTACGAACTTTTGCGAGGCGAAGCAACGGCAGCCGACATAATACTTCCTACTTCACAAAAAAATCTGTATATATTACCAACAAGCACAGAACTAGCAGCCAGCGAAGTCGAACTTGTAGGTGTAGAAGCCCGCGAATTTGTGCTTAAAAAAGCCCTAGCAACATTAACCTACGACTACGTATTAATAGACTGCCCACCGTCGTTAAGCCTATTAACGGTTAATGCATTAACTGCTGCCGACAAGGTATTAATACCGGTTCAAACAGAATTTTACGCCCTAGAAGGCCTTGGCCAATTAATTGATCTTGTCCAACGAGTCCGAGCAAGCGTAAATCCTCACCTAGAACTTTTAGGTATACTTATGACCATGTACGACAGTCGTACTAGCCTTTCTACGGCAGTTCAGGCAGAACTACTAAAACATTTTGATTCAAAGGTGTTTAGCACTCATATTCCAAGAAACATCAGGTTAGCCGAAGCGCCAAGTTACGGTAAAACTATTGCAGATCATGACAAATGGAGCAAGGGTGCACGGGCGTATAAGTCACTAGCAAAAGAAGTACAGGAGAGAATAGATGGCTAAATTAACTGGACTAGGCAGGGGATTCGACAGTCTAATACCACAGCATGTAGACATAGCATTACTAGAAGACGACAGTAATCGAATACAAAAATTACTCATTACAGACGTATACCCTAACAGTGACCAACCACGCAAATTGTTCGACCAAAACACCTTAGCAGAGCTTGCTGAGTCAATTAAAGTACACGGTGTTTTACAGCCGATTATAGTTGTACAAAAAAGTGATAAGACCTTTAGGATAGTAGCAGGCGAACGCCGTTACCGCGCCAGTCAGCTTGCAGGACTAGATAAAATTCCCGCAATCGTCCGAACATTAACCGAACTACACGAACTAGAACTTGCGCTAGTAGAAAACGTGCAAAGAGTAGACCTAAGTCCAATGGAACAAGCAATATCAATTGCTCGGCTTCAACAGCAATTTAGTTTGGGCTATGCCGACATTGCTAAAAAATTAGGCAAAGCAATAACGACTGTAAATAATATTGTGCGACTCTTACAATTACCGGACGTCGCACAAAAGGCGCTTAACGAATCAAAAATAACAGAAGGTCATGCGCGCCAAATTCTTGCCCTAAAAGATGATCCAAAACTTCAGTCAGAATTACTTCATTTTATTATTACCAACGGTTGGTCAGTACGTCAGGCAGAACAATTTGTAACCGCTAGCAAAAAAGGCGCTAAAACAGCAGTAGCAGCAAAAAAGAATCTTGTAACAACATCACCAGAAACAAAAAAGTTAAGTACACATATTCATGCACCTGTAAAAATTAAGCGCACAGCCAAAGGTGGCCAAATCTTAATTAGTTTTAAAGACGACACTGATATGTCACGCATCATAAAAACCCTCAGTAACTAACATATTCCTACACTCTAAACTTTGAGTCAAATAGTGCAGGTTGGGATGAAAAACTAGCACTAAAATTGCGCCATATTAATGTATGGTAAAATTTTATGGCGCAGTTTTACGCCCAAAATGTGCATTCTACACAAAGTTTAATTAAAAACTGCGTGATTGGTTTGTAGGCAAAAACCTAAACTTGGCTGTGCCAACAATGTCTGATTCTTTAATTGGTCCAAATGTTCTAGAATCTAATGAATTATCTCTGTTGTCGCCACATACAAATACTTCGTCACTGCCTACGGTCCATTCGCCGTCGATTGCAGTCTTTAAAATAACGCTTCCGTAGGGGCTTTCTTTGTCTGGTTCAAATCCTTCGGGTCTGCTGCTACTAAATACTTTTACAACTCCGTCTTTTACAACTACGCGCTCGCCAGGTAGGGCCATAACTCTTTTAATAAGCTGCTTATTGCCAGATTCTCCGGCTATAAATAAATCTTTTTTAATAAAAACTATAATTTCGCCCCTGTCAGGTAAATAATTTTTATGAAGAATTTTTGCCAATGTCCTGGGTGCTTTTACTACAATTAATCTGTCGCCATTTTGCAGTGTAGACATCATACTTGGACCAAATACCTCGTAAGATTGAAAAATAAAGCTAGTTATAAGTAAAGCCGTAATAGGTGCAGCTACAAGTATAGCCAGGGTAGTAAGTATGCTTTTAAAAACGCTCTCTCTACTTGTTTTGCGTTCTGGCGCCGGTACATTATGTCCGGGTGTTGACTGTATAGGTTCGTTATCCACTATTAATAGATTACACGAACAACCTAATACTGTACAACTTTACGAATAGGCACCAAAACAGCTATACTATTGTAATACCAATGGATAATTTTAAAAGCCCCAAACGCACATTCAATAAAAACCATACTGTAGATGGTTTTGTATCTAGTAGACCACAGTCTGGCAGAAAACCAGTAACAACTAACTTTAGACAACAAACCAACACACCAGTAGAAAATTTTAAAAAACCTAGTGGCTTTACGGCAAATACACAGCCATTATTATCTAATCACGACACAAAAGCTCCTATAGACGACAATTCTTCTAAAAAATTAAGAAAACACGCAAAACCCAAAAAATCAGGACTTAAAAAACTTTTAACTGTTTTTTCGGTTTTAATGTTTATAGCAGTTGTCGGATTTGGCGGTGTGGCAGGCTACGGCTATTTAAAAGCACGACAAGTTTTTAATGGCAGCAGTACAGGTGCAGTAGCCCTAGAAAAAAACGTCGACCCCGTAAAACTTAAGGGCGAAGGCGACGGACGCATAAACATACTACTACTAGGTATTGGCGGCGAAGGTCATAACGGAGCATATTTGTCTGACACTATGATAATTGCAAGTATAGACCCAGTTCAAAACGAAGCAGCATTACTAAGCGTTCCTCGCGACTTATGGGTTAAAAAAGAAAACGGTAGTATAGGCAAAATTAACGAAGTTTTTGCCAACGCAAGGGAACTTTCATTGTCAAAAAACAAAGATAAAGACCTAGCCACAAAAGCTGGTGCGCTTGCCGCCGAAAAAGTCCTAACTAATGTACTAGGTATACCAATGAACTATTACCTTGTAGTCGACTTTAACGGTTTCGAAAAAGCCATAGACACAGTTGGCGGCATTCAAATTAACATAACAAAAGACTTGGCTGTATCAGAAACATTATGGAACGAAGCTAAAGCTCGATCCTTTGTACTAGATGTAAAGCCTGGCGTTCAGCAGTTTAACGGCGAAAAAGCATTATTCTTTGCTCGTTCTCGTCACACCAGCGCAAGAGGTGACTTTGACAGATCAGAACGTCAAAAAGCAGTAATTATAGCTCTAAAAGAAAAAATCCAAAGCGCCGGCACATATTCAAACCCAGTAAAAGTAACTCAGCTATTAAGTACTTTTGGCGACCACGTAAGAACAGATGTAAGTATTAACGAAGTAATGCGTTTATACGAAATTGGCAAAAATATATCACCAGATAAGTTTGCATCTATTGGACTTGCCGATGCAGGTAAAGTAATGGTTGTTGGCGACAACATTAACGGATTGTCCGTACAGGTGCCAAAAGCCGGAATGTTTGACTATTCAGAAATTCAAAACTTTGTTAGAAACAGCCTAAAAGACGCATTTATTAAAAACGAAAACGCCGCAATAGTGGTTCTTAACGGTACCGCTACAGAAGGTTTAGCAAGCAAAAAGGCACTAGAACTAAAATCATTTGGTTATTCAATATCAAGTACAGGAAACGCACCAAATAAAAACTTCACAAAAACAGTAATAGTGGACATGACTAACGGTGTTAAAAAATATACAAAAAATTATCTAGAAAAACGATTCGGAGTAGTCGCAACAACAACCGTACCTGACCCAACAATTAATACTACCGGCGCGGACTTTGTTATAATACTAGGTACAGACACGGTCACGCCAGTAGCACCCTAAACCACAAGGATATTAATCAATTGAAAATAGGTAAAAATAAGTTGCAATTAATGCAGCGAAACCAAGATCAGGCATTTCAGGCATTTGCAGAAGTGCCTACGCACAATTCTCGTACAAAAAAAAGCATCGAAAAACTATCTAAAGTAGTCTATAAAATTAAGCCAAAGGGTGGTTTTGCACATGCCGTTCACGTTGTACTGACCGTTGCATTGCCACTAGTTTTGTATGTGTTAATTAGGTTAGATTTTGCGCAACTTGCAGCAATTTTAATACTTTTAAGTAAATGGCGAATGTTTTCTGTAAAATCCAGACATTGGCCTGCAAATATACGTGCAAATGCAGTCGATATTATAGTTGGGCTATCTGTTGTGTTGTTTATGAACAAAACAGGCAGTCAGGGTATGCAATTTATTTGGGTACTACTTTATTCAATCTGGTTAATCGTAATAAAACCAAAATCAGACGTTCTTTGGGTTTCGGCTCAAGCAATGATAGGTCAGGCAATGGGATTAATGGCATTATTTGCAGTTTTTGGTAACGCTTCAAGCACAGTTTTAGTTTTGGTGTCTACCTTGGTTTGTTATTTTGCTGCCAGACACTTCTTTTCGGCATTCGACGAATCATTAGGACGCACAACAGCCTATGTATGGGCTTACTTTGCGTCTAGCGTAGTTTGGTTATTGTCGCACTGGCTTATATATTACGGAGTTATTGCACAGCCTGTATTAATCATTAGTGTTGTAGGCTATGCGCTTGCAGGGTTATATTATTTACGTCATACCGACAAGCTAAGCGCAAATGTACAGCGTCAGTTTGTGGTAGTACTTTCGGCGATATTAATAATTTTGATTGTGTTTTCTGACTGGGGCGACAAAACAATTTAATAATTTCAGCATTTACTCAGTATTAAATAGGTATTATTTATAAAATAAGAGGGTTAATATGACAGACAAAAAATCTACATTAAAAAAATTATCAGAAACTAAAAAGATAATTCATGATGAAGCAATAAAGTTAAAACCAAATGTATCGATGTTTCCGATTTTATTGGCGGTAATTGCAGGTTTTGCAGGTGGTTATTACGCACCGGAGCGCACAACACATACAGACAGCACAACCGTTCAAAAACAAGTTATAAGTAGCGAAAGCGACCTTGTACGCGATATTGCAAAAAATGTTGGATCAGCCGTAGTGTCAGTTAATGTTACAAGCCAAGGGTTAGCTCAAGATTTTTTTGGTTTTACTAGTAATCAGGCTCAAGAAGGCGCTGGTACGGGTGTAATTATTAACACTGATGGAACTATAATTACAAACCGCCACGTAGTCCCAGTCGGCACAACAAAGGTTAGCGTGACGCTTTCTGACGGTACAGAACTAACAGATGTAGAAGTTTTGGGTCGCACTAACGACAGTGATCCGCTAGACGTAGCATTTTTAAAGATCAAAGATAAAAAAGGCAAAGAACTAACAGCAGCTAAAATAGGTGATTCGTCTAAAGTTCAGGTTGGCGACAAAGTTATAGCTATAGGAAACGCCCTAGGTCAATTTCAGAACACTGTAACCAGCGGCATAATTTCTGGATTTGGCCGAAGCATAGAAGCAGGTGGCGAACCAGGTACAGCATCAGAAACTTTACAAAATTTGTTTCAAACCGACGCAGCAATTAACCCTGGTAATTCTGGCGGACCGTTAGTTAATACTTCTGGTGAAATTATTGGAATAAACACAGCAATAGCTGGCGGTGCGGCTCAAAACATCGGTTTTGCTATTCCTATTAGCGATCTTCAGGGATTAATAACAAGTGTTTTAAAAACAGGTAAACTACAAAGACCGTATTTAGGTGTTCGTTATGTAATGATTACCGACGACATTGCATACCAGTTTAATTTACCTGTTAAACGAGGTGCATACATAGCACCAGCAGGCAAACAAGTAACAATAGTAAAAGACAGTCCAGCCGACAAAGCCGGCCTAAAAGAAAAAGATATTATTACCGAAATCGACGGCACAAAACTAGACGAAAAAAATAGTCTAATATCTGTACTTGGTAAAAGGTCAGTTGGCGACAGCACTAAACTTAAAGTACTGCGTGATGGCAAAGAACTTAACATTACTGCAACTCTAGAAGCCGCACCGGCACAGTAACGCTTCGCTTATAAGACAACCGTAAACAGTTTTCTTATCGCGCCGGCAAAATGGAATACATTTTGTCGGGCTGCTCTTTCCTAGCTACATTAACTTCTTTGTAAAAAGCTGTACTAGACCGTCGGTCGATGTAGGGGTATAACCAGCTTTTTTGGCCAGTTCTGTAACTTCATTATGCTGCGATAATAGTGACTCGGTCATAACGTATCTAATAAGCTTTGGCTCTAATTGTTTAAATAATCTTTTGTAATGATTCATACCGTCATTACCGCTAAATAGTGCTTCTTTTGGTTCGTGCATTATGCTTTTATCTTGCATCGTATCTGGAACATAGGGTAAGTTGGCAATAATAACGTCGTATCCTACTTTATCGCCAGCCAACAAATCCTGTTCTTTAAAAACAATTGGCACATCATAAGTCAGAGCATTTTTTATGGCAACAGTCAGGGCGTTCTTGCTTGTGTCAGTTGCGTATACGTGCAAATGTGGATTTTCTAGCTTAACTGTAATTGCCAAACAACCCGATCCCGTACCCATATCTAGTATGTTAAATATACCTTTAGGAGGAATAATTTTTGCTAAAGGTTTTAAAAGTTCCAAAAATGATTCAGATTCGGGGCGGGGAACCAAGACATCTTTATTTACAAAAAAATCACGTCCATAAAATTCTTTATGTTCAGTTATGTACGCTACAGACTCACCCAGTTCGCGGCGACTAATAAGGCTGTTGTATTGTTGCAGAGTAGGTTCTTCTAGTGCGTATTCTGGGTGGGCAAGTACCCACGATCGGTCTTTTTTTAGCAGGTACGCTAAAAGCACCTCTGTATCTAGCTTGGCTGTTTTATGGCCGGCGATTTGAAGTTTGTTTATTGCTGTTTGTATAACTTCACTTATCTGCATATATAAAAGTGTAACAAGGTTTTGTTAAATGCCAAAAAAGCAGTACGGTGGATTACGTTAATGTTTAAAAGGTGGTATAGTAAAAATATGCAAAAACTATTATTAAAAATTCGACTTAGTGTTTATTTTTGGGTATTTTTATTAACTTACGCAGTGCTATCTTTGGTCATTCCACACACTAAGTTCGAGTCTTCAGCATTAACATTATTTAGCGTAAACTCTTTGCTGTATGGATTTTATATTTCGCCTATTTTAACAGCACAAAAGTCAAGAATAGAAGAACTGCACAAAATAATTAGGTCAGAAGCAAATGCCTTATTTGCAATTGCTCTTACGTCGAATTTATTTAACGACACAGATCACAAAAAAATCATGCAATTGTTAACATCTTATGCAGGAAAGGTATATAAGAACAAAAGGATAGGCGCCGGCGAACACGAATATGAAGAGCTTATAAAATCAATAATAACCCGTGAAGATCAAACTGCAGATGCGACTAAAAAAATGCTAGAACAGCTAATATCCAATCAAACTAACCGTTCTAACTTGGCACTTCAAATGGCCAACAAAGTGTTTAGCAACGAATGGTGGATTATGTTAGTATTGTTTTCTATTAGCATAAGCTTCGTATTGCTACTAGAAATAGGCTCCAGCCCATTCCTAAACGTCGTCAGAGCACTTCTTTGTACCGGACTGTCAATGTTGTTGATGATTTTAGTAAAGCTCACTACTCTTACTCACAAAAAAGCCAAGCTTATGTGGCAACCCCTGGGTAAACTACTAGAGAGCAAGTTCTACCGCATCGACTAAGCAAAAATTTTTATAACGAAGAGCGAGTATGAACCCGCTTTTTTGACTATAAAATATAATTGCTAAATAAGCATAAGTGTGTTATAGTTATCTCTGTAAAACTAATAAAATAAATATGTCAGAAAAAACTACAAACCCAGATATACCGGTACCCAGTGATAATGCTGGTCCTTTGCTTGGTCAAGCAGCGGTGGGCAATGTATTAGTAGGTAATGATAGTCTACCCTGGAGTACTGATGCTGTAGGCAATAATATACTCCCAAATGCAGACATCACGACCACATTGCCAATAGAGTTTTTTAGTAAAGATGCGCATGGAAAAGTATTCATGGCAGCCGATTCTTTAGGCAATATCACGCCAGGAAGCTATAGTTTAGCTGAAAGTGGCTCATCTACAACTATCATTTTGACAGAGGTTGACGGCAGTACCTATGTAACCGCTAACTCGTCAAGAAATTCCACGAATCTTTTCCCGGATGCCACAGAGCCAATACAAAGAAGGCAATTACCTCCTGGTTTTGGTGCGTTTTCTTTTGCTGAATCGTTAGCTGTACAGCTTTCAGGAAAAGATCAAGAAGGAATGGGCGGCGTAGTATTACTTCAAAATCTTCTTGGATATCACTTTGATTTTGAGGGTGAACGAAGGACTATTCCTACGCCAAAAACAATTGAAAATTATGCAAAAAAGAACGATATGCCAATCACGCTTATCGCCGATACAAATGAAACGGGTACTATCCCTTTAGATGGTTATTTAGGAGCATTTGCAGACGGACATTATCCGGTTGGAACTGGCGATCTAGCTGTATATGCTCATGATGTTCGCTCAAATGATCATATGGTTGGAGTAGTAGTGCTTGGTAAAGAAGGACTTAGTATGCTTGCACCATTAGCGCAAAGTGTTTTGCAGCCATCTGTTTCTGAACAGAGTAGACTTGATATGGCAAGTTATTTTGATAGAGCAACCGCAGTAATTAGTAGAATTATAGATCAGCCAAGTGACAAGAATTATATTGAGATGCTTGGAGGAAGTGAAAATAATAATAACAAAGTTATTTCTGATATTATTTATTTTTGCGTGGCAACTAGAGAGTTGTCTGATAAGTATAATGCGGGAGTAGATTCTGAAGCTTTGCTGGAATTTTTAAAAGTGCGACTATCGTTGTTGCATAATGAACATGGATTAGGTGATGAATACAGCAGTTTTCTTGAGCAACTTTCAACTGTTGAGTTACCTAAGAAACAACCTCAAGATGCGATACCCAAAATAAGCGAGGATAAATTTTAGCTCTCGGAGCGGAGGATATCTACCTCCGCTTTTTTGAGTTCTTCGATTAAATCGTCGATTTGACCTGACAATGCACCAGGTATATTGGAACGTGAATATCCAATGCGGTGGTCTGTTATTCGGTCCTGGGGGAAGTTGTAGGTACGAATCTTTTCACTTCTGTCGCCTGACCCAACAAGTGCTTTACGCTTGGCTGACAACATTTCATTTTCGGCATCTATTCTAAACTGTAATAGCCTTGAGCGTAGAACACTCATGGCTTTAAGCTTGTTTTTAATCTGAGATTTTTCGTCCTGGTTGGTTACTACTATCCCCGTTGGCACATGGGTGATACGGACGGCTGAATCAGTAGTGTTGACGCTTTGTCCACCATGCCCACCTGCTCGGTAATAGTCAACACGCAGGTCCGAATCCTTTACCTCAACGTCAGTTTCTTCTGCCTCTGGTAAAACTGCTACAGTAACTGTAGATGTGTGCACTCGTCCTTGTGATTCAGTTGCAGGTACACGTTGAACACGGTGTACCCCAGCTTCAAGGTGAAAAGTTTTATACGCGTTTTCGCCCTTCATTCCAAAAATTATTTCTTTATAGCCGCCAACTTCGCTTGGACTTTCGCTAATTAGTTCGACTCTAAAACGGTGTACTTCTGAATAACGTGCATACATTCGGTAAAGTTCGGCGGCAAACAAGCTTGCTTCATCACCACCAGCACCAGCTCGGATTTCTATGATACAGTCTTTTTCGGCGTTAGGGTCTTTTGGTATTAATGCTTCTTGCAGTGCCTGTTCGGCAGCAAGTTTAGCTGCCTTAATATCATCTAGCTCCATTGCTGCAAGTTCACCAAGCTCTCCACCTTCAGAAATCATCTGCAAGGCCTCAGCTTCTTGACTAGTAAACTTGTCGGAATCATTAAATAAGGCAACTATTCCTTCTAGCTCATTTGCACGCTTAGCAAGGGCAGGGTATTCGGGCTTTGAATAAATAGATGGGTCTTCTAGTTGGACTTTTATTTCGGCAAGTTCTTTTTTGTATACTTCTGGGTTCATATCTACCTTATAGTGTATAACACTTTAACAAAATAAAAACTGCCAGTTAAGTACCGGCAGTTTTTGATGTTTAAAGCTATTTTGTTGTCTTTAAATTTTCGATTTTAACTGGAGCGTCTTTGTCTGCTTTTGAACTAACTGTTTTAACAGCTTTGTCTGCTTGGGCTTTTTTGGCTTTAGCTGCTGCAACACGTCGTTTTTCGAACTTGTCTACACGACCTTCGATGTCGACTAGTTTTTCTTGTCCTGTAAAGAACGGGTGACTAGCGCTGCTTATGTGCACTTTTACAAGTGGGTAAGTATTGCCGTCGGCATGTTTTACAGTGTCTTCTGTCTTAACAGTAGATCGTGTTAAAAATTGTTCGTTGTTGTTTAGGTCTTCAAAGACCACAACGCGGTAGTTGTCTGGGTGTATAGCTGTTCTCATAGTTATTGACTATTATACAGAGTAATCGTATAGTAGTCAACAGAGGTATTAAAAAACAAAAATAATGTCCGAAACCTTCTCGCCATCACCAGATATGCATTCGCCGGATCAAAGCGTCCCGTCTACTAGTTTAGGCACCATAAACACACCTCAACAACTAGCAGATCATGTAGCCGCACATCCAGAAGATTTTCACGAAGGACTTTTGCCTCATATTCAAGGATATCTAGAGCGTGAAGGGATTGATTTAAGCCCACCCGTTGAATCACCCGACAGCCCCGAACAGCCTCCAGAAATACAAATTCTGCAACCCGAAGAACCACCAGCACAAGCAGAATATATAGAGCCTGTTACTGAACCTGTGGTTGTTATTGACGTCAAAGAATCTCAGGACAAAGCACTCCAACAAGCAAACTTAATGCTCGCTAAAAAAGATATAGCGCTAAATTATATCGAAAAAAGTCAAAAAGTCGAACAATTACCAGGTGATAAAATTCCAACTATTACTCCTGAAGTACTACGAACTATCGAAAAACTTAGCGCAATGACACCACAAGAAGCTAAAGCATATATAGACGGGCTAAAAACCGCAAAATATGCCAGCTATGACTTAAAAGATTACAAAGAATACGTGGCCTATCAACGCGCTGTTAGAAGCCAGCAAAAAGAATATATCACCCAACGAATGAAATCGTTACCGGCTAATGCCACAGAACAACAGCGCCGAGAAGCTTATTTAGAAGCTGTCAGCTATAGTCCAAATATTGGTGCGCGAATATTACGTCAATTAAAAGCCGACGACGCTTCGTGGAGTTCTCAAAAATTATTAAGCAGTAGTGAAGTTGCTGAACTGTCTAAAACTAAAGAATCTTTTGACGCCAAAATGTCCCAATTATTAGTTAATAAACCTACAGTTATAGTAGGCCAACTTGGTCTGTTCGAAGGAATAATGTCAAAATCGTCACTTCAAGAAGCGTTGTATAGGACGGTCCAAGTTAAGCCAGAATTTATTACATCATCCGATATTAGTTTGCCGTTTGTTTTAGGTCGTTTGTTTGACACGCCAGAGCAGATAAAAGCATTTTTAGTAGCATCAAGTCAGTCAGTTAATGGTTTCTCTGCTCAAATAGTTTCGGACGAAACTTTGCGTGGCTATTTTGACGACTCAGAAGTTAAACAGATGGTAGAATCAATGGTTAAAAGTGGCAACACTAGTTTGGGGTATAGTCTTGAATCATTAATAAAGCAAGGTTTAATATCAGACGAACAAGTTATGTCTTTTTTGCAAACACCAGACATTAACAGACCCTACTTGAATCTTTTATATAGAAACTTACAAATTGCCCAAAAAGAAAGTTACGGAATAGAAAAAGATATACCAGAAAATTTAAGATTGTTTGCCGTCGAACAGGTTAATATGATTATTGACTTACCAGATACGCCTATGTACGAATTAATGAGTGCAGTTGAGTCTGGTGTACTAAGTGAAGCGCACATAAAAGAGATTATTAATACCAGATTTACGCAAACTGATGGTTTTGTCGTATTTGAATCAGCGGGCTATTTTGGTGATGACATAAAAAAATACTTTACTGACGAACAATTAATTATGGCTTCACATAGTTTAATTTTGTCGCAAGATTCCTTTAGCATAGGACGTAATCTAGAACGGATTATTAAATTTAATGTTTTATCACAAGAAGAACTTATATCTGCAATTGGTCTATTATCTCCCGGGTCATTCTTAGATAATGTTAATTTATATATTAAGGTACTGGGCTACGACAACGAACAATCTACTAATGCTGTAATAGGTGCGTTTAACGAACTAGGAGCAGATGACCAATCGTTTCGCTTACAAACAATATCCGAATATGTAAGCTCAGAGGATCTTCAGCAAATAGTTTTGTCTATATCAAAAGCTGGTGAAGTAATCAGCAAGTTTACTTTAAACGAAGATTTATTAAAAAAGCTTGGCGATTTTGATGCGTCGCAATTGCCATATCTAGCGCTAGACAGTATCTTGCAACAAAGTGAAATATCTACATATAATGTTAAGAATGCGCTTAGTGTAATAGAGGATTTTAAAGGGCTAGATGCTGCAAAACAAAAAACGCAAGAAATAATTTCTTTATTAGATTCCGCACAATTAGTAGAATTGATTTTTAAGGCCGAAAATTTATTTGACGCAGAATTTATTACAAATACCGTACAATCACTGATTAACGACCCTAAATTAGAAGCATTATTTTTGGGTGACATGAGTTATGGTTCAACCTGGATTCGCTATGTAACTAAAGAGCAAGTTACGTCGTTCATAGAATCTGTTAGCGATGCTAAATTAGTCGATATTGTGTCAAACCCAGAAGTCTTTAATAGATTTATCGACTCCCAAAGCAACCGTAATATTATAAATAGACTTATAAAAGTAGATCCTGCTGCAGCGTACAATAAATTGTCTATAATTTCTGCACAGTACGACGATATCGACGAAATGACTATTGTCGAATCTGTAAATCAACAACGTGGCGTTGGTAAATTTGATGCATATTTGCAAGATATTATGTCGCGCGCAATTGGACACGACCGCGAAAACTCAAAACAACTACTACTTGCTCAAGCATCTACTGCGTATCAATCAATGGCATTAATTAAGTCGCGTGGTGTAACTGAACAGTTACAAACAATAATGAAAACAAGTAACACTACAAATGCGCAGTCACTACAATTATTAGAATCTGTCGCAACAATTCTTACTATATCTGCCGCAGCGTCATTCGAAGGCATTACCGATTCTTCCCAGGTTAATTCACTATTAATTGAATCAGTCGCCGCGTATATTGGTGCAAATATAAGTCCCCAAGCCCAAAACGACGAAACTATTTCTACTGCTCAAATATTAGGTGTTTATATGCGGCAGCACATTCAAAGTAAAGATCATTCTAAGCTGGCCGCTACTTTGCTAGAGCAAATATCTGCAGGTACATTTAACGAATGGAAGTTTGGGTCATCGTCCGAACAAACATTGCAAGTTTTAAAAGACCAAGGATTATTGCCTGCACAATTAACTTTTGAACAATTAAAAATTTGGTCACAAGACGAAACAACCGACATGCAAGATACTTTTTCTATAGAGGCCGAAACAGCAGTAAAAGCTTTGGTTGGAGTACTTTATGATAACGAAACTTATCTTAGCGACGCCTTGCAAAGTGACGATGATGTTAAGGCGGCAATTGCAGATATAGGCGCAAAAATTGCAGAAGTCGAAAAACAAAAACAATTATTGCGACAATCAGCAGACACCGAACTAGCTAGCAGGCAATTATTACAGGTACAACAAGAATCCGAAGAATTACGCAGACAATTATCGGGATTACAATTAACAGAAGACATTCAGGCGCTAGTTAAACTGTCGGCAGACGAACTAAAAGCCGGCTCATTATTACAGCAAGAGGGTAAAAAATCACGCAGTATAAAAACAATAACAACCAGGTTAAGAAAGAATCTTCCTTCTGCAAACTCATTTATAGCTGATCAGATTGATTCTGTTATAGATAGTTATTCATTGCAAACTGACGACGTTCAACAAATGTCAGTTTCGGATACATCGGACTTAATTACGACACTTCGAGTAGGCGTAGAACCAGTAGGATCTTGTCAAAACTATCGTAACGGTGAACTAAATACTTCTTTAATTGGTTATACCGACCCTAACACCAAGGTACTTGTGTTACGTAACGCAAAAGGTACGCAGGTTGCGCGCGCAATCTACCGAATGGTTAGCGACGACCAAGGTTTACCAGCACTGCACCTAGACACTATATACACAACCGACAGCAGTGACGCTGCTCGCAGAGCGCTATACACACATGCTGCACAAAAAGCAGCTAGTATGGGCGTGCCGTTGTATGTTTCTAATAGCTCACAAGATCATCAAGGCGTCAGTAGGACCACGCGTGAAATTGACGGTGTACGATTGCAAAGTCAACCAGCCGTTCGTTTAACTTCTGGAGGTTCACGCGCACCACAAGTATACGTAGACGCAGCAGGGGGTCTACAAAATGGTGGAGTCTATAGTCTTCGTAAACTTAGCGAACTCTCAGTTTAATAGCTTGTAAAATTACGCCGTATCTGTTACAATTTATTTATTACAAATTAAGCAGTACAGAGCAAAATCCTCCTGGTCAATCTTATGTAAAGACGACTAGGTAAGCATCCGTACGAAGAAGAAGGATTTATAACACTATGGCTACACAAGTAGACATCAAAGAACTATTAGCAGCAGGCGCACATTTTGGCCACAAAACTAGTCGCTGGCACCCAAGAATGGCTAAGTACATTCACAGTAAGCGCGGCGGAAGCCACATTATTGACCTTACAAAAACAGTAGAAGGCCTAGACTCAGCGCTAGCTTTTATTACAAAAACAGTTAGCGAAGGCAAGCAAGTACTTTTAGTAAGTACAAAGCGACAAGCAGCTGAAATGGTTCAGCAAACAGCCGAAGAAGTAAAAATGCCATTTGTTGTAAACCGATGGTTGGGTGGAATGATGACAAATCATAACACTATTAACGTTCGTATTAAGCACCTAAAAAGCCTAGAAGAACGAATGGCTAACGGCGAACTTGCAGCTAAATACAACAAGTTAGAAGTTCAACGATTCCAAGAAGAAATCGAAGAAATGAACGTACTTTACGGCGGAATTAAAAACATGGCCGCAAAAGTTGGAGCAGTCTTTATTGTAGATATCCAAAGCGACCACAATGCAGTTGCCGAAGCTAAAAAGCTTGGCATACCAGTAGTTGCAATTTGTGACACAAATGTTGACCCAACAGATGTAAATTACCCAATTCCATGTAATGACGACGCAGCAAAAGCAGTTAAATTAGTATTAAGCTATGTTCAGTCAGCTATTGAAGCCGGCCAAGCAGGTGCTACTAAAAAAGCTGACACACCAGACAAAGACGAATCAGTAAAAGAAGCTTAGTTTTTTGTAAATAAGCATTCTGAATATAAATCTATTGCCCAGGCAATAACTTAAAAAACAGCATGTTATCGTTCAGGTCAACGGACATTAAAACCAGACAGAACAATTTAATAAAAAACCTTAAATTATCAATATTTTGAAGGAGAATAAAAGTGGATATTGCAACAATCAAAAGACTAAAAGAACTAACAGGTGTTGGCCTGACTGACGCTAAAGCAGCATTAACAGAAGCAGGTGGCGATTTTGACACAGCTCTTGCAGCTATGCGCAAAAAAGGTCAAACCAAAGCCGACAAGCGTGGAGAACGCGAAGCTCGTGCAGGATTAGTAGGAAGCTATGTTCATGACAACCGTATTGGTGTTTTAGCAGAAGTAAACTGCGAAACTGACTTTGTTGCTCGTAACGAAATTTTTACCGAACTAGTTAAAAATATCTGTCTACACGTTGCAGCCAGCGCTCCAGAATATATTAGCGAAGAAGAAATTCCTGCAGACATCAAAGCTAAAATGACAGCTGAATTTTCAGAAAAAGTTATAGCCGAAGGTAAGCCAGAAAAAATCGTTCCAAACATCGTAGAAGGAATGCTTAAAAAGTATTTTGCAGAACGTTGTTTGTTAAACCAACCATATGTAAAAAACCCAGATATCACGGTGGGCGATGTCGTTAAAGAAGCTAACGCTCAACTTGGCGAGAATATTATTGTTCGCAAAATCTCTCGTATCCAACTTGGAGAAGTTGCTTAAAAAGTACGGTAATTAATTATGCGCTCAATACCAAATGAGTCCGAAAAAAGTGCATTAGAATATAATCAGTCATTAGCTCCGGTTAATGGTGCATTTCATGACCAGTCAGATCTTCAATTGTTTAAAGACAACCCGCGCGAGCAGTATTTGCCAGCCAGTGTCGTAGTAGACAGATTGTGTAGTTTAGACGCTGTCGCCACAATTAGTGGTCCATTTGGCGTGGGTAAAAATGGAGCAAAAATAGAAGCCGAAGCCCAATCGTTATTAAGACGACCAAGGCACAACGTATCTGTTATCCATTCAGTTTTAAATGGCACTACTAGGCTTCCCGAATTTCGTGACGGCAGAGTAGAAGAAAACGGGCTAGATTATGATTTTGCTTTTGATTACGAATCTAACAAACGGTTGGCAAGTTTGTTAAAAGAAGGTCAATTAGTACAATATGCTCAACCCAGAGGTGGCCACGTATACTTTACCGAACTAGACAGTTTTCCTACTAGCGGAATAGCATTAATGGACACAGTTCCTGCCACATTACGCGACTTAAATCGTATACTTTTGCATGCCAATAAAAAAGCTATTGGAATATACAGAACGGTCGATACATTCGAAGACTGGATGTTAAGAATCAACGGTAGGGGAGATATTTTTAATAAAAACGGTGACGTAATCGACCCAGAAAATTACAATGCCCGAATGACAGAAGCGCAAAAATCTATTGTCGAAGCGCTAGATTTACGCAAAGAACTAGACATTCATTTTTTTGCTGCCGAAGAACGACCCGAAGCCGGAAAAGCAGTAATAGATATTTTAACAAATCATCATACCGAAGATATGCAAAAACGTGCTTTGCGTGGTGCTGCATTAATGCTTAAAGGTTTGGCTATAAAAGGTTTTAAGTCTAAAAATTAGCTATGGCACAAAACACAGCCGAAATTTCAGAAAGAATTGTTATAAAAGTTGGTTCTAGCAGCCTGTATGGTCCAGAAGGGCCAAGACTAGAAATTTTTGATTCAATTGCCGGTCAGGTATATGATCTTAAACAATCAGGCGTAGAATCTGCAATTGTAAGTTCTGGTGCAATAGCATTTGGTAGGGCAGTGTTACAAAGATCAGCAGAAGTAGAATCAGTACCAGTAAAGCAAATGCTAGCTGCCGTAGGCCAACCAGTTTTAATGGATTATTGGCAACAAGCGTTTAAAAAATTAAATATATTTACCGGCCAAGTATTAGTAACCGACCAAGAACTTTTTGGAATATTAAAGGGCAACAAAAGTCCATTATCGGGTATGTTAAACACCATGTTTAGCAACAATTTAGTCCCAATCGTAAACGAAAACGACGCAGTAGCAACAGAAGAAATTACTCAAGGCGACAACGACAAATTGTCGGCATTTGTAGGCAAAATAATAGGTGCATCAGAACTTTATTTACTTGGTACTGCAAGTGCGCTGTTTCAGGATTACCCTAAAAATGAATTAAGAATTCCCCTTGTTAGTGCAGCAGATACCGACACAATAATTGCATTATGCCATCCAACACAAGACCCGATCGCAACGGGCGGTATGATTACAAAAATTGACGCAGTAAATATTGCAAATAATGATCAAGGCAAAAACATGAACGTATACATAGCATCAGCCTTTGAAAATTCTAATATCATACGCGCCAGACAGGGCAAAATAGGAACTTTGTTTACAAGACGATAATTCAAAATAATTTTACTTATTCTAGTAGTACTACTGTAATATAAGTATATAAACAGGAAGATATATGAACCCACAAGACATCATAAAACAAGCACAAGACAAGTTTAGCGCACAAATCGTGCATTTTAACGAAGAACTTAAAAAGCTGCGAACAGGCCGCGCCCATCCTACAATGTTAGACGGAATTAGTGTTATGGCTTATGGATCTCCTATGCCATTAAACCAAGTAGCTACTGTTACAACTCCAGAATCTCAACTTATTCAAATTAGTCCGTTCGATCCAAGCAATATTCAAGCAATCACAAGTGCAATCCGCGACAATCCAAGTTTGGGCTTAAATCCAAGTGACGATGGTCGTGTGGTTCGTGTTCCAATTCCTGCACTTACAACAGAACGTCGAACAGCTATTGTTAAACAACTCCGCGAAAAAACAGAAGATTGTATGATTGCTATGCGTTCTGTAAGACACGATGCACTTGCAAAAGTTGACCAGTCTAAAAAAGATAAAGTCATCGGCGAAGATGATGCAAAGCGGTACCAAAAGCAAGTAGACGACATTATGAATAAAGCAAAATCAGAAGCAGATACAGCGGCAAGTGCAAAAGAAGCCGAAATTATGAAAGTCTAGGGAAGTTCTCAGTTCTGAATTCTAGGTTCTAATATATGGCAACACATTCATATAAAGATTTACAGGTTTGGCAAAAAGCAATTGATCTTGTTGTTGCTGTATATGAGATTACAAATAAACTACCTTCGACTGAAAAATATGGCTTGGCAGATCAACTAAAAAGGGCTGTAGTGTCTGTGCCTAGCAACATAGCAGAAGGTCAAAAGCGATACGGTGCAAAGGAGTTCAAGCAGTTTTGCTATATAGCAAATGCATCTTTGGCCGAAGTAGAAACTCAACTAATATTAGTAAATAAACTTTTTGGTACAAATGTAGATGATGAACTAAGGGAGTGTGAAATAATAGGTAGAATGTTATTAGCACTAATTAAAACCTTATGACCAATGTATCTAACCCAGAACCCAGAACCCAGAACCCAGAACATCTACCTACTCATTTGGGACTGATTCTTGACGGTAACAGACGTTGGGCAAAGGTTAACGGTCTAAAAACTATAGACGGACACAAAAAAGGAGCCGAAGTTTTTAAAGATGTTTCGATTGCAGCCTTTGAATCAGGAATAAAATACGTTAGTGCGTATGTTTTTAGTACCGAAAATTGGAGCCGTAAACAAGAAGAAGTATCTTTAATTATGAAGTTAGTTGTTAAGGGTGTCGAACTTCACCTTGATGAATTTCATAATAAAAATATAAAAATCGTAATCGTTGGCAGCACAAATAATGTACCAAAGTCAGTTACAGATGCTTTTAGCAGAACCGAACAAAAAACTGCCAATAATACTGGCGGTGTATTGGCGCTTTGCTTTAACTACGGCGGCAAACTAGAAATAATAGACGCAGTTAAACAGATTGTGCAAAGTGGAATATCTCCTTCAGAAGTGACTCAAGAAGTATTAAATTCGTATTTGTACAGGCCTGAAATCCCTCCACTTGACCTGCTTATTCGTACAAGTGGCGAAAAAAGAACTAGTGGCTTTATGCTATGGCGAGCAGAATATGCCGAGCTATTATTTTTAGATAAAATGTGGCCTGATTTTACAGTTACAGATTTAGCTGACGCATTATCGGAATATTCAAATCGCCAACGACGTTTTGGCAAATAATGGCGCATAGGTTATAAGTTCTCGGTTCTTAGTTCTGGGCAGCTACCTAGAACTTAGAACCTAGAACTGGTATACTGTACCTAATGATTATTCTTTTGTTTATACTGGGTTTTATATTATTTATAAGCCTAGTACTGGTACACGAATGGGGGCATTTTATTGCCTCTAAAAAAAATGGCGTAGAAGTCGAAGAATTTGGACTTGGTTTTCCGCCAAAAGCTAAAAGTCTTGGTAGTAAAAATGGCACCGAATATACATTAAACTGGCTTCCGCTAGGAGGCTTTGTTAAATTAAAAGGCGAACACGATTCCGACACATCAAAGGGTAGCTTTGGTGCAGCAAGCTTAAAAGCTAAGTCTATTATTATGCTCGCTGGCGTGGGCATGAATCTTATAACAGCATTTGTACTGTTTACGATTGTAGCTTTAATGGGAATGCCTAACCTAACAAAATCTATTGGATTTGAACAATTTACAGTTAAAAGTGACACAAAAATCACTAAAGATTATCAAAATAAAGGTGTAATCAAAATCGATTCAGTTGTAGCCGATAGTCCGGCTCAAAAAGCTGGTATTTTGGCCGATGATCAGATTATATCAATTGACGGCGTGCAAATAAATACAACCGAAAAACTGGGTGAACAAACAAAATCAAACGCCGGAAAACAAGTATCGGTCGGAATTAAAAGTGGCGAAGTTGCAGATGTTAAGCTTATTACCCTAAACAGCACCAGTCCTTATTTGGGCGTGTCGTCATATTCCGACGAATTTGGTATTCAACTAAGACAAAGCACATGGAGCGCACCAATCGTAGCCGTTGGAGTTATGAAAGATTTGACGGGTGCAACATTTAAAGGTCTTGGGACTGCTCTAAAAGGTCTGGGATCATTAATAGCTGGCGGTATAACAGGCAACAAGCAGGCAAGGCAAGCTGGTCAAACATCGGCTAGCAGTCAGGTGGCTGGCCCTGTAGGTATCGTTCAAACGCTTTATGAAGGCGCCAAGTTAGGGTTTGGTTTTATGCTGTTTATTATTGCAATAATATCGCTAACTTTAGCAATAATGAACGTACTGCCAATTCCTGCATTAGACGGTGGAAGATTGTACACAATGTTATTCTTTAGAATAATTAAAAAACCACTTACTCAAAAAATTGAAGAACATATTCAAATGGTTGGTTTTGGTTTTGTAATGTCACTCGTAATACTAACAACCATTGTTGACGTAAGCAGAATAATAAGATGAACAGATTTTTACCAATAAAATTAAAATCTGCATTATTGGTTTTACTTAGCGCAGTTTTTATATTTTTTTCGTCGCAAATTATGGGGGCTATTTTAATATCTGTACTTGGTAGAATATTAGGATACAGTACGGACGCTATATCTAATGGCATAGAATCTAACGACCTAGTAAGATTTATAATGATTCTGTTCATAGAAACAATTACGGTTTGGCTTGTATTTATGGTTTTACAAAGTCAAAAATCAAACTTACAATCTATTGGATTAACTGCAAAAATAAAATTTTCGTATTTGTTAGAAGCAGTAAAAGGATACGGAATATACATTCTTATATTTTTAGCTGTTTTTGTATTTGTTAGCAAAGTTGGCCTTATAAATACAGACCAAGCTCAAGAACTAGGTTTTAAAAATCCGACAGGTGTAGGGCTTTTGTTGGCATTTGTATCATTGGTTATTTTGCCTCCAATTGCCGAAGAAATATTATTTAGAGGTTATTTATATCAAAGACTTAAACTATCTATTAACAGCAAAATAGCGGCAATCATAACAAGTGCTTTATTTGCCACTGCACATCTAGAACTAGGATCAGCCAGTACGCCTAATTGGGCGGCTGCTTTAGACACTTTTATTCTTTCGTTTGTGCTTATTTATTTAGCAAATAAGACTAAATCACTTTACGCATCAATATTTTTGCACGCTATAAAAAATTGCATCGCCTTCGTTACATTATTTGTCATTAAGTAACAGTTCCACTAGACCCTAAGCCCCAAAGCCTGTAACCTATATACATGAGTTCAAAAAAATTACTTCCACCAAAAACAGGCGATCTTTCTGACTGGTACACTTCGGTCATAGCACTAGCAGACCTTGCTGATTACGGACCCGCTAAAGGTACTATGATTATTAGGCCCTATGGCTACGCAATATGGGAACGTGTGGTGTCTGAATTAGATGCCGAAATTAAACTTAAAGGTGTTGATAACGCCTATTTTCCATTGTTTATACCAATGAGCTTACTGCAAAAAGAGGCAGACCACGTCGAAGGTTTTGCTCCAGAACTTGCTGTTGTTACTCACGGTGGCGGAGAAGAATTAGAAGAAAAATTAGTAGTTCGTCCAACTAGCGAAACCATAATGTACCAAAGTTATTCTAAATGGGTACAGTCTTGGCGTGATTTACCAATTTTAATAAATCAATGGAACAACGTAGTGCGATGGGAAAAGCGAACTATGCCGTTTCTTAGAACTAGTGAATTTTTATGGCAAGAAGGACATACGGCGCATGCAACGCACTCAGAAGCTGAAGAAATGCAAATGTGGGGAATAAAAACATACGCTAAAATATATCGTGACTTTTTTGCAATGGATGGTTATGAGGGCTACAAAAGTAAAAGTGAACGATTCGCGGGCGCAGATAACACTCTTACATATGAGTCGTTAATGCCAAGCGGCAAAGCCTTGCAGGCATGTACATCACACGATTTGGGCCAAAACTTTAGTAGGCCATTTGACATATCATTTCAAGACAAAGAAGGTGTTATGCAAAACGTTTGGCAAACAAGCTGGGGTTTTAGTACTCGCAGTATCGGTGGATTGGTATTGGCACATGGCGACGACAATGGATTGCGCCTGCCGCCAAAACTTGCACCTATTCAGGTAATTATTGTTCCAGTCAAGCCGCAAGATTCTGGGTTGGTAGAGTATTGCAAAAAACTTTACGACGCCTTAAACGGCCAAGTACGAGTAAAAATAGACATGCGTGACGATGAATCTTTTGGTTACAGACTAAATAAATGGGAAGTCAAGGGCGTACCGTTGATATTTAAAATTGGTAACAAAGAAGCAGAAGCAGGCCAGGTAACTGCAAAAAGACGCTTTGACGGCATAGACGTTGCAATTGATGCCTCAG
>JBAXHY010000008.1:0-28443 GCA_037138655.1 bacterium | reverse complement strand
TTATTACGCCAATGCTCTTATAAAACTAGGTACGTTATATCCAATTACAGGTATTTCTGCACCGTCTGCCTTTGTAATCACTGTTACAGGTACAGTAAGCACGCCACTAAGTTCGTATACACTTTGTGCTAGTTCTGGTGTTTCGTCTAGGTTTATATATTCATAGGTATGGCGTTTCATATCTAAAAATTGTTTGACCATTTTACAATATCCACAAGTTGTTCTGCCATAAACCTTTATGTTCATATAATCCTATTCGTTAGTTGGTCAATGAATAGTACGGCAATTTATAAGTATCGTAAATAAGATTTATCACGATAAGCACCCCACTGGTTTTGCC
This sequence comes from bacterium, assembly GCA_037138655.1. Taxonomy (GTDB): domain Bacteria; phylum Patescibacteriota; class Saccharimonadia; order Saccharimonadales; family SZUA-47; genus RFTN01. The sequence goes on along the minus strand of JBAXHY010000008.1, from coordinate 28,103 downwards.
ACCCTGATGAGCTATAAAGTCGGTACGCAAAAGCTACATTTATCTTAGCGTCATAAAGTTCTGTTTCGCTCGGTCTGTTTTTTGCATTTGCACCGTAGATGTTTATTTGAAAGCAACCAATAGAATAATCGCCTGTCGCTGGATTATCGTTTTTTGCTTTTGTGTTGCCACCACTCTCTGCTTTCATTACAGCAATAGCTATGTTTTGTTGCCAGTCATATTTTGCAATTTCTAACATACAATCAGCATTATCCTTAGGTTTAAATGTCAAAGGTGTGTCATTGTTCATCTTTGCAAAAAGCTCCTGCCCTAGCGTGTCTGTGTTTGCCGTTTTGACTATTATCTGATTATCTGCTCTAACTACTTCTGGAACGTATAAAGAGATAAAAATAAAAATAGCACCTGTAACAATACAAAATAGTATCGTTAATGCAAGTGCTATATTCTTTGTTGTGTTAATATTGCGGTTTTTCAAAATGTTGGACAGTTGTCCGTTGTTTCCTTTGTTTAACCGTTTCATACTAACATAATGCTAGTAAACACAACCTAGTTATTTATTAAGCCATCTGCGTAACCTTTGTTAATAGCTTGTACACCACCGTCTATATACCCCTTTTTGTAAGCTTCTGCTTCTTTTGTGACGATTAACTTTTGAATAGCTTGCTCTGCTTTAACTTCATCAAAATCTGATGCTCTTTCGCCCATAAAGCAATATACGGAATACTTTTTTAATATGTAGCCTATCTTATTTGTAATCTCGCTATCTAGTAGTGTGGGGTCTGTTGGTTCTGTCATAGTTAATCCTTTGCGTTTTCGTATTTTCTAAATTCGTAGTCGCCACGTTCTGCCCAACCCTTTTTGTAAGCTTCTGCTTCTTTTGTGGTGATTAACCAAGCCGTATAAAATGAGTAAACTGCCATAATAAACAAGGGCATTATCAGTATCATTACTATTAAATCGTCTTTATTCGTCACAACTAGGTATATCCTTTAGTTTAATTGTTAATTTACCAAAGATGTTTGGTCATAAATACAAGCGTCTGACGGTTCTTTAAAAGCCGTCTGCAGTTCAGTTTGTGTCTTAGTTAATCCCATATTAGCAATCCAATTTATGCCGTATGTGTCCACTAAGCTATCAAAAACACAATTACAGTATGTGGTTTGATTAAATACAGCGCCAACTGTTGGTGTCGGGTCGCAACCCTCATTCCAGCTTTTTCGTGCTTCTGGTACCGACATAGCAACTTTGCTATTCTTATCGTTTGCACCGTTTTTAATTTGCCGTACTTCTATATCTGTCATAACTGCACCAGCTATATATCTAATTACAATAAATGCCACTGCTACTAATACATACTTTGGTACGTTTTTCATTTTGTACCCTGTAATCCTAAACCGTCTTGCGTTTGTTGTGGGTTAAAATTGTTTTGTTGCAAGTCAGTAATACTTTGTGACTTTTGTTTTAACTCAATAGCGTGCAAACCTGAGTTATACCCAAGAATATACATAAAATAACAAAACCATATTACACCTAAAACTATGCAACATATAACAAAAGTTCGTTCCCTGTCGTGATATTTTTTAGACATTATTTTAACCAGCCTGTCTTTTTAGGTGTTTCAGTCCAAGCGTTTACAAGTTTTTCTAATGTCGTGTTAATGTTTAATAATGCAACATAAATCTCTTGGTTTGCAGGCTTTTCAATTTCGGTGTCTGTCAGTTTAATAACAGTATCAAAATTATTGCCAATCGGTAATAAGTTCATAGAAACAGTTTCAATTTTTGGTTTGTTAGTAGCCCATTTACTATCTATTTGTACGATAACAAGATAATCTGCATAATCTTTTGCTTTTTTAATACGGCTAATAGTAGCTATACCACAATTAAATATTCTTGCTAAATCAGCTGATGTCATACTTGTAGTGTCAAGCAAGTTTGACATCAACTTAACGTCAGAAAAAAAATCTTTTGTAACGTGTACTCTTGTTCGTTTTTTATTTGCTTTATCTTTATAAAACTTCTTAGTGCTAGATGATTGAGCCATTGTCGTTCTCCGTTCGTTTAATTTTATTCTTTCCTCGTTTGCTTAATTTGCCACCTATTGAGCCAGCTCGTTTAGCTAATTCAATATTTCTAAATCCACCAGTTGTGCTTTTAGCACCACCAATTTTACCTAAATCACTGTAATAATTTGGGTTATTTGCTAAATTTTTAAGTTTAGCTTTTAAAGCACCAGCTTTTGTGCCAGCCATTTATGTCCTTTCGTTAATTTGTATACGTTTATATTATATGTGATTATGTATATAAATGCAATACGTTTAATTTATTTGTAAATAATGTTATAATAAATATTGGTGTGATGCCGTAAAAGATACCCCCATAAAATAAAGAAAATTAGTCCTTTCGTTATTCTCTGGGGTATTTTTAATGCCAAAAAAAGTAGCCACCCTGTTTCTGGGGTGGCTGTTTTTATTTTACATCTGTTAAAAATAGAGTAACTATTTTAGTTTCGTTGTTTGACCCTCGTATGTGCGACGGTGGTGTTTGCCTTAATATGATTAACTAAGCACTCCGTTATTTTGATATTATTCCTCGTCAAAGGTTTCGTCAATAAACATATTTACAATATATTGTCCGTATTGTTGTAAATCACTTTCGTTGGGTGTCGGTTTATAATGTACTTCGTATGCACCAGTGTCGTGTATGTAATCGCTAATGCGTATAAACTCCTCGTTTCCTAATACTTCACGCCATACAAAAACGCCTAATGTTCTGTCTAAATTGTTATAACGATTAAATATATGGTCAATACTACTATAATTGTTGCTATGTAAATATAGTTCGGTGTTTTCAGGGGTACAATAAAAGTCCATTTCGCCATTATCTGTTTGAGCAGTAATAGTAAACGATATTTCTTTATTGTCCACCTAAGTGTTCCGTTCTTAAATCTGGGTCGTGATAATTACCCATATCGTCTGTTGGTACATCTTGTGCAATAGCTTGCTGTTCTGCCAACTCATATTTTGCAATTATTTCTGCATTGTTGTGTGCTAGGTAATTTATAATCGCCTTTGCGTTTATTTGTTTTGTTCGTGACCACCTATTATATTTGCCACCGTCATATTGTTCCATTTAGTGTATTCCCTCTGGTTGTCCGTGTTTATCTAATGTTTGACTTCGCAACGCCATTTCTGCGTCTACGCTAGACATTGTAGCGTAACCTATATTTCTAATTAAATAAAATGCGTGATTATAGGCTTCGTTAGCTTTATCTGGACTGTATAAAGTATCACCCAACATTTGTAAATCTCCTGCCAAGCGTATAGCTTGTGCATAACCACCTTTGCTACTTTCGTAACTATGCAAGCGTTCAAACATCTCACTTAATAGCCAATTACTAGGTACACCGTTTGGTTTTACCCTAAGATGTAACAATCTATGGTTTATTGTGTGAGCTGGAATAATCATACCACTATGGTTTCTAACTGCTTTTTGTAATACGGTTTCGTAATCCCTGCGAGGGTGTTCTAGGTGGTGACGTTCAAAAGGTGGGGTAAGTCTACCCGTAGCCATTATTTTTTAGCAATACCAGCTCTGATAGAGCCAAGACCAAGACCGTTTAATACTAAAGTAATAGCTTGTTCGCTTGTCATATTGTGGCTAATAACGCCTGATATTCCAAAAACAATAAGCCCTAAAGATACTAAATAGCTTTTTTTACCTGATAATAATTCTTGGATTTGAGATAACATTTGTTAGCCTTTCTTTATAAATATATTTTTGAGTATAATAATAACTCTATTTAGCATATTACCAATTACGACTTTTTCGTCAATAGGTGCAGGTACTTCTTTTATAACTTCAACAAGTTTCTGTACTTCTTTTACAACTTCTTTAGGTGGTCGTGCCAATTCATTTGACAATGCCTGTTGTACACCAACTAATTGCTGTCGTAAATTATCACGTTCTGCCCTGTAAGCGTTTGCTTCGCCTAGCCCAACCGTAAAGAAACTTACTATAGGTTTGCCAATCCACGCTTGCATTTCCTCGTTTGTGCCAGCTTTACCTCGTAAAAATATATATGCGTTAGATACTTCTGCTAATGTGTTAAACATTGTATTATTTCCTTGTGTTACTGGTTTTGTTATTACAGGTACAGCTAATGGTGTTGGTGCTACATTAACTTTTGGTCTAATCCAACCGACACAACCTGCCCATTGTTTATTTGCCGTTATATGTGCATAGCTACCCACTGGGCTGTTTTGTTCAAAAATAGTGATAGATGACTGCGTTGCACCTAAACACAAGCCTATGTGTCCGTATGTACCCCAATTCCATATAACTATATCGCCTTTAACTGGTAAATTGTTTGGGTCTGGACTGTTTGCTATTTTTGTATAATAAGTTCCTAAAGGGTCTTTAAAAATTGTAAACACTTCAATAGCACCACCATTTGCACCTGTCGGCATAACTTCCCACGCACCACCTTGTAAGCCAACCACCTCGTGAGAATATTGAGCAACTAAATCCCAACACTGATTACCGTAAGCTCGGTCAAAGTCCACTGGTTGTCCGTTATATTTAGCAACAAAGTCATCTACAGTCATTTAATAACTCCTATTTAATTATAGTAAAATCGTTGGTTTCAAAAGTGTGTTCGTATTCTCTGGTAAACCATAAAATAGTCGGTACACGATAAGTTGTGCGTGTTACTAATTTACAATACGGTGGTGACGCTAAAACTCCGTCTGGTACAACACCCATTTTAAAAGCTGGATAATCGCCCTCAGTTTTAAACATTTTTAATTTAAATGTTTGCACTACATATTCTGAAGCACCACAACTTACAAAAACATTATTTATGCTGTCTGCGTTTACGCTAACCTTAGTATGACCACTAACAAAGATAGGGTCGCCAATTTTATACTCTGTTTTATCTGTTTTACTTTGTGGTGCTTCTACAATATCCCTTGGATAAACATAAAAAATACCTAACACTAAATAAAAAATTATGCCAACGCTAAGCAAAACAGTTAATAAGTTTATAGGGTGTAATTTTCTCATTTAAGTATTCCTGCCATTATTGCACCGACTATTGTTAGTGCAATAGATATACCAATAGCACTTGCAAGCTTTTCGTAAGGTGCGAACTTTTCTTTTGTAATAACTACGCTACTAAGACTTTTTAAATCTGTTTCTAATCGTGTTGCGTCTTTTTCTAATGTTTGATATCTATATTTTAAATCTGCTATATGCGTTTTTAAAGTATCTATATCTTTTTCTATTATTACTATTTGGTCTTTGTTATTCATATTTTTAAATTGCTTCGTAAACACCTGTTAAAAGCAAAGTATCTGTACTACCCCACGCAAAAGGTATAGACGATGTTTGTTTAGCTAATGTTACATAAGTACCACTTGCGTTCATAAAGTACGCACCAACGGTAGTGCTAGAAACTAAAGAAGCTGTACCTAAATAAACTGCATTACCAACGTCCTCTGCTGTTGCTAAACCTAAATTAGAGCCACCAGTAACGTTTGCCGTGTAAATGACACTACTTGCTGTAACAGGCAAGGTAAACAATGTACCAGTTCCAGCAACAGTTGTAGTGCCGTGAGTTAATTTTATTTTAAAATGTACTGTTTTGCCTTGTTGTATATAAGCACCTGTAACTGTTCCGTTGTTTAGAGTTATATTTGTTAAAGTTGGCGTATAAGCAGTCCACGCACTACCAACTGCTTCTGTAAAGTTGGCATTTAATTTAGCACTAGGGATTATTTCGTTTGGATTAAAAGTATACATAATGTGAGTTTACCATAAATTAAGTTGGAGTATCTGGGTTTAATGCTGTTTGTACTGCGTCTAAGGTTCTGTTTAATACGTCAATACTTTTACTAACGTCTGTCGCTATAGTGCTACAAGTAAGTCTTATATTTTCAGGAGTATATTCTTTCCTGACTATTTGTAAGTTTAAAGTATTTATATCTGCAATATTATAATCAAAATAATCCACGTCAAAATGTGCTACGTCAAACAAAGATGAGCCTATATTACCTGTTATGTTTCCAATATTTATAACATCTCCAACCTGTATTGTTTCAATGTCGTAAGCACCTGTGGCTGGGTTACTGTCGGCAATAGTAACGGTTAGCCTAACTTCTGCCGAACTGTGCTGATTTAATAGATTATTAGACAGTTGGTCTGCTGTCGCTATTGTTGTTACTCTTGCGTCTACTAATCTTGTAGCTCTTGTGCCATATAATCCTGCTGAATATGAGTTTAAATATTTCTTATATAAAATACTGCCACCACCGATATCCCCACCTGTAAAATAAACTAAGTTTACAATATCCTCTGCACGCTTGTTTAATTCTAGGCTTTGTATATCCTTGCCCATTATGAGTTTATGTGTTGGAATAGTATCTTTTGCTTTAAAATGTAGCTTATTTGTTGCATTGTCTACATACCAATACCAATCAGACGGTGCAAGCTCTAAAGCCTTTTGTATTACTTCATAAATAGTTTGTGATATAAAATTATAAGTAAATGTTGTACCTGTGCTAACCACTGATGTGTCATACAAAACAGACCCATTTTCTAAGGCGTGATAATCTAAAGCACCACGCACCATATCGCTAGGGTCGGTAACGCTATGCAAAACGGTAGTTTTACCGTCATTTGTAAATGTTTCAAAAGTTAAATCACCAGTCTGCAAAATCCACCCTGAACCAGTATCTCTAAGCATTGTACCGTTTGCGTATACATTTGTGTTTGCATACTGCAAGGTTGCGTAAGGTGTTACGGTGGTTGTAAAACTAGAACTTGCACCATAGGCTGTACCAACACTGTTAATTGCGTAAGCTCTAAAATAATATGTAGTTAGTGGTAACAAACCTGTTAGCGTAGTTGTATATGCACCAGTTGTACCAGTAACCGTTTTAGTGCTGTTTGCGCTAGTTGGATTAGCATTAGAGGTTGAATAATAAATACCCCTTGATGTGATAGTAGCGTTGCCAGAGTTTGTAACGTTACCACCAACTAATGCTGTCGTTGCTAATATTGAAGTCGCACTTGTAGTAGTAACCGTTGGTATTGTTGCAATAGTTGGCAAAGTATAATAAAAACTAGTTGCTGACGTACCTAAAAATGGTAAATCATCTCCGTTATGATACGCATAAAACAATGCCGTCTTTGTTCCGTCTGCGTTGTGATATACATATACATCTTGATTTGACGCTACAAAATTATAATTTGTGGGTGCTACGTTTGCACCAAAGTTACCATAATGATTTACGGTGGTATTTATTACGTTGCCGTCATATTGGTATTGAGCAGATGTAGCAATACTGTTCCATACGTTTGATGTCACCGTATTGCCCATATATGCGTTTAATCTAACTAAACTCCTGTTGTTGGCTGTGTCCTGTGATAATAGGGTTACGTCAAGGTGCAATCGCCATTTAGTGCCTAGAGTACCTGAATATAATGCTTCTGAACTTGGCATATTAACTAGCCTTTACTACGAGCCAATAAAGGTCGCCTATTGTTACGGTTACGGCAGAACTAAAGGCAAAATTAACGGTGCTAAAACTTGTGCTGGTAATTGTGTGAGTTACAAGTGAGTTAGTTACTACGGTGGTATCAGGTACACCAGAGGCATCTCTGCGTAAGCTAATTTCTACCACTGTACTTGCTATGCTTGCCTTTAAACTAATGCTAATACTAGACATTGTTGCTACTGCTGATATAAAACTTTGTGCAATAGTGCTGTCGGGTCCAATGTCAATCGTACTAGTTGTTGTTAATTGGGCTTGGTCAGAACTTTCTACTGTTTTATAAATTAAATAATCTAATTCGTGTCCTGCACTCCATAAAGTGATGTCTAATCTATCTCTATCATCATAATTCGGAGTATAACTAATAATTTTACCCTGAAAAAATAAAGTGTCGGTAGTTTCTTTGTCTGTTATATACACTTTAATTATATTGTTAAAATCTATATCGTAACCCTCACCATATTCGTCTATATTACGAGATAAGGATATATTCATTTCAGAAGCAGGCGTGTTTATTTCTTGTGTATAACTAGGCAAACTTATTACGTCTTTTGTTATGTCTTTAATATATGTACCACTAGAGTTGTACACTTTATAAACGTATTTTTTGCCGTTGCTCATTATAAGAACCGTTGCCTATATTTCATAGTTGTTTCAACTGTTCTGGTTGTAAATGTATCAGTATAAGTTATATAAGTATCGTCTGGTGTTAATTCAAAAAATAATCCTGTGTAATCTGTTAAGACTCCGTTTACTTTTACTTCGTGCAATAACGTATCTATGGTCAAAATATCCTGTGCTACCCACGTTTTAGTAACAGTAATAGTTTCGCCAGCCTGATTAGTAAAGGTAATATTACCTGTTGTGCCTGTAATAACAGATATATGCAGTGTTATTTCAAAAGGTGTTTTAACTGTTCCACCAATAACTTCTAAAAAATTATACTGTTTTGTACTAGCTGTGTTTGCATTAGCTAATAAAAGGTTTGTTTTAATAGGTGCATATCCGTAAGGGTCTGTGGCTGTAAACTCTAAATTAAATTGTGCGTAACCACCACCAACATCTTTAAATATAATGTTAGCTAAAGTAGCAGTATATTGTATAGGCGTACCGTCCATAGGTAGTAATAATGTCTTGTTTTCTGGGTCTGTGGCTTTAATAAGGGCGTTCCTAGCGATAAAATAATCGTTACGGCTACCTGCTGTTATTTGACCCTCTAAAGTTATTTTTTTTGACCCATATTCCTTATTGAATATTTGACTGCCAGTTTGTCTTGCTAACTTTTGTTCTGATATAACTATATCTGCAATTTGGTCTGTGTTAATAGTAAAGATATCTACGTTTAATATGTTTGTTAATATGATACCGTTAAAAATTATGTTCTCGTACATTATGCTGTTCCTGCCATTGTACTAATTCCTTTAGTTGATAACTCTATATTCCTTGACAACCTGCTAAAGAAGTTGTCTGCATCTTGTTTATTGCCAATGTTTACGTTGCCATAAATACTCACGTTGCCACCTAAGTTAGCCGTTTGTCTGTCATTTAACACCTTTTCACCACCTCGCATTTGTACCATTTCAGGTCCACGTTCTCCGACTAATGTTAAACCTGCTGTGGCACTTCTAGTTCCAGAAGCTAATGTACTTGTATAAGTATTACTTCCTTTGTCGTATGCCGTAGTTACGTTTCCTGTATAACCAGCACTATGTTGTATCTGGTATGCTTGGTCTAACGTTAATTTGCCTTTATTTATAGATAACTCCATTTGTCTGTTTAAACTAGTAATAGCTTCGTTGCCTTTTTGCAATTCCATATTTAAATCAACCGAAGCGTTATATATTTGTCCTATTGCCAATATTGCACCAGCAGACGCTATTGCTACTACAATAGGTAAGCTGAAAAGACCAGCCATAGCAGTAAAAGCAGTTTTTAATGTAGCAATACTGGTTAAGCCTGTTATAGTCATTAACCTAAAACCTTGATTTATCAAAAGAAAAGCATTACCCAAAGCCATAGCAAGTTTAAGTGCTACAAAAGCACCGACAATGTACGGTATAATTTGTTTATTATCCCATAACCATTGTAAACCCTCTTTTATAACCCTAAAGGCTTCATCTAAATATGGCTTTATTTCTGTAAATGCTTTTTGTAAAGCAGGTATACCAATATCAAAAATCCATTTTAACGCCTTTGGTATATTTTCATTTAAAAACTTTATTACACCGTCTAACCATAATTTAAACTTATCGCTTGATACGAATGCCTGTAATTTAGATGCAAGTGGTGATAATCCCTGTACAAGTGTTAAACCAATACTTTCCTTAACATCATCAAAAGAGTTTTTTAATATTGCTAATTGTCCTGCAAAAGTTTTACCCTCTTCTCTGGCACTACCACCATATCGTTTTGCCAATTCGTCAAGCATCACTGTTTGTGCTTGAGCACTTTTACCAGTCGCAATTAAATTAGATATAACATCTTGCTGACTTTGAGAAAAAACTATACCTTGTCGTCTTAATAAGTGCATACCCATAATAGGGTCGTTTAAGGCTTTACCTAATAGCCTAGAAGCACCTGCAACGTCCATTTTTAGCGCAGTCGCCATATCCAAAGACATTTCAGTTACTCTAGGGAATATGTCTTTACCTATTTTTGTAAATGTAAGTAATAAGTTTTCGCCACCTAAAATTGTTTCATCACTATACTTTGTAACACTTTGCAACTGTGCCGCTAGTTTTTTAGCACTATCGGCTGTAACGCCTGCTATATTGCCTGTGCTTTTTAAAACTGCATTTAATTGTGCTTCTACAAGTTGGCTTTCCTCATAACTCTTTACACTAGCAATACCAAAAGCGACTACTGCGCCTGTTGCAACGGTTAAACCTATTGCCATTTTTTTGCCTATATCGCCAATAGTGCTAGTTATATGTTTCGCACCTTTTTCAAAGGCACTAGTATCTATTCCTAAATCATAATGTATTTTGCCAACTTCGGTAGACATATATTATTCCTGTTTCTTTTTTCTTAAACTTCTATAAAGTTTTGTTTCATTTATTATATTGTGTAAACCACCATATTGCTTTTTAAATGCTGTAACTGTTTCATCTGTGGCGTTTTGTACTGTCATATCTGTAAGTGCTTCTCCAGCTTTTAGTCTATACATTTGTGCCACTAAAGCAAAATATAATTTAGCATATTCGTTCATAGTTTGTTCTGCTGTGTAACCGTAAAAGCGTATAAACTCTGCAAAGCTCAAAAAATGGTCTGAGCTGTCTACGCTAATACTTTTGGGTCTGTGCCTAATTGTATGCCTGTTTCCACTAGGTCTTTTTCATCTTGTGGCTGTGTACTGTTCATCATTTGTGGCATAAGTTCTACAAAAGAAGCTATGTCTAATTTAACGCCTGTTAATTCTGGTATAAGGTCTGTAATCACACTATCTATGTCTTTTTCTGCTTGTCGTATATCGTTAGCTGTGTAATTTATAGGATTACTAAATACATCACTAAGCTTGCCAACTATAAGTGCGTGGCTAAGTCTAAGAGGTTTACAATCTAGTTCTAATCCCTTAACTGTGACCTTAAAATCCTTTGGCATTAAATCTGATATAGATATTCCCATATTGTGCGACCCTTTCTTAACTAATTATTGACGTATCTCGGTTTATTATTGACAAGCTAATTTTAAAAACTTTTGCGTATTGTGCGTCACGTTGGACACTTTCAACGCCACCAATTACAAGTATAGAGTAAATATATGCGTTGTCTATTGTTGTGCTGTACATACGGTGTAAATAGTTCTTAATGCTGTTTATTGTAGTTACTGCGTCCGAAGCAGATGTGTTTTTAATATATACATCAACAATGCTAGTAGTTAATGGTAAATAATTATTATATCCTGCACCTGAATATTCAACCCATATACCGTTTGTGTCGGCAGGTATTTGACCAGCAAAAATATCTGTACCTAATACTCCGTAACCAGCGTTTGCGATATATTTTGCAATTTCTGAAACTATATCCATTATGTTAATCTCCCTGTATGTTTAAATATAGCAACTTTTACCATATCATTTGAAACTTCTAATGCGTCACCTAAATAATGTGCGCCTGTACCAGTCGTTGTATAGTTTTTATATTCAACTGTTTCCATTCTGTATGAGTAATCTTTGTTATAGCCAACACGCCACGATAATTGACTTAATCTTTTAACATAACTGTCAGCTCTTAAAGCACCTTTGTTTTTTGGTGTTTTTTCTCTTGCCCTAATTAAAGTATCTCGTGCTATTTCTTTTAATGATAACTCAAGTGTAGCTTTTAAATTAACGGTAAACTGTGGCAGGTCATTTTTGACGGTTAATTTTCCGTGATAAGTATATGGGTGACTCATATCTGCACTCATCATACTTAAAAACTCGCCCTCTGTGCTAGGTGGTGGTGTTGCCATTATATATCCTGTTTGCCGTATTTAATAAGACCGCATTTCAAAAACAATACTGTGCTATCTCGTAAACGTTTTGCCTTTATAACACTGTCAATTTTAAAATAAACACCGTCTACCGATATAATATCGTTTTTTATAATACCACTATCAGGACTAAACCATACCAACGCACTAGTAGTAATAGTTTCGTTTGTACCACCTATTTGTGTTGTAGTCATATCTCTAAAATGACAAGGCAAAGGGTGTGTAGTTGTAGTTAATAAATGGTCGCCAAAAGCATTACGGCTTGTAGTAATCTTATAAGCTGTACTTTGCATTGGTGGCATTACATAACCTCTGGGAATAGATATTTAATACTACTAATTACGTCTATTGTTTTTTCATTACCATAACTAACAGAATATCCCTCTATACTTTCCTGTGTAATATTATCCATATTGCCTAATTCGGATACTAATGCTTCAAGTATTGCGTATTTAACTATTGCTAAACTCTCTGTGTCACCTGCAATACTAAACTTAGCAGTGACCTTAATATTATTTAAGCCAGTCACAAAAGCACCAGAACGGTGTCGCAACATAGTTTTTAGTGTTTTATGACTAGGCTCAGTTTGGTAATCGCTTGTTAAATATTCGTAAACTACGGTCATATAATCGTCTACAAGTTCTATTTTTGTAATATCTGTGCAAGGTGCTATTTTTAAGTGTTGTACGCCACCGTCATAATATCTGCTAGTAGTATCTGTGCTAGTTAAACTAACACCTGTGTATGCTTCAACGTATCTTATTATTGCGTCTGCGATAAACGGATAAGCGTTCTTTTCTACGGTTGTTAAAATCCTGCCTAGTTTCGCTTCTAAATTGCTCTGACTTATCAAGCCCATTTAATTCCTCTCTTATTCTAAGTAATGCACTATTCCAGTATTCAGTAATCATAATTTTATAGTAACATAAAACAAAAAAGAGTTGGCATTAACACCAACTCTTTAATGTAATAACTAACTTTAGCTAATCAGGTTTGCACCCATACGACCAAGTAATCTGCCGTCCGTTGCACTTCTAGTTTCATCAACTAGAGCTGTAAACGTGACTTCAAACACTGACTGTTCATCTATCTTATAAGCAATTTTCATATTATCTGTGCTAACTGCTTTAAATAAAGTAAATGTTTTTGAGCCGTCTGCATTGTTGCCTTGTGGGGCAATAACTAATTCTAAAGCGTCATTTCGCAAGCTATAACCAGACTTTGTTCCAAAATGCACTTGTGAGCCAGCAGAGCCAACGTCCCAATCACTTTCTGGTACTACATAAGCCATAGTGTTCGGAGATATTTCTGCGAGTTTTAGCTTAACGGTAGCTTTTTGACCTGTTACAACGTAATCCACTGCTGTGTTTCCGTATAAATCGGTCTTTACTTCCGTAAGTTCTCGTTCAATAACAATTTCCGTACCATCAACGGTGTGACCTAAGTCTACACCACCAAAGGTTACTAGGCTTCCTGCACCGACTGTAAGTTTACTAATTTGAGCCATTGTATATCCTTTCTTGGTTAATATTAGTTGATATAATTATCAGCTAACTGTACCAGTTCCAATTATACAAAATGCACCGTCAAAACGAGTTTGTGGTACAACACGCAAAGTAGCACGCATAGCCCAACTGTCTTGAGTGATTAAGTTAATGTCTGAGCCACCAGCGTCTTTAACAACACCACTGTCAAAAGTCTTTGTTTCCAATAGTCTTTTAACGTGTAGTTTTACACGACCTAAATCACCGTAAACTGCAAAGGCTTTATTAGCACCAATTTCACCAACAGCAGGCATAATGTCTACTAATTCAACAGGTGTTCCGTCAATCATAGGAGTTACAGCACCTTGAGGACCAGCTTCCATACCAGCACTACCAAAGAAGTATTCGCCACTTCCAGCAGTTTTAGTTTGGCGTAAAGCATTAAACACGCTAGGGTGCATAAAGAAACGACCACTTCGTCTGATACTAGATACAACCTTGTACTTGCTGTCCATAGCATCATCTGCACTAAAATCGGCAATAGTAGCACCAACAGTTTGTGTCTTATAAGCGTCAGCTAATGCTGGTGTTAGTAAGCCATAAGTGCTGTCAGTAAATACTAATGTATCAAACAACTTAGCTCTTGCTCGTGCAATTTCTGTTGTTGCGTCTGACCATAGGTTTATTGCGCTGTCCTCAATTACTTCGCTAGTAAATACTAGAGTTGCAATATACTTTTCTAGGGCTACTGTTGTAGCAGAATAAGTAAGTTTTTGTGAGTTTTGAGCTGTTGCTTCGCCAGTTTTGGTAAAGCTAATTTCGTTTGTTCCAGCTAATAGTGTAACGCTGTCACGGTCTGTGCTTCGTACATCACAAAGACGAGAAGCAACACCATAATCTTTTGTAAGACGTTCTACTTCTGCAACGAACTCTGGGTCTGGTACTAAAGCACCACCGTCTGCTGTTGTAGTAACATTTTGGTAGTTGCTCTTATTAACTTCTGACCAAGCTTTGTTTACATAGGCATTATATTCTGCAATACCTGTTGCGTCTTGGTTCTTAAATGCTACTAGACCTTTAGCAAAACGTGCTTCTTTTGAATAGGTATCTAGTGTTTTAACTGTAACTTCTACTGTGTCAACCACGTTTTTTACTACTGCCTTTTCTGTTAATTCAATATTCTTAGCTACAACTGCGTCTGCAATAGCTTCTGCTGTTGGAACTTTTATAGCTTCCATAACTTGTTTTGTAACTGCGTCAAGAACTTCTTGACCAACTTCTACGATATCACTCATATTATAAGTTTTCCTTTAGTTTAATTGTTTTAATAACTTTTTCTGCCTGTTGCACTACAACTTGTGACTGTCGTAATACTACGCGCTTTGTTTCTATTTTGTTTACGCCTGCCGTTGCGTCTTGGGTTTCGCTAAAAGCTACTTCCTTTAACGTGGCTACGAGTGTTTCTAATACACCAATTTCCTTGTTTATTTCGCTACCACCGTCTTTAACTAATATGTGACGTGCGTAAGCGTTTGCTAATGCCCTAAGTTCTGCTGTCTGATTACCGTCTAAACTTTTATTGGCGACCAATGCTTCTGGGTTTGCTGGTATAGATACAACGCTAAACTCTTTCATATTAAGTTTACTAATAGTCATACCGTCTGCACCCCACTCTTGTACCATACCACCAATGCTAACTGCGTTTAAAAATCCGTCTAATATGTAGTTATAAACTTTAGTTGCAAAAGCGTCTTTTAGATAAAACTGAGCCCTTGCCATAAGTTTGCCACCGTCTTTCCAGATTTTTGTGGTGCGTGCAATAGGTAAATTAAATCCGTCGTGACCCCACAATACAACAGGGTTCTTTTTGTATTCTTTAAAATCTATACCGTCCACGTTCATACGTTCTCCGTGTGCGTCTAATGCACCACTAGAAACGATAAACTCAATCTCACCCTCGCCTAGTTTTGTAGCTTTTTCAATATATGCTTCTGACTTAATGTGCATTAAAATATTCCTTTTTAAATTAAAAAACGCCCAACCCAGCTTGTGCTGGTACAGATTAAATCTGTTTAACGTCGGTGCGTTCTACACCTAAACTATCATAAGTATTAGTTATGTGCAAGGTGTTTGTAGTTACGTTATATTCAAAAATCATTTTACATCTATGACATTTAATAGCACCGATAAATACGTTAGCTTTTAAAACTAATTTATTACAACCTTTGCATTTAACGTCTACCATTAAGCAACTCTTTGAGTAATAAGTAATGCGTCTATAACGCCTAAACTATCATTTGCTGTATATGCTGTTAATGCAATAGCTATACTCATATCATTTGTACTAGCTTTTTGACCAATACCAGCAGATGTATATGACGTTATAAAATCACCAATAGCTATGTCTGTTTGTCCATTTACTTTCATAGTAGTTGTTTTGCCAAGTGTTTGTACATATCCGTAACTATTGTTTGTAATGCTTCCTAACACCACACCTAATATTTTGTGGTCGCCAGTTGTAGTTGTGGTGGTTATTTCATCTGCACTAGCAGTAGCTTTAGAAACAACTAATGTTCCAGCCGTTAATGTGCCACCAGATGTGTTTTTAAGATATTGTGTTTTATTTTCCCATACGTTACTAAGACCAAAGTTCCCTGTTATGTTGTGTATACTGGTACTGTTTAAAAAAGGTGTAGTAAAGACAGATACAAAATGATTACCTGTAAATGTTGTGTACGCTGTTGCGTTTGTTGGCAACATCACTGCGTAAGCACCTGCGTTGTCATTTGCAAAAATATTACCAATAATAGTTGTGCCAACCGTATTACTATCCAAGCTAATTGCAACTGAGCCGTTAGTCGCAAACAATTTATTACCTGTAATTAAACCGTTTGTGCCACTATTTGTATAATAAATACTTGTACTAGCTTTAATATAGTTGTCGTTAATAATTAAACCCTCTACGTTTGCACTAACTCTAACGCCTATGGCGTTTGTGGTTGCGTTGGTCAATACATTGTCTGCAATTCGTACTCTATCACCTATAACTACACAAAAAGCACCTGTATGTGCGCTATCTGCGTTAAACTTATTACCTATGCAAGTGCTGTCGGTTGTTAATTGCAACGTGTGAAAGGCAGAAGTGCTGTTATTTGTTACCTGTATATTATTACTAATAGCCCAACTGTTTGTGCCTAATTCAATAGCGTTACCGTTGCCGTTACCTTTACTGTTTGTAAGTGTAATTATATTATTTTTTAAGGTTGAGTTACCTGCAAAGTTTAATGTTAATTGACCAGCAGAAACCGTCATTGTGCTAGTTATTGTACTATTTTCTAATCGCATACCAGTTGTATTGCATACTATAAAAGCGTTTGTGTCGCCTGTTTTAACTAAAATACAGTTATCTATAAATGGATTTATTGCATTTAAGTTCATACCACCAGTAGTAAAGTTAATGTTCACATTGTTAATATAGAACCTTGCACCTGTATGCGTAATTGACGTGGTTGTAAAATTAAGTATAGTGTTTATTGCATTTTCACCGTCAATGCGTAAGTTCGCCAATGTACTTGTCCAACCTGTTTCGGTATATGTTCCCTCTTTCACCAATATTCGTGAGCCTGCAACTGCACCAGCTATCGCACTACTTAAAGTTGTATAATCACCACCACTAGGTGCTACCACAATGTCATAGGTCGCCTGACTTGCTGGTAGTGTTTGCCACGTTGCGTGTGTGCTGTCGGTAGCCTTTAGAACCTGTCCTGTTGTTGGTGCTGTCGCACTAGATACGTTTACAACTGTTGTAGCAGAGTTTAATGCGTCTGTCTTAGCTGATTTGCCTGTTGTGTCTTGATTTGGTGCAACTACATCTGTGCCTATTACTAAACCTAAGTTTGTTCTTGCCGTACTAGCGTCTGACGCACCAGTACCACCGTCTGTTACGGCTACATCTGTTCCAGTTGGATAATATTGTGCGTTATTTGTTACGTTACCAAGCCCAACATCTGACTTTATTAAACCTGTTGGTGTTACTAATGCTGGACTGTTTGCAAAAACTAAAGCACCTGTTCCTGTTTCGTCTGATATCGTATTTTTTAATTGTAGTGATGTTGTACTAGCAAACTGACTAAGAGGGTTTGTAGTAACTGCGTCGCCATAAACAATAGGCGTTGGTAATGTTTGCCAAGTTGCGTGTGTAGCGTCTGTTGCTTTTAAAACTTGCCCTGCTGACGGTGCTGTTGCATTTGATACATTAACAGGTGTGGTAGCCGTATTCAATGAGTCTGTTTTTGCACTTTTACCTGTAGTGTCTGCGTTAGGGGCTACAACGTCTGTTCCTATAACTAAACCTAAGTTTGTTCTAGCACCAGAAGCGTTACTTGCACCTGTACCACCGTCTGTAATTGCTACATCTATGCCAGATGTCATAACACCACTGTAAATGCCTATTATTGTACTATCAGATAATCCGTGTGCTTTTTTTATTACGTTTGTTAATGTTACCTTTTTATTATTTGGTATAGTAGTAAGTTCATCAACAATAGCAACTATATCTGTGCTTTGTGGTTCGGTGTCTGCTGTTAATGCTGATATTTTAATGTTTGCCATTATTGACCTTTCTTAAATGTGTTGTTCTAATCCTATATATCTGCCTTGTTCGGTAACAAAGAAGTCGCCATTTTCTAAAGTAATTATAAAGTTTGTAACTTCGTTTTCGTTTATACCAGCAAAACTTTCGTGATGTATACCACTAATATTTGTTTCACTATGTACACCTGAGATATTATGCACTACTTTTTCTGTTCCTGTTAAAGAAACTTTAGGGTGTGTACCACTAATACTTCCTGTGTGTTTTGTACCAGTAAGGTTTGCGTCTGCCTGTCGCATTATATATGCGTTATCTATCATTGACGCTAAAGATAGCTCTGTTGGTGCAAAAATATGGTTCTGCGTTATTGTGCCGTTATCTGTGGATAAACTAATTAACAATTCATTTGGTAATAGATTATGGTTTTGCGTTATGGTTGTATTATCTAAAGATAAATTGTGCAATAAATCTGCACTAATTAAAGTAAAGTTAATAATTATACTTACATTATCTGTGGATAAGTTTAACAATACATCTGTTGGTGTATTTAAATGGTTTTGTGAAAATGTAGTCGGTATAACTAATAAACCAATACTAATATCGTTAGGCAAGATAATATGGTTTTGCGTTATGGTTGTATTGTCAATACTAGGTGCTAATAAAATATCATCTGTAATAATTATATGGTTTTGCGTTACTGTGTTGCCGTCCTCTTGTAACCCAAAAGTTAAATCGTCTGCACTAATTATATGGTTTTGCGTTATCGTAACATTATCTAAAGTAACTCCAATGGTGGTGTCGTTTACGGTGATATTGTGGTTTTGCGTAATTGTATTATCGTCTGTTTGTAAACCAAAGGTTAAATCGTCAGGCGTAAATGCGTGGTTTTGAGTTATTGTAGTTGTTACAAGTGTTAATCCAAAAGATAAATCTAATGCTGATGTAAAAACGTGGTTTTGGGTTATTGTTGCATTGTCTAATGTAAAGCCTAATGTTACATCATTAACCAATACTACATACGGTTCTTCTAATAATACATACCCACTACCACTTTCGTTTAAAAGATAAAATCCACCACCACTTTCTTGTAAAATATAGCCCACTGGCTAATCCCACTGTCCGACACTTGCAACTGTTGTACTGCCAATTCTTTCGCAAGTAAAATAACTACCAGCATTTACGCTTCCAGCAGATGCCGTTGTCAATGAGATACTTGGAACTATTGACCCTGCTACCGTTACTTCAAAAGTTCCTTTAATCAAAGAACCCATAGCTGTAGATACGTTAGCAGTATGTTGGTTTGTTACCGTAACTGCTTCTTGTATTTCAAAAAGACCAGACTGTGCAACTATGCTATCTGCCAAACCGTCTTGTCCTGTAACTATTTGTAAAATAGTTCCTAATGTAGCACCACCAGCACCCAATAAACTCCATTTAGCGTTTCCACTAGTGGCAGACATAGAAGTTAAATAAATTAAACACTCAAACAGATATGTACCAGTTTCTAATGTAAGTCTGCCGTTTGTTGTTGAGTTAAATAATTTTTGTTTAGCAGTTGAGTTTGTAAGGGTATACGCACTATCTAATCGTATAAAATGTTTTGTAGTTACGACACCTCTGTTCCCACTATCTACGGTAGCATAAAAACAATCTGCGTCCATTTCAAGCGCACCGTCCTCTGGCGTAGTTAATAGGCTTCCAGCTGTCATATTTAATGGTGCTGTGCCTGCACCTGTACCACCAGTTGCTAAGTTTTTAACAAAGGTTTGTATAGATGTCATTGTAGTAGCTTTTGATAGTGTTAAATCGCTTGCGTCTGCTACTGGTACTTCATCACCACCAGCCAATACGCCTATATCTGGTAATTGACTAATTTTTAAATCGCCCATAGTTTATACCTTTCGCTAATTAAACTGCGTCTGCTATTTCAATGTCAAAGGTGTTTATAGTTGCTGTGTTGCCACTAGTTACTGTTTGAGCTGTTACGGTTGTAACTGCATACAATACAGAAGCACCGTCGGTAATAGCAACGTGTTGTGCTGAACCTGTTGCTGTAATACTAATGCCTGTTTGTTGCAATATAGTTACTTTTCGTCCACTAACATCACCGTCTGCTAATAGATAATCACCGTTGCCACTTCCTGCCGTTAAAACAATATTTCCTAAAGAATAGGTAGCATTTGCTTCTGTATAATTGGTTGGTTGTGTGCTACATAAATGTAATTTAGTTCCTGCGTTTGCTATAACGTTTAAAAAAGCATTTAGTGTTGTGTCTGGTACATATTTTGCCATTGTATATTTTCCTTTGTTAATTAAACGTAAATCGTTACGTTGTTAGGTTGTATTATATAATCATCTGTCATTTTTTTATCCTATCCAACTCTGTTAGTTGGTGTTCCGTTAATTTGACATCTGCCAGAAGTCGCTGTGTGTACAGTTAAATCTGCTTCTTTTATCTTAACATCATAAAAATAATTGTCAGGTGCAATATTTGTCTGACTTGGTGTTAATGCAATAATAGTTAATCCATTTGGTGCGTCTGAGTGTGATGTAACTTCTTTAACAATTAAAGCTGTTGCGTCTGTGTCTGATGTATCACTACTATTATCTTTAACAGTAAAATATACCGTCGCACCGACTAATGTTCTTTTAGTAACTCCGTCATATTCATAATATTGAAAGGTTATCTGTTCGTCTGTTTCTCTGTTTATAATAATGTCTGACATATTTTTTCTTTCTTGTTATTCCTCTGCTGGCACTAAACTGCACTCGCAGTTAGGGTGTAACGGTGGGGTATTTACATCATCATAGCTTATTGACATTTCACCACCTAAAACGCCTTGTATTACTTCACCTAAACCTGCAAAGCTATTTGTGCTTCTTATTTCTTTTGTATTACCGTCCATTGACGCACAAAACTCGCAAGCGTTAGGGTTCGCAAACCATTGTACGCCACTAAACCCATTGTTAAAATATACTTCCTCTGCCGTTGCGTTAGTTGTCCTTAAACTTTCGGTTTGTGCAATACGTTCTGCCCTATAGCCCTCTGCGTCTTTGTATATATCTGCAACTGCGCCTGTCATAACATCTAAACTTGAGCCTGAAGCTACTAATTCTGCAACTGCGTCCTCAATTTGTACTAATGTTTCTTTGTTATACACTCCAGATATTTTAATAATGTCATTATGTATAATGGTTCGCATTTCAGGAGTTAATGCAAAAAACTCTCCTGTTACGCCTAAAAACTCGTTTGTTCCGTCGCCCTGTGCAATAGCTAACTCAACCAATAATGGTTCAAGTATTTTTGCCATTTTAATTGCTTCCTCTTTAATGCTAGGTAGCCACTCCTCACCTATTTTAGTAACTCTGTTAATACTTTTACCTAAACTTCGTTCAATGTTAGCAATAATAATTTTGCCCTGTTTGTGTGCAAACTTGGCTATTTCTTTCTTGACTAATACTGCATATTCTTGCGTGAGTGCTACTGACTGCTTACGGTGTTTTTCGTTTTTGCTTTGTTTGCTTTTATATGTTGTACTAGCTAATATCTTTTTTTTTAATACAACCGTTTTGCCTGTTTGCATAGGGTTTACAAACTGTGGTGGGTGTAATACATCTCCGTCTGGTAACGGTGCAAGGTTTTCTCTGGCTCTTGCTTCATTAACTGTTAGCCATATATTAACACCTGCTTTAGTGCTGTTTAAAATAAACTCTTTGTCCTCTGGTATCGGTGTTTCGTGTTCTACTAAGTTGTTTGTGTTTGCTGGATTATTTATACGATAAATCTTAGTCCAGATATCATCTAAACGACACATCATTGGTTCTATTTTGTTTTGTGCAAAAATATAATTAAGACTGTCTACATTACCACGACCAAAACCTGCACCGTCAGACATACCCAATAAAGGTTTAGGTACATCAAACATCATCAACACGTCATCTTTTGCCATATCTCTGGTAATTTTCTGGTCAATGTCGTGCAAAGTAGCACCAACGGCTTTAAAGTCTGCTTCGCCACCTCTAATAAACGCTGTTTTGCCTGCGTTTTCTGCACCCTCGTAACCCTCTCGCCACTGTTGCGTAAATTGTTTAAATGTTTCGCTACTCATACTTGGCAAACTTACTATTCCACTAGGGCTTGCATTGTTACGCATATAATTTAATGTAAAACGGCTAGTAGTTGTTTCAATGTCTACATAAGTACCAGCACGTTCTAATACTGACATACCTCTAAATGGATTAAATGGATTTGGTCGTTTGTCGTGAATAATCTCCTCTGGCAAAAACGGTATCTTATCTCCGTTTTGTTTGTGTAATATATAACCGATAACTACACCATTGTCTAATTGCACCTCAACACTGGCAGGGTCTAATAAATAAACTTCTTTAACCTTACCAGAACTTAATCCTGTTGCTGTTTGTCCTTTTGCTAAATACCAAAATGTTTCACCGTATATTTCAAAAAGCATACCGTAAGTATGCGTAAAGTTACTACCGTTATTGTTTGGGTTAGGTTGATAGATAAGATTAAGTATAGGGTCATTGTTTATTACTTTGCCTGCATTGTCGCAAACATAGGCTTCGTAAATGCTTAAACTTTGTCCTATTTTGTCTATTGCTTTATATGTAATTCCGACTAATTGCTCTTGTGGTCTAAAACTAGCCTGTTTAGCATAATTTCGCATAACAGAACCACCTGCATTTATAGGTTGGCTATTTGTTAGTGCTTTATATGCTGATGTTGCACGTTGTCTAAAGTTTTGTTTCAAGTTATGTCCTCAAGTTTAAGACACTTGTAAGTGTTCTGTTTTGTATATTATCACTACATACTAATATCGTCTATCGTAACATAATCTGGATTAGAATAAGCAATAATGCAAGCGTCGGCATAATCAGGCGACCTAAAGCCACGCTTCTTATAATCAGCCTTACCCTCTACCCTGCGTTTTCCTTTGTTGTCCTGTGTCCAAGCTCTTGTACTTAACTCCATTAACAATTCACTGTGCATAGGCAATTCTATTGTGTCTATTATGTCATTAAAATAGAACCACGCTTCACTTATCCAGTTTGGGTATTTGTCGTTGTCATAAGCAACGCCACCAAAGTTTATAGGTACAATATCGTAACCACGCTTCATCATTTCATCTGTTACGCCACCACCAACGCCTGTATCGTCTACCTTAATAGTTACTGTTTTGTCAAAATCTGCAAACTGTTCTAAATGGTCGCATATTTCAGGTGTTCGCTGTTTAGTTAATTCTTTAATATTAAGAGTTTTTAAGCCTTTACGTTTCCAAAATACTGTTCTGTCATTACCCATACGAGCAACGTCTACACCTATTTCTAATTTGCCGTCATCACTAACGGTTCTGTTCATAGCTTGCATTACCTTATCTCGGCTAATAATAGCTTTGTCTGACTGTTCTATTGGTTCGCCTAACCATTTGTGTGCAAACAAACTAGGATTATCTCTGTCGGCTTCTATTTCTAACTTAATAACGTCAGGCAATAAACCAACGGCTTCTAATGCGTCATAATTTACCTTACGAACATAAGTGTTAGGTGGATTACCGTTTACAAAGTGTACATATACTGGGTCTAGTTCGTTAAACCTGTTAAATGTAACAATGATTTGACTGCCAGCTTTTCTTATTGTCGGTGTTAATATATCTAAACTTTGCTTTGTTACGCTTTGTGCTTCCTCTACCCAACAAATGTCTACACCCTCTGTACTTTTAATCTCGTTAATATTATGTTTTAAGCCTTTAAATATAAACTCTGTGCCTGTAACTGTATTGCGTATAGTGTCTTTTAATACTTCGTAATCATTTAATTCGTATTTATCTATAAGGTCTTTAAGTAATTTATGTACGCTATCTGCTAGTGTGTTTTGTATTTCTCTGGTACATAATATGCGTAATTTGTCGTTACGACCTCTTAATAACAATGCCAGCGCTACGCTGGTACTTTTTCCACTACTACGACCACCGTAATATACTAGGTATCGCCAGTTCTTATTGAATAACTCCTTAAACTGTACTAAAAACCTAATCTGTGTTTTTGCTGTTGTCGTCATCTAAACCTATAAACTCAACTAAAGCTGTTTTAATAGTTTCGCCATTACTTGTAACATCAACTGACATTGGTGCTTTGCCCTCTGTCCTGTCTGTAATCTCTTTAGTGTGTGGTAACGATTTACGGCTTGCTAATATTTGGCTGTACGCTATATCCATAGCTACTGTTCGTTCGTTTTTTGGTACGTCTTTAAAAGCCATTAACTCGTCTGGTGTCATATTTAAAAAACGCTTGTACTGGTAACTAATAGTGTTTTCTTTTTTCCAACCACCGTCACTACGGTTCTGTGGATTATCCCTAAAACCACCCTTGCCTGTTGGGTTTATGTTCATATTTCGTTCAACGCCTTGCTTTGTAGTCATAATGTTGTATTATATCCTATTTATGCCAATTGTTAGTTTTTAATTCATATTTATAACCTAAGTCCTCTAATAAACAAGCAACTTTATTACTAGGAAATGACTGTGTTGCCAGATTTAAGCTAGCGCATATTTTAGTTGCGTCTTGTATTTCAATCACTGACTTGTTAAACAATTTTATAAACTTATCCTTATGTTTGCTTCTTTCCAGTGGTCTTTTAGCGTATTGTACTTTATCTAATAATTTTCTATAAATGTCAATTTGCAACGCTTCATCTAATGGCTGATGTTTTATATTTGTGATTTTATTTGTAACTGCGTCTAACATCATTTTATACTGCTGTTCGTCTGACGTAAAAAGGTATTTGTAATCACTACCTAATAATTCTGGGAACGTAACTCCGTTAGGTGCAATTATAAGATGTCCTGCTTGCATACTTTCTGCGATACTAATGCAATATGTTTCGTGAGTGCTGTTTGTTACATTTGCGTGGCATTTTGCTAATATTTTTAAATATTCTTTATGATTATTGCACCTTACTACGTTTGCATAGGGCAGTTTTTCTATTTTACTGGCGTTTGCTGTATCTGCACAAGTAAATAAAACTTTAAAGTTAGGGTTTTCTAAATATAGCCTATCAAAAAGCTCTATTGTTTTAGCATAATTCTTATATCCAGCTAATCGGTGATTATAAATAAACGTATAAACAGGATACTTATCTGCTTTTTCTGCTATTCCTGCGTGCTTGCCTAATTCAACGTGGACATTTTTAATTTCGTTTATATAGTAATCGTTATAGCAATCTTTAAACATATTATAACTATGTTTAGTGTGAAAGTAGTTTACATCAACAAGTAAAGAACCAGTTAATTGGTTTAATAGCACGTTTTTCATACTGTTCGCTATTGCTTCACCGAAACTAGGGTGAATATTATAATGGTGGTAATTTATAACTTTCATATACCAACTTTGGTCTAAAGTTGGGTGTATATATTTTAAATTGTGTCCTTGCTCTACTACATTATTAAATATTAACTGTATAGAATACCTATTGCATATTGTTCTAATCAGTTTAGGATTAAACCAAGTTACAAAATCTCTTTTAGCTGTTGGTGCGTTTATGTAGACAATCTTACAATATTTGTATAAATCATCTTTTTCGTAAGCTAAGTTTTTATTTATAAGTAATACAAAATTATGTTCTTTGTATAGTCCTCTAATTAAGTTAGATATTATAATATAATTACTATCTGCATTTATATTATCCACTGAATACATAGGGTAAACTAAAATATTCACGACATAATACTATGTTTTACAGTTTGTAAAATATCTGACAATTCTAGTTTTATGTTTTCGTAATCATCTTTATTTATTTTAATAATCACTTCGTTTTTAGATGTTTCGTTTGTTTCATCAAAGTTTTCGTCGTCATCATCAAAATTGGTTACAGGTAATTCTATGCCCCACTCTATAAGTTGGTCAGTGTTCCACTCATTTGCAAGTAAATCCCAATCCCACAATCCACCACTAATATTATCTTTAATAATAAACTCACGCTGTTTTTCGTCTGTCCAATCTACGATAATAACTGGTACTTCTTTCCAGCCTGCTTCTTTCATAGCCTTAAAGCGCATATTGCCACCAAGAATAACGTGTTCTTTGTTTATAACAATAGGTCTAATGTCTGACATTTCTGGGAAGTCGGTAATACTTTTTACTAAGCGTCTAAAATCGTCACTTTTAATTATGCGAGGATTATCAGGATTACTTTTAATCTCACTTATTTTTAATTTCATAAAACCTTATACTCCCATTTATCGTTTATTTTCCTAAACTTTGCTGTCGTAGTGCTTTTATGCTCTGGTCTAATAATACCACCTTTAATAATATGCCCAATAGTTAAGCTCATATTAACGTACTTGTTTTGTTTAATACTTCTACCCCAAACAACATCACAACCATAAGGCTCATTATTCCAACTACATTTACCACTAAGCCATACATCTTTAGGTGCAAGTAAACAGTAAAAGCCTGTCGCTTCTATTTGTTGTATACCTGTTAGGGTATAATCTAAACTTTCAAAACTATCTGGTGTAAAATTACGCCACGCACCCAAGCAATAAAGTCCGTGTCTGCCAACTTGTATACCACTAATATAGCCAAAATGTTTGCCGTCTTTAGCGGATAATTCTAAATAGTTTTGTACTAATATTTCTAAACAACCAACAGGTAAATCTACATCACCCTCTAATTGCCATACTAGGTCTGGCTGATATGCTTCTACAATCGTCATTAACCTTTTATGGTTTACGGCTATGCGTTTGCGCCTTTCGTCTATACCTTTAGCTGGGTGCTTATCAACATAGTAAATAACCCTAGTTGGTTGCATTGTTTGTTTTGCAATTTGTTTGTCTAGGTTTGCCCTGTCCTCTACTTGTGCGATACAAAGTATGTTCATAATAATTTTGCTATCTCTTTAATAATTACTTTAGCTATTTCTTTAGGCATTATTATTTCTGCTTTTCCTATTTGCCATATAGCAATACAGTATTTTCTGTCATACACTTTATAGCCACCATAAGAACCTATTTTTATATAACCAATTTCTTTATCCATATAGCACCCTCTCATATTCTGGCAATAATGTTTTCCAGCTAATAGTGTCGGCTATTGCGTTTGCCTTTTGACTTTCGGCTTTAATGTCGCAAGTTTTAAGCCACTCTAATTTACCGTATAGGTATTTTATATTTGTACTGTATATGTCTACCCTTGTGCGTGGTTCAAAAAAGCCTGTAATTGTGGCAGGCACTAGCCACTCTATCGGTAAAATATTGTTATTTGGTGATATGTCTGGCATTATAACTGGCATACCTGTGCTTAATGCTTCATTTAATGGTAAACAGTTGCCACCGTATTTGCGTGGCATTACTAATACTGTACCTAATTCGTATAACTTAACTGGGTCGTTTATGTTTGTATACACTGTGCTGTGCCGATATTGTCTGCGTAAATGTTGTGCAAGGTCTGCACTTTGAGTTGTTACCGTTCCAGTTGGACACGCTTGCATAAAATCAAAAGTACCGTTCCTGTCTTGTGTTGCTGGTTTTCCTGCTATATGCAAAAAATCTACTCTTGTGCGTTCTATATACTTAAACTCATCTCGGTCTACAGGGTGGTGTAACTGCACAACTTTGCAACCTTTACTGGTTGCGTGTGCTGTAATCTCTGCTTGTTTCCAAACACTAGGTAAAATAATCACGTCTGGTAATTGTATATTTGGGTAAACTATATGGTCGTAGAACTCTGGGTTCTCTACACAAACCGTTTTAACGCCCATCTGCCTTGCAATAGCATAAAAGTTAGGACTATATGCCGTTTCTGCTGTTAGCACTACGTCTAAGCCCTCTAAAAAGGTTCTAGCCACTTGGTCGGTAATCATACCTTTGCATACGTCTGCATTTTCATACCATTGGTAATGTTGTTCGTTGCCGTTGTGTTCGCTAATATCAACAATTAAAGTTCGGTACGGCTTTAAATGTTTGTAATAAGAACGAGTTTGTATGCC